>WFOE01000107.1 GCA_015488215.1 Planctomycetales bacterium
GCTTGCGACTTGCGCCGTGCGCCTTGCGCGAGGAGCTTCCGCCCCAGCGGAAATCGAAGCGTTCCTGTTCGTACTCGTGCTCGTCCTTGTCATTCGTAATCGGCAGCTCGTTATCGCTGCTTGAGAATCGGCCCTCGGCGAGCCGGAGGCGTCAACTTCCGGAGAAACGCGACGAGCAAGCGTTTCCCGTTGTCAAGACAACGCCCCTAAGTACTCAGCCAATACTCTTTGAGCATACTCGGAGACGATTCTACTCGCCGGGGGATCACCCCTTCCGCATCTGCTCAAAAACGAATTGGTAGCCACAGTGTTTCGAGCAAAAAGTCTCCCGGGCGCCACAAGTGGGTTTTTTATTCCTCTTCCAGCTTTTTCAACAGGCGGCCTAGGTATTCATGGGCTTCCGCGGCGGCCCGGTCCGGCTGGTCGATATAGGGGTAAAGCTCCACGGTCAGCCAGCCCTGGTATCCGCTGTCGCGAATGGCCCGGAGCGTGGCTTCAAAGTCAATGGCCCCGTGCCCGGGAATCAAATGCTGGTGGACCCGCGTGGCAGCGATGTCTTCCAGGTGATAGTGCTTCGTGTGCGCAGCCATTCGGGCCACCCAGTCCTGCGGGTCCTGGCCCACGCAGTAGGCGTGTCCTATATCGAAGTTCAAGCCCACCCAGGGCGAATCGATTCGGGCAACAAACTCCTCGTATTGCTCGAAGCGTTCGATGAGCAGTCCCGGCTCCGGCTCGATGAGCAGCAGCACCTGGACTTCTTCGGCCACTTCGACACAGGGCATCAGTTCGTCGTAGAACGTGCGGGCGGCGTCGGCCCAGCTTTGCCCCGGCTCCAGCGGCCCGCCCGGCTCGGTGGTGATGTTCGGCGCACCCAGTTCCCGCGCCAGCCGCAGCGCCCGTTTCGTATGCTCGCGGCGGATGGCCCGATAGTGCGGATGCTCAATCCAGGATGGGTGCCAGTACGGCTGCCGCGGATCGGCCACGGCGTTCATCATAAAGGCGTTGATATTGGAAATCTCAAGCCGGTGTTCTTCCAACGCGCGGCGGATTCGCTCCTTTTGCTCGGGCAGCAGTCCGGCGGGCCAAGCGTGGGGTACGTCGGCCAGCAGCTCGATTCCCTCGTAGCCGGCCTGGACAATGCGGCGGATGGTTTCCTCAATAGAAAAATTGAGATACGCGTTAGAACTGAAAGCCAGCTTCATAAAATACCTCGACCGGCAGGCGCAACGGCGGATTGAAAACGGCGATTTTAGACGTTTGTTAGACGTTCATCAGAAACTACCGTGAAACGGCGGCTCGTTTGACAAACTGAAGCATGAACTCGCGCAGCTTCTCCACGCCTTCGACCGGCATGGCATTGTAGATCGAAGCGCGAATCCCGCCCACGGAACGGTGTCCTTTGAGTTCCTTCAGACCCTGGGCGTCCGCTTCGGCCAGGAACGCCCGAGTCTGTTCCTCCGAAGGAAGGCGGAACGTCACGTTCATCAGCGAACGGCTTTCCGGGTCGGCGTGGCCGATGTAGAAGTCCGGGTACTGGTCCAGCACTTCGTAAAGCAACTGGGCCTTGGCCCGATTCCGCTGTTCCATCGCTTCCAGCGAGCCGACCTCTTCCAGCAGCCACCGGGTCACTAGCAGCACCACCCAGCAGGCGAACACCGGGGCGGTGTTCAGCAGCGAGCCGGCTTGAGCGTGCTGCCGGTAGTCGAGCATGGAGTGCAATCCCTCGGGCACCCGGTCCAGCAGCTCGTTGCGGATGATGACTACGGTTACCCCGGCCGGACCGGCGTTTTTCTGGGCGCAGGCGTAGATCAGCCCGAACCGGTCCACCTCGATGGGCCGGGAAAGAAAATCCGACGAGGCGTCGCACACCAGTGGGCCGCCACCGGGTGGGGGCTCGCGAAACTGTACGCCCTGGATCGTCTCGTTGGAGGTGAAGTGGACGTAGGCCGCCTCGGGCGAAAGCTCCAGCTCGTCCGGCTGCGGCACGCGACGGTAGTTGTGCTCCTTGCCGTCGTAGGCCACGTGGACCGTCCCCTCGCGGCGCGCCTCGACCACCGCCTTGTTGCCCCAGGAACCGGTGAGGATGTAGTCGGCCGGCAGTTTGCTTCCCCGCAGCAGGTTCATCGGCACCATGGAAAACTGAAGCCGGGAGCCGCCCTGGAGATAGAGCACCGTGTAGTCTTCGCCGAAGCGAAGCAGGCGGCGAAGATTGGCTGTCGTCTCTTCCAGCACCTGGGCGAACCACTCCGAACGGTGGCTCATCTCCAACGGAGAGATTCCAATCCCCTCCAGGGCCACTAGTTCCCGTTGGGCCTGTTGCAAAACCGGCAGGGGCAATACCGCCGGGCCGGGCGAAAACGTGTAAACGCCTTGGGCCATGGTTTGTTCCTTGGGCGTGAAGTTGCGGTGCCGGAACGGGGCGCCGCAGAGAAACTTCCCTGGTCGGCCGTCCACAATGCCCGAATTGTAAGCCGCCGCCTGCTGGCTGAAAAGCGGCTGTCCTGTGTGGGC
The DNA here is from genome assembly GCA_015488215.1 of Planctomycetales bacterium. GTDB lineage: Bacteria > Planctomycetota > Planctomycetia > Pirellulales > S012-138 > S012-138. The sequence continues at coordinate 2,512 of WFOE01000107.1, forward strand.
GAACAGGGCGTTTGAACCCAGAACACCGGCGGCCAAACCCGAAGGCTACCGCCACCAGGCGATGGCCCGGCCACACCGAACGACGAGCTCTGTGAAGAAGCAAGCCGTCGAACCAACCGGCCGGAAGCCAGCGAAAACTCCGCTGGTCCGTCTTGGGAACGGCTGGGGAAATGTTATTCCCGCTCGATAGTCAGCACGACACTGCCGGAGTTGTCGCCCAATTGGGACCAGGCGTCGCGGCAACGAACGAACAGTTGGCCGGAGGCCGGAGCCGTCCAGGTGCCTTCGGCCCCCAGCTCGAACGGCTCGGAAAGCTGGAAGTTCTGAAACAACACGCCCACCAGGCGTCCTTGGCCGTCGGGACGCCCGTCGGCTGTGACCGCTTCCAGCGAGTCGATTTTCCAGGTGCCTGCGGCCCGATAGCGGTATCCTTCCCCAGCCTGGACCTTGACGCCGGTGGCTTGCCAGCCGGCTTTGGCCTTGACGGTCACGGTGCGCCGGGCACCGATGCGCAAAGGACGGAACCGCGTTTTCCAGTCCCAGGCGACCAGGTCGGCCCGAAACCCATTGTCCACGTGTTTGACAAAGAAGTCGTATTCGAAAGAAATCTGCCGGGCCACGGGACCGTAGACGCTCTGGAAGCTCACGCCCGGCCGTCTGCTCATCAGCCCGATGCCCAGGGCGCGGAAACGCGGGGCGTAGTTCGGGTTGTGCATCAGCAAGTAGCACAGCGCCCAACGCCAAGCGTAGGCTTGCCAGGAATCGCCGGTAATCTGCCCGGGGGCGACGATTTCGGCAAGCGTTTTAGGCCGCGAGGTTTTTAGATAGGTAATCACCACCGGCGGCACGTCCACGGCCAGTTGGTTGGGTTTCCAATAGTGGCCCAATTCCGCAATTCCTTCGGCATACCAGGTGGGGCCCGTGGAACCGAAAGTCAACGCACAAAAGGCGTGTACGGCTTCGTGCTGGACCACTTCCGGATTGTCGCAGGAATAGACAATTGCCTGCACCTGGCTTCCCAGGGTGCGGTGGATGGTTACCCCTTCGCGGTTTCTGATTTTCAGAAAAGCCTCGGGCGGGAAGGTGTCCGCGGGCCATTGGGCAAGGTCGCGGACGACAAAGCAGCGAATCGGCTGCCGCGGGCGACGGCCGAAGTACTTGGCCAGCAGCCTGTACATGGTTTCCAGCCTATCCAGCAGGATGCGGACCTTTCGTTCCGAGATGTCGGTATGCAACAGGAAATGGGCCGAACGCACGTCGCGGGGCTTGCGCGGCGCGTCGGAATACCGGGCGTAACGGTCTTCGGCCTTGGTTCGTCCAGGAGCGGTGTCGCCGTCCTGGGGGGCCAGTTGCACATGGATGGACTTGACGACCCAATCCCCCGTGTCGAACTTCCACAACAGGGCTTGCAGCACGCGGTCTCCGGGCTTGACTCGCTCCAGGTCGGTCGCTTCCAGGTTGACGTGGGCGTCGCGTGCCAAACGAAACTTTAGTTGCCGCTTCCGGAACCAGGGATTGCGCGGCACTTGCAGCGTCAGCCCGGAACGCGTGTTGCGAACCACCGCGCCGGTGATGCGGTAGCGGTGGGTCTTCGTGTCTGCTACCGCTTCCAGACGTTTGACTTCCGGGGTGAGTTTCGGCTTCCAGGTGATTTGCCGCAGCGGCTGCCGGGGCGTTCCCGACCGGCTCAGCACCGCTTCGACGGTAACGACCATCCCGGGCCGAAGTTGCCGGGGAGCAATTTGTCCTGTGACGCGCACCTGGGATTCAAAGGCGATGACCCCGGCCGCAAGCGCCACCCCCCGGCGAGCGTCGGTTCCCACATGGCAGACGAACGTGTTGCCTTGGGCGTCGGCCAGTGTGATCCGGGTGGGACTGACAGCTCGCACCACTCCGCCGTCCAACCGCGTCTGCTGGACGACGCGTACTGCGCGCTGGGCCGCGGCTGTTGCCAGCAGCGGCCCCAACAGAAGTACCACCACCTGCAACCCCAATTTCCCATTCATGGCGGTTCCTCCCTATCTTCCGGCCACCTTGCCCAGGGCAAGAAGCGGCAAGCTGCCACCGCGGGAGTTCCGGAATCTCTGCTGTTGACAGGTACAAGGCGCCGTCTGGATGGGAAAGGCACATTGCCCACCTTATTTCCACTGCGCGGCGGCGTTTGTCCCGCTGCTTGCCTGCTACTTGGCCCTTGGTTCCGGCGCCACCAACGGTTTGGATTCGCGAGAGGCCGCCGGAACCTCGGTCTGGATTGGCTGTGGAGTAAACACAATCCGGCGGCTGGCGGTTACGGTGACGGTTCCATTATGCACATCGCCGAAAGCCTGGTAGCTGCTGACCGAACCGTCGAACTCCTGCTCGAAGACGAACTTCCCGGTGCGCCGGTCGATGCAGGCCAGAGCGTGATAGGTGCTTCCGCGGCCCTGGCGCCGCCGGTAAATATGGCTGGCCAGCACCACCATCGGCATGGCCCACGGCTGATCCAGCATCAGGCTATGGTTCTGCACCAGCGTGGACCAGAGGTGCTGTCCGGTGGTTCGCGAAAAACAGTGCAAGTATCCGTTAATCCGCACGCAGCGGCTCCCTCCGGGAATCGGGCTCACATAGCCGATCTCCTGGTTGTTCCGCATGCGGGAGTTGGCTACCACGAGCAACTGGTCTCCCTGCACCACGGCGTGCAGCTCCATCAGGGCACCGTGGAGCTCCACTTTCTGGTTAATGAACACTTCTCCCTGGGGGAGCTTGAGCACCTGAAGCTGACCGTTGGGAGCCAGCAGTGCCAAAAGCGACTCGGTGAACTGAACCGCCTTGGTTCCGTTGGGCACGGTCCGTTTCCACAGGGTTTTGCCTTCGCGGGGGTCCAGCATTTCCAGGTCGATTTTGCCGGTGCGGTACTTCCACAGCACCAGTTGCGACCCGTGCGAAGCGACAATCCCCTGGAACCGATGGGGGAGCCTTACCCGCTTGATCAGCTTGCCGGTGGCCGTCTCCAGCAGCAGGGATTGTCCGCCCCCGGGCGGAATGACCACCAGGGTGCGGGCGTCGCCCAGCACGACGCTTCCGGCCGGGATGTGTTCGCGTTTCCAGATCACTTTGCCGGTCAGAGGCTCCAGGGCCTGGAGCTCGCCGCCCACCTGGACGTGGACCTGATTGGGCAGCACAGGCCCCAGCAGCCCGACGGGACGCCCCAGGTTGTCGGTGGCGTAGCTGAACCGCTCGCCCCAAGGCGTGCCAATCATCTGGGTGCGGATGCCAAAGGGACGCACTTCGGATTGCGTGCGGAGGTCTTTTTTCCACAACAGCCGCCCGTTGCCCGTGATGCCGTCCACGGCGTAAAGCTGGTAACCCATCGAAAAGAGCACCAGATTGCCCAGAGCCCGAGCGCGCATAATGGCCGGAGAGACGTATCCGGTGTTGGGCTGGCTGACCAGGGAGACTTTCCAGAGCGTGCGTCCGACTCCGTCCAAGCCGGTCAGCGTCCGGCGCTGGTGGTCGAACATCAGCACTCTGCCGGGCGAGGAATCGGAAAGCATCCGCACCGGAATGGCATAGAGCCGTTCAGTTACGGGGCGAGCCGCTCCCACGGCGGGCTTCCACCGCACGGGTTGGGGCGGTTCATCCGCGGCAATCCGGGCAGCCAACGGCGGAAGCGAAAACCGCCGCACCGCTTCCTCGACCGTCGTCCCGTCCTTGAGCGTTACCCCGGCGTATTCCCGCCGCAACCTGCGCAACTGCCAGGCGCATTGCAGCGGACGGCCGGCCTGGTGGAACAGTTGGGCCAGTTCCAGCAGGGCCTGGGCGGCCGTTGCCCTATCGGCCGATTGGGCCAGTTGGTGCAACAGCAGCTCGCGTTCCAGCGTGGCGCCCTGGTCTTGCAACTGCTTCAGCAGGGCGTCGCGGGCCCGGTCGGCCAAGGGGTGGAAGGCATACAGGGTCAAGAAGCGGGCCAGGGCCTCGTGATTCTCTTCGGCCAGAAAGCGTTGGAGCTGCTGCTGGACCTTGGCGTCCAGTTGCTGGCGTTGTTCCTCGGCGGCCTTCTGATACACGGCGGCCAGCCGCCAAGCCAGCCAGCGCTGTTGCCGCACCAGAGTGCCGTCGTTGGTGGGAATCAGCCCGTCCAGTCCCTCGCCCACCCGGGCCAGACGGTGGTACGTGTCGAACGCTTCGCTCCACTGTCCGACGTTTTCGTGGGCCGAAGCCAGCGTGAGCAGGAAACGCACTTTTTCTTCGGGAAAGACGAGCAACTGGCGGATCTGGTCGGTCAGCGACGCATACTTGCGGTAATCTTGCTCCAGCAGCTTCAGGCTGCTTTCCAGCAGCAGTTGCCGCACCAGCGGACTGGGTTCCTGCTTGTAAGCCCGGGCCAGTTCTTTTCTTGCCTGAGCCAGCTTTCCCTGGTCGATTAGCAGGGAGCCTTTCCAGGCCAAGGCTGCCGGGTCCTGGGGATGCTGCTGCAATCGACGCTGGACCCACTGCTGAAGCCATCGCTGCTGGTAGTAACAGTCCACAAACGCCGAGCCGACCGAAACGATGCTCCCGCGATAGGAAACCAGGTTGCCCAACCCCTGGCCGTGACGCAGCGTGTGCTGCATGGCGATCCGGCCTTCGGCCAGGTCCAGCACCAGCAACATTCCCCGGGAAAGAGGCAGCAGGTACCGCGTGCCGTCCAGAAGGCCGCGTCCAGAGGGGGAGTGGCCTTCCGGGTAGTTGATCGAGCGGAGCTGTTTGCCTTCGCGCAGCTCGAGCAGTCGGGCCGATTTGCTACCCACCACCAGCACGTGCTGGCCGTTCACGCCGCCCAGGTACAGCCCGTCCCCCCGGGGAGCTTTCCAACGCACTTTTCCTGAAAGAAGGTCCAAAGCCACCAGCTCATTGCTCTCCGGCGGGGTAAGCAGGACCAGGTCGCCGGCTACGATGGGCGTGGCGTCCAGCCAGCGGTCGCCCCGGTTGCCGTTGCGGTTCTGAATGACCTGGAACCCAAAGGGACGACGGCGCAAGGTGCTGGGGCGCTGGTACACAAAGCCCCAGCGGAGGGAGCGGGTGGGCAGATCGATGGCCACCACAGCTCCGGCCGCCGTGGGACAGACGAGCACCCCGTCGGCATACGTAGGCGAAACCCCAGCGGTGCGCCGAATCAGGTCCAGGTTCAGGTCCTGTTCCACAACCACGAGGTGCTGGGACCAGAGCTTCTGCCCGCTGGCCGCATCCAGGGCAAACAGGCGGATTTCTCCCTTTTGTTCGCCAATGACGAACAGCGTTCCGTCAAGCGGTAGCGGCGGTCCCAGAAAAAACGTGCCGGCCAGAGGGAGGGCGTCCTGGTTTTCCGGCCCCCCGACTTCCCAGACCAGCTTGCCTTCCTGGGCCAGACTGCGAGCCTGCAACAGATTGTGGCTCGAACTGCCCGCGGCCATGGGACGACCGTTGGGAAGAAGAAAACGCGTCGTGTTGGCGAAATTGATTTGCGGCAAGGGGAGGTTCTGCACCAGATAGACCCGGCGCCCGTCGCTACTGAGCGTCCCGTAGTTCAAATCCTCGGATAACCGTCGCTGCAAGGCGGTCAACTGGGTGCCGGAGACGGCGTTGGAAGAAACCAGCGCTCCGTTGGGCAGGCGCACCAGTCCTTCCATGGGACCGGCCTGGCCGGGAGCCGCTTGGGCTGTTTCTTCGGCCACTTGCCAGATGCGCTTGCCGGTCTGGAAGTCCACGGCCACCAGCCCTTCGGCCGTGCGGACCAGCACCTGGTCATCGACCACCAGCGCCTGCACCGCCGGGACGGTGGGCGTTTCCTGGGAAGGGTAGGGAGGCCGGTCGAGTTTTTCCAGCAATTCCGGGTCCGTGGTCAGCGGCACCCGCCAGCGAACGTCCGAAACCGGAATGTCCGCCGGGCTTTGGGCGTTGCGGGTCGGGTTGCCCCGGACCATCAGCCAGGAGTCCGGATGGCTGATCTCGGCCAAGGGAGTCTGCCCCTTGGGCAACAGCCGGGCAAACAGCTTTTCCGGATCACTGGGCAACGGTCGGGGGGCTTCTCCAGCCGAGGAGAGAACCAGCCGGTCGTACTCCTGCTGCAGGCGGTTGACCACCGCCACGGCACGCTGCCGGTAGCCCAAGCGATACCAACACAAGGCCATCTGCAGTGACAGATCCGGCTCGAACTGGCTTCGGGCCGGACTTTGTTCCAAGCGGAGAAACTGCACCAGGGCGGCGAGAGCCTGCCCTCGGGCTAGGTGCCACCGGCCCAACAGATAGGTGGCCCGATAGCCGGCCAGCGTGTGAAAGTAACGTCTGGAGGCTTCTTCCAGGGCCTCGATCCGGTTTTCGGCCAAGCCTTGTTGCAGCAGCCTCCGGGCGCTGGCCTCGAACTGGAGCCGATAGGCCTCCAGCCCTTCGCGGGGCAGGCGGCCGATGAGTTCCTGGGCCTCGCGTTTGAAGCTGGTCAGAGTCTGGCTTCCCCGGGCCGGCTGGAAGGAATCATCCGGGTGGTCCAGCACCTTCTGCAAGAACTGAATCGCTTCGGCGTAGCGTTTTTCTTCGAGCAGGTTTCGGGCCGTACGCATCCACTGCCGCAACGAGCGATCGGGCGGCACGAACAAGTGGTGTCCGGCCACTTCCGGGGCCAGGAACTTTTGCCTCTGCCCTTGCACGACTGCCTGATGCGGAGCCAGCGAGCCGCACAACAGGGCCGCCAGACCGAAAGCCAGCCACAGCGGCCGGCACGTCCAACCCAAGCGGTGGCAATTCATACACTTGCTCCTGTCAAACCGACTCCCATGCCCCGGCGGTCCACTCGGCACCCGAAAGATGTTCTGAAATCCACGGGGCTGTTCCCGCGCCCCGTGGCGAGGGTTCCTCGGACGCAACCTCGCCCGGCCCGGACTGGAGAAGACCCTGGTGAGCGAAAAGGACGATACCACACCACTTTTTGCATCCTAAGACAACGCTCGGCCCGGCACAAGCGAAACCGGAAACCGCCGTATTCTTGGTGGTAGCAGCCGGGAAAAAGTTCATTGTCTCCGTGTAAGTGTAGGTTTTGCCGCTTTTGCCTATACCCCAGCAGAGGGGGAGCTTGCGAAAAAGGAGGGGGCAAGTACCTGAAATGCGGCTTACCCCGAACGGGCAAACGAAAAACAGAGGGTTGACGCGGGAGACGGAAGGTGATAGATTTCAGTGGAAATTGAGAATCAGTATCAATATCGCTGGGTGGATGCTGCTCGCCATGGCCAGTGAAACCTTGCTTGCCGTCCTGCCTGCTGAAGTTCCCACGGAACGGGTCACGCTCGTGCTTGTCCAAGAGGTAGCCGGTCCCTCCCAAGTGGTGCTTCGGCAAGAAAGCTGGTGCGAGAAGTTGGGCTGGTGCGTGCAAAAGACGATTCAAATGACCCCGCAGCAGGTTGGAGCCCTGCGAGTCGCCTTGGGCCAGGTGCCCACACGGCCGCAGACGGTGGCACGTGCGTTGGCCGGCCGAGCTGAGCCTTCTTCTCCCGCGACGATTCCCTTCCCGGGAGCGGCGGCACGGGCAGAAACCGCCTGATTGTTGGGACCGCATCCGAGGTCCGGGTCTTTATTCTGTTTGCCAGGTTCTTCTGCCTGCCACGGCTGGGAACGGTATGCGCCGTCCGGCCACCGGGGCACGGGCAAGCTCGGGGCGTGGAAGCTTCTAACAGCGTGTCACCAAACCTCCCGGCATCACTCCAGTCCTCGGGCGTGGCGATTCGCCCGGAAGTTTTGTGACTGCCATGAGGAAGGAGCTTCGGCTCCGAGGCGGGAATCCACGCCGATTCTTGCAAGGGGAGAGCCGTCTTTTTGCAACGGGAGAGCCGTCGCACTTTTCCCCCATCAGTCGCCCGAAGCAGCGGGCCCCAGCCCGTGGAACCGGCAAGTGGAAGCTGTTGCTTTCCGCCGGGCCTTCCGGCACGCCTGGCTTCCCTTGCTGCTGAGGCAAACTTGTGAAACGGTAAAAACTGCAATACCATGAAGGGGGCATTAGGACAGGGGCGAGGCCTTTCCCGAAAAGCCGCCAGCGGCGGGCATGCTCCCGCAAATCGGGTCAGGGAGCCGTTCTGGTGCCGTTTCGGGAACTGCCACAAGGGGCTGTCTCAAACGAAAAACCAAAAAACAACGCACCGATCCAAAGCTAGTCGAAAAAGGATGTGCCAATGGCGGATCGTCCTTTGGCCTCGGTCACCGAGGAGCTGACCGGCTGGGCCTCGGCTCTGGAAAACAACATCGCCACTGTGGTCTGCGGCAAACGGGACGTCATCCGCAAATGTCTTGTCGCCTTGTTGGCGGGTGAGCACGTGCTTCTGGAAGACGTGCCGGGAGTGGGAAAAACGCTGCTGGCCCAATCTCTGGCCCGGAGCATCCACGCCCAGTTCAGTCGGATTCAGTTCACGCCCGACCTGCTTCCCAGCGACATTGTGGGCAGCAGCGTTTTCAACCGGCAGACCAGCGAGTTTGTCTATTCGCCCGGCCCGGTGTTTGCCCACATCGTGCTGGCCGACGAGATCAATCGGGCTCCGCCCCGGACGCAAAGCGCCCTGTTGGAAGCGATGAACGAACAGCAGGTGACCGTGGACGGAATTACCCGTCCGCTTCCGCGCCCCTTTATGGTCATCGCCACGCAGAACCCGTTCGAGTTCGAAGGGACCTATCCTCTGCCGGAAAGCCAGTTGGACCGGTTTCTTTTGCGCACCGAGATGGGGTACCCGGCCCGGGAAGACGAACGGCAAATCTTGCAGCGGCACCGGCAAGGGCCTCCCATCGAGCAACTGAAACCGGTGCTGGACTGCGACCAGGTGGTCCGGCTTCAGCAGGCGGTGCGGGAAGTGAAAGTGGACGAGGGGATCTACGACTACTTGTTGGACATCGCCGCAGCCACCAGGAACTGCGAGGAGCTGCACGCCGGCGTCAGCCCACGCGGCGTGCTGGCCCTGTACCGCGCTGCGCAAGCCTTGGCGTTTCTGAACCACCGCGACTACGTGATTCCCGACGACGTGAAGCAGTTGGCCGTGTCGGTGCTGGCCCATCGCGTCATTCCGCGTTCCTTCGGCGCGGAGGCGAGCCGAAAAATGGTCGAAGAGCTGATTCAACGAATCCTGGAGGAGGTGCCCAGTCCCACTTGACAGAGTGAGCGCTTGCGACTGGGCAGGTGGCAAAGCGGACCGCAACGGTCGAAACCTTGAGGGAAGTTCCATGTCAGCGCCCCGTTCACACCTTACGCCGATCGGCTGGTACTACTTGGTGTTGCTGTTGTGCATTCTGGCCGGGGCGATCTTGCAGCAGTTGAACCTGCTGATGCTGTTGTTTTCCTGCATGGTGTTTCCGTTGTTCTGGAACTGGCGGGTGAGTCGGCGTTCGGTGGCGGGGATTCGTGCTCAAAGGGACGTTCCCCACCGCCTCGACGCCGGCACGACGTGTCGGACCAGCGTGCGGCTGCACAATTCCCGCCGCAGGGGAAGATGTTGGTCGATTCTGGTGCGCAACCGTCTGGTGCGGTTGGCACCGCGGCCAGCCGAACAGGTGGCCGTGGCTTGGGCTCCGCAGGTGCCCCCCCAGGAGGCCGTGAGAGCTTCCTCCCCTCCCTGGCGGTTGCCCCGCGGAATCTACCAGTGGCAGACGCTCCAGGTGGAAAGCTCTTTTCCGCTGGGGCTGGTTTCCAGCACGGTCAGTTACGAAGTCCATGAGCCGATGGTGGTGTTTCCGGCCCTGGGCCAGTTGACCCAGGCCTGGCGCACGCGGGGGGGACAGCAAGCTCGGCACGCCGGCGGTTCTCGGCGGTGGCAGAGTCCGCTGGAGGGAGAGTTTTTCGCGTTGCGGGATTTCCGGCCGGGAGACAATCGCCGCTGGATCCACTGGCGCAGCTCGGCCCGTCGGCAGGAGTTCGTCGTCCGGCAGTTCGAAGCGGCCGCTGCCCGAGGACTGTGTCTCGTGGTGGACTTGTGGACCCCGGAACCTGCGCCGCCGGACGGCTCCCCGGCGTGGGAACAAACGCTGGAGGACCTGCTCAGTTTTGCAGCCACGGTGCTGGAAGATCAGCATCGGCGGAGCGGCTCCGGGCTGCGGATGATTCTGGCTGCCGGCAAGCTGCAGCAAGCGGCCGGCCCGGCCCGGTCCGAAACGCTCTGGCAAGCCCTGGAGCTGCTGGCCGGAGCCTGGCCTTCGGCGGGAGACCCGCTGCGGCGAGCCACCTTGCCGGAAATCCGCAGCGCAAATGGCCACGAGGAACTGGTGGTCGTTTCCCTGGCTCCAGCCCGGATGCGCCGAAGCATGCTGCCCTGGCTAAGCCAGGGGGGAGGGGGTCCCTTGTGGGTGGACCCTGAAACGTTGCCTCGATTTTTCCAGTCGCCTCGGGAGATTCGGGAACCATCCCCCGAGTCGATTCCCTCCGCCGAGCAAAAGACAGCGCTTGTTCCGGCCATTTCATCCGGAGACGGAGCAGCATGAACCTGCTTTTTGCGTTCCGCCTGGGTGTAGCCCTGATGGCCTGCCTGGGAGCACTGGCCCTGGGTACCGGCGAAAGCCCGTCTCGAGCGGTTCTGGTCACCATTCCCGTGTGCTTGGCCTCACTTTACCTTTGCGATGCGAAGCGGTACCTGGTACTCGGCACAGGGGTGGCCAACGTGCTGGGCGTAGTGGCCATGTTTGCCGTTCTGAGGAACTTTCATCGGCTGGATCAGGACTTGCAACTCGTCGCTCTGGCCTACTTGTTAGTGGCCTTGCAGTGCATCTTGTTCTACCGTCCCAAAACACGCCGGCTGTACTGGATGCTGATCCTACTCAGTCTGGTGGAGTTTCAGGTTGCTTCCATCGTTCATGAGTCGATGCTGTTCGGCGGGCTGATTGTGGCCTACCTGGGCGTGGGGGTTGCGGTGCTGTGCATGTTTCACCTGATCGGCTGCCAGCAAGAAGCCGGATGGATGCCGGCGAGGTTCTGGCCTGCCTCGGCCCCTCAAGCCCCCCAGCAGGGTCGCTCTCCGGAATGTCGAACCAACCTGACTTGCCGACGAATCTTTCCCGCAACGATCCCGCATTTGCTGGGACTGGTTCTGGCAAGCCTGGCGACGGCTCCCCTGGTGTTTCTGCTGATGCCTCGCCACGATCTAAATCCCGTCTCGTGGCGTCCTGAGCGCACTCCTATGGGAGTTCCCGTCACCGGGTTCGGAGCCCAAGTTCGTTTGGGCGAGATCGGCCAGATCATCCAGAACTCGCGGGAAGTGGCACGTATTCGTTTTGTCAATGCTACGACAGGACAACTCTATGAGTTGTCCGAGCCACCGTTACTGCAAGGGGTGACCCTGTGGAACTATTACCGGGGAAACTGGTCGGCCCCGGGAATCTCGCCCACCCGTTCCAGGCAGGTGCCACCGCTAACAGGGACTTCCCGCGATGTGGTGCTGGTACAGATCCATCTCGAGCCGATGGTCAACTCGACCGTCGTCTTTTCTCCCCAACCGGCTTTCTGGGCGCCGGGCAACAAAGAACAGGTTTTCTACGATCCGCTGCGAGGAGCCCTATTCCGGCGTGTGGAGGACGCGGACCGGGAGTTTCAGTGCCGGTTGTTCACCACGGCGTTTCGCCAAGGAAAGCTGCGACGTTGTATTCCAGCCCACCCCCTCTCCCTGGGCCAGATGCGACGCTTGCTGCAACTGCCCCCGGGGAACAACTCCCTGGCCGGCGTGAAGCAGCTTGTTGCCCAGATTACCGAGCCGTTCGACGCGGAAGATTGGGTCGGGCGGGCGCGCGCCCTGGAAGCGTTCCTGAAAGACTCCGGCCGTTTCGCCTACACGCTCCACCCGCCTGCACGGAATCCGGCCGTGGACCCAATCGAAGACTTTCTCTTGCGGCAACGGGCCGGACACTGCGAGTATTTCGCTTCGGCACTGGTATTGATGCTCCGGGCTGGCGGCATTCCGGCTCGCCTGGTCGTTGGGTTCAAGCCTTCGGAGTTCAACTCCGTGGGCGGCTACTACATCGTCCGGCAACAAGATGCCCACACCTGGGTGCAAGCCTACATTCCCGGCGAGAAATTGCCCCGCGATATGGCCGCCGAGCTTCCGCCGGGTGCCTCGGGCGGCTGGCTCGTTCTGGATCCCACGCCCGCCAGCGGGGAACAGCAGGTCGCCAACTCGTTCAATTGGAGTTCGCTGCTCAGCTTTGTACGCATGGCCTGGAACCAGTACATCGTCCGGATGGACGCCAAACGGCAGCAGAATTTTCTGCTGGACCTGTTCGTCCACCGGGAAATTACCCCGGAAGGAACGAAATTTCGCCCCACGGTGGTTTCCCTTGTTCTGATGGGATTGGTTCTGTTCGGCGTGGTGTTCCGACTGGCTGGCCGGTGGAGAATCATCGGCAAGTTTGCTTCTGCATGGGGGTCGGTCCGGTCGAAACGGAGCCAACGTTCCACCCCGTCGTTTTATGAACGCCTGGAGCGTGTGCTGGCCCGGCGGCTGCAACTGCGGCGGGAAACGTCGCAGACTCCCCGTGAGTTTGCCCAACAAGCGGCCAGGCAGCTTCGCCAGGTGTTTCCGCAAAACGGCCTGGCCGACGTTCCCCGGCTGGTGGTCGAGCGTTACTATCAGGTCCGCTTCGGCCACCGTCCGTTGAGCGACCAGGAAAATCAACGCATGGAAGAACTCGTCTCCCGGCTGGACCTGGCGCTGCAAAACGGCAACGGAAACGCGTGATGCGGTTTCCGCTGTTTGTGAGGGTGGCTGCTTGGAGCACGGGGCCAGTGTTTCTCCGTCCGGCGTTCAATCCTCCGGCGGGCCTGCCGGACGGATGGGCACGGGCCGCCGCGGCCAGGATTCCAGATCGACGGCCACGTAGGTGATTTGGGCCTGGGTTACCACGAGCGTTTTCCCCTCCCGTTCCGTTTCGACGCTCACGCGAACCGTAATCGAGGTTCTGCCCACGCGGATCACGTTCGTCCAGAAACTGACCACGTCGCCTACTAGCACCGCGTGGTGGAACTCCACCTGGTTCATGGCCACGGTAACCAGCGGGGGAACCGGCCAGCCAGCTTGGGCCAGGGCGTGGGCTGCCCCGATCACGCCCGCCTGGTCGATATGGCTCAGCAGCACTCCGCCGAAGATTGTTCCGTGAACGTTGGTGTCCTTGGGCATCATCATCACCCGCAGCGCCAGGTGCCGTTGGGCCATGGTTTCCGGCAACCGAGTAGTTTGACTCATGGCAAGCGCTCCGCGGAGAGTTGCTGGATGAACGAGAAATAGAGAAATAGACCGCCGCTCCCTTTGTACCACACCCAATCGACCAGGGAGGAGGACCTTTGCCGGGAAAGAAAAGAGGGGCTCGCTCCAGCAGCGAGGGTCAGATTCGCAAACGTCGATGCCCATCGAGCTGCGCGGACGCAGCCTCCCAGCGCTGCTTTAACTTCCCGCTGCGTTTGGTTCTGGGGACAGCTCGGGCGCGTGCGTTCCGCTGCAGGAACAAACGCCGCATCGGGCGCGCAAGCCCCCGCCCACAAGCGGCTAGGATTGCACGTCCTGGGGGCGAATACCGGCCAGGTCCTCGATTACTTTCTGCAACCCGAAGACCACACGAGCCAGCCGGTCCAGGTCCACTTTGTCGATGGTGTCCTGGGGCGTGTGATAGTACGGGTAACGGAACGGAGCCGTGTCGGTAACCATCAGCGCCGGATAGCCGTGCTGCCAGAAAGACCAGTGATCGGACCAGCCCACCCCGGAGATTGCTTCCGGAAGCGCCGCCGCTTCGGACGGGATGCGCCCATAGCGGCGGAACGTGCCCACGACCCGGGCCACCAGACTGCGGGAGCGCAGATTGCCCACAAAGCCGATGAAATTGCCTCGGGAAGGATAAAACAAGCTGAACGGCGGCGGATACTGCTGCGTGCCGGGTTCGTCCCGGTAGTAGCCCATCGTTTCCAGACTGAGCATGGCCACGATGTTCTCCTGGCGCTGGCGGCAGCGGCGGGCATAGCGGAACGAACCCATCGCTTCGGTGGAAAAATACGGGGGTTCCTCGTTCACAAACAGAACGAACCGCAGCGTGCGGGCCGGCCGGGCTCGCCGGAACTGCTCGGCCAGAGCCAGCAGGGCGACCACGCCGGTGCCGTTGTCGTTGGCCGCCGGACAGCCAGGAACGGAATCATAATGGGCCCCCACCACCACGATCTGGTCCGGCTCATCGGTGCCGGGCAGCTCCACTTCCAGATTTCGGCAGGCGACCCCGTCCACCTGGAACTCCTGCGGCTGCACCCGGTAGCCCATCTGTTCCAATTGCTGTTGGAGATACCCCGCCTGTTCCAAGGTTTCCGGTTCCTGGGTGCTGCGAGGGCCAATCTGCTCGGCCAGCACCTTCAGATGGCGTTCCATCCGCTGCCGGTAGCGGAGCTCCTGCTCGTTCAGCGGCGGCAACGGTCCTTGGAAGCTTTTGCCCGGAAAAAACATGGTGTACCACCCGCAACCGAACACCAGCAGGACAAGCGACCCGTACACGGCCAGCCGGAGGCGCCATCGCCGAGGTTTTCTGGGGGCCAAGGTTACGATTCCCTGGAGGCAGCCGAACGGGGTTGCGTTCCTCCGCCACCGAGCAGAATGGCGGCCCAGCGCGTCTCGGGAAACTCGTACAGGTAGGTTTTCAGGATCGTGGTCAACGGCACCGAAAGCAACATCCCCACTGGGCCCAGCACCCAGCCCCAGAACACCAGCGACAGAAACACCACCAGGGGGGAAAGTTCGAGCTTGTCGCCCAACAGCTTCGGTTCCACGGCGTAGCCAATCACTCCGTTGATGACCACGTAGCCAATCGCGGCATACAGGGCCACCTGGGGCCCCGGGTCGATAAGCGCCAGAGCCAACGCCGGCACCGCCGCCAGCACCGAGCCGATGTTGGGCACAAAATTGAACAAAAAGGCCAGGATGCCCCAGAGCAACGGATAATCCACATCCAGCACCCAGAGCCACAGCCAGACCAGCAGGCCGGTGGCCAGACTCAACAGGGTTTTGGTCGAAATGTAGCCTCGGATGTCTTGGCTCACCTTTTGCAACGCCTGCAGGCTTTTTTCCTGCCCGTGGGCGATTTGCAGGAGCTTGTCGGGAAAAGTGGAGGCTTCCAGCAGCATGAAGACTAGAATCACCAGCACCAGCAGCGTGTTGCTCAGCACACTGCCCAGGCTGGCAAGCATTCCGGCCAGCAGTTGCAGCCATCGCTGGGGCTGGACGGCTTGTTGGGCAAAGTTGTCGGGAAGGTTCACGTGGTGTTCTTCCAGCCAGGCGAAGAGCTGCTGTTTGTATTCGGCCAGCCGGTCCAGGTAGCCGCCGGGACGCTGCATGTTCCGGACGAAATGGTCGATGGAACTGGTGGCTACGGTGACCAGGAAAACCAGCACGCCGGTTACGATGACCACCACCAGCAGCAGCGCCAGCCAGGCAGGCAGGCCGCGTTCCTGCAACCAGTGCAGCGGCGGCGTGCACAAGATGGCCAGGAAGGCGGCAAACAGAAACGGGGCCAGGATTCCCTGCGCGTGTTGCAGCCCGGCCACCAACACCACCACGGCGGCCGCCCCGAGCAGAAAATGCAACACCCGGGGAGTGGAGTCGGCCCGAGCCGGATCGGCCGCCCCCTGGCCGATGGGGGAGCCTTCCGGAACAGGGGACGAGGAACTTGTCGCCTCGGGCGTAGGTGCCGATTGCGAGTCGCCGCTTCCCATGGCATCCTCCGCAAGCGTTCGCCCCAAGAGTCGTTCTGTTTTCTAGCGAAAAGCGGTGCCGCTGGCAAATCGCACCGGGCCGAACGGTTGCCGGTTTCGCCTTTGCCGGCCAAAAGCGGCAAGAGCCGTTTTCCGCCCCGGCGGCGAGCCAGTGTCTGCATGTGGCACCGAAGCCGTTGCTTGACAACCCCCAGGGTGGCTTTCAGCATGAACCCAACCGGTTGCCGTTTTCTGCGGCGTTCGGCTGCTTGGCTTGCTCGGGCTTTTCCGGCCGCGGGCAGGTTCGTTTCCCCGCCCGTTTTACCACAAGGAACGCTTCGATGACGCATCGCGTTTGCTCCCCTGGGAACTTTCCGCGGCGATGGATGTTGGTGGTTTGGGTTCTTTTGCTCGTGGGACTTGGCCCCGGGGGGCTTGCTTCGCGACCGGTCCTGGCCCAGCCGAAGCTGGAGTTTCCCGTCACCGCCCGGCGGGTGCTGTTCCTGGGTGATTCGATTACCCATGCCAGCCTGTACGTGGCCTGGATCGACATGCAGTTGCGGCTCCAGGGGGCGGACCCGCTGCCGGAAGTGATTTCGCTGGGACTGAGCAGCGAAACCTGCTGCGGGCTGAGCGAGCCGGGCCACCCTTTCCCCCGGCCCAACGTGCACGAACGACTGGAACGAGCCCTGCGGCTCATCCGGCCCGACGTCGTGGTGGCCTGCTACGGGATGAACGACGGCATCTATCACCCGTTTTCGCCCAAGCGGTTTGCCGCCTACCAGCGGGGAATTCGCCAGTTGGTGGAAAAGGTCCACCAGAGTGGCGCCAAGGTGGTGCTGCTGACTCCTCCGCCGTTTGATCCCCAGCCGCTGCGGGCCAAGGGAGTGCTCAAGTCCGGCAAGGCCGGACCGCACGGCTACCGGGGCATCTATGCCGACTACGACCAGGTGCTGGCCCGGTACGCCCGCTGGATTCTCCGCGGCGACCACGGAGCCGATTTGGTGGTGGATCTGCGCACGCCCTTGCTGGAGGAAGTCCGCCAGCAACGGAAAAAGAACCCGCAGTTCACCCTCTCGCCGGATGGGATTCATCCCAACGAGCAGGGACACCGCATCATGGCCGGGGCGGTGCTACGGGCCTGGGGCGTGGCCACCGAAATGGAACCCCCGCCGGGGCTCTGGCCCCTGGTGAAACAACGCACGCGGATGCTTCATGCCGCCTATTTGAGCGCCGTGGGACACAAACACCCGAGAATCAAGCCGGGGCTGCCGCTTGAAGAAGCCCTGGCCCGAGCCCGAAAACTGGACGAGCAAATCGCCCGACTCGTGGCCCAGGCCCGGCAAGTGCAAACCGGCAGCCGCCGCAGCTACGAAGGAACCATCTACCAGGTGCATTACCCGCCCACGCTTCGCCCGGGCCACTTGCGTCTGGCGGTGGACTATTACGTGTGGATTCCCGACGGGGTGAAGCGCCTGCGTGGCGTGGTGGTGCACCAGCACGGATGCGGCCCGGGAGCGTCGCTGGGCGGACGCACGGCGGCCGACGACCTGCACTGGCAGGCCCTGGCCCGGCGTTGGGACTGTGCTCTCATGGGTTCCAGCTACGAGCCGCGCCGAGGGCTGAACTGCCGCCTGTGGTGCGACCCGCGGCAAGGCTCGGCCCGGCGGTTCCTCCAGGCCCTGGAAGACCTGGCCCGACAAAGCAAACACCCAGAACTGGCCCAGGTGCCCTGGTGTCTTTGGGGGCACTCGGGCGGGGCGTTCTGGTCCAGCTTGATGCAAACGCTTTACCCGCGGCGGATCGTGGCCATCTGGTTCCGGTCCGGCTCGGCGTATCTGGCCTGGGAAAAGGGGCAGATTCCCCGGCCCACGATCACCCCGGAGGCCCTAGCCGTGCCGATGATGGCCAACCCCGGAGCCAAGGAAAAAGACCACCGCCGGTTCCGCGGTGCCTGGGAAGGGCTTCGGGCCATGCGGGAGGAGTATTTGAAACGGGGAGCGGCGTTTTTCGGCTGGGCCCCCGACCCCCATTCGGCCCACGAATGCGGCGATTCCCGCTATCTGGCCATTCCGTATTTCGATTTCTGGCTCGCGCGGCGATTGCCCCGGCAGGAGGGCCAACCGCTGCAAAAGGTAACGGCCGAGCACCTGCAACAATGGCAACGGCTGGTGGAACCCAAGCGGCAACAGTACGTCAAAGACGCCCGTGTGGCCGACGACACCCCACCACCAGCCCCGCTGTGGGTCAAGGCGAGACGCACGGCCGACGGGTCCGTGAAAATCACCTGGCTGGCCCGGGCCGACCTGGAAAGCGGATTGCGGCAGTTCGTCGTCCTGCGCGACGGCAAGCCTGTGGCCCGCGTGCCCGAAAAACCCCGCAATCGCTACGGGAGGCCGGTCTTCCAGGGGCTTTCCTATCACGATACGCCCGAGCCGCCTTGGCCTCCGATGCAGTATGTGGACACCGATGCCCCGGCCGGGAAGATGCCCCGCTACGGCGTGCAGACGGTCAACACGCTAGGAGCGGTCTCGCCGGTGCGGGAGGCTCGTTGACGCGTCGGCCACATTTGGCCTCCAGCGTGCGGCGAAACCTGCCGCCCACTTGGATAAACGCCGCCGGTCGGTCACACTGAAGGCAAACGCCACCGCCGCGGTTCCAGATGGCAGGGGGGAGCACCCGGTTGGGCCTGGGCTACTGAATCTCGGATGCCCCGGCCCGTTCCAAGCCCGTCGGCGACCGGCCTCCGGACTGGTCCGACTTCAGCAAACCAGGAGCCCCAGCCATGCCGCGCGATCCGGTCTGTGGGATGGAAGTTTCGGAAGACTCGCCCCACCGGCTCACCCGGGATGGGGAGACGTTCTACTTCTGCTGCTCCGGTTGCCTGGAAAAGTTCCAGCAGCAGGGCGAGCCGCAGTTGGTTTCCCTCGGGGGGGCTGCTCCTGCCGCCCAGCAGTCCTCTGCGGCCAAAGAGGGTTCCTGTTGCTGCGGCCACGGCGGCTCGGCTGCGGCGGTTCCGCGCACCGGGCCGGCGGGTTCTTCGGCGGCGTACATCTGCCCCATGTGCCCGGGCGTCGAGTCGGACGAACCGGGCCCCTGCTCCGTGTGTGGGATGCCGCTTGAGCCGGTGCCGCAGATGCCGCTGCCGGAGACGATTTACACCTGTCCCATGCACCCGGAGGTGCAACAGCCCGGCCCGGGCACTTGCCCCAAGTGCGGCATGGCTCTGGAACCGAAAGTCGTCGTCCCCCAGGAAACCGAAGACCCGCAGGTGGCCGACTTCCGCCGGCGGTTTTGGGTGGCGGTGGCCCTGGGAGTGCCGGTGCTGCTGGCGGCCATGCTGCCCATGGTGGGCGTTCCGTTTCCGGCCTGGTGGGAACGGGTCAATCCGTGGTTCCAACTGCTGCTTTCCACTCCGGTGGTGTTTTGGGCCGCCTGGCCCTTCTGGCAACGGACCTGGCAGGCGTTGCGCCTGGGCCAGGCCAACATGTTCACGCTCATCACCCTGGGCACTGCGGCGGCTTACTTTTACAGCGCTTGGGCCACGCTGCTTCCCCACTGGGTGCCTGAAGGGTTCTTGCACAACGGGCAGGTACCGATTTTCTTCGAAGCGGCTGTGACCATCGTGGCCTTGGTGCTGCTGGGCCAACTGATGGAACACAAGGCCCGGCACGAAACCAGCGCAGCCATCCGCGAGCTGCTGGCTCTGGCCCCGCCCACGGCGCGGAAAATCGTCGACGGCCAGGAGCACGAAGTCCCCTTGAGCCAGGTGCAGCAAGGCGACCGCTTGCGCGTGCGCCCCGGCGACAAAGTGCCCGTGGACGGCGTGGTGCTGGAGGGGCGCAGCCTGGTCGAAGAGTCGATGATTACCGGCGAGCCGCTGCCGGTGGAAAAAGGCCCCGGCGATCCGGTCATCGGCGGCACGGTCAACCAGACCGGCACGTTTGTCATGGAAGCCCAGCGGGTGGGGCCGGAAACGATGCTGGCCCAGATCGTCCGCCTGGTGGCCGAAGCCCAACGGAGCCGCGCCCCCATCCAGCAACTGGCCGACCGGGTGGCCCAATTCTTCGTGCCGGCCGTGGTGGCCGTGGCGGTGGCGACGTTTGTGATTTGGGCCGCCGTGGGGCCGGACCCGGGCCGCCTGGGACTGGGGCTCATCTGCGCCGTTTCGGTGCTGATTATCGCCTGCCCCTGCGCCCTGGGGCTGGCCACGCCGGTGTCGCTCACCGTAGGGCTGGGCGTCGGCGCCCAGAACGGGGTGCTGATCCGCAATGCCGAAGTGCTCCAGCGGATGCGCCAGTTGGACACGCTGGTAATCGACAAAACCGGCACCATCACCGAAGGCAAACCTCGCCTGGTGGGAGTGCATCCCGCCGAAGGCATTTCCGAGGAAGAACTGCTCCGCCTGGCCGCTTCGGCCGAACGGCACAGCGAACACCCGCTGGCCCAGGCCGTGGTGCAAGCCGCCCAAGAAAAACAGCTCCGGCTGGAAGAACCGCAGGAGTTCCAGGCCGTGGTGGGCCAGGGCGTGACGGCCCAGGTGGCCGGCCAGCAGCTCGTGGTGGGCAAGCCGGAATTGTTGCAATCCCGCGGCGTTCCGGTGCCCGAGCCCTGGCAGGAAAAAGCCCTCCAGTTGCAAAAGCAGGCCCAGACGGTCATCTACGCTGCCCGAGGTGAGCAGTTCCTGGGACTGCTTGCCGTAGCCGACCCGATCAAGCCGGGGGCCAAGGCGGCCATCGAACACCTGCACGCCCTGGGTTTTACCGTGGTGATGCTCACCGGAGACAATCCCCACACGGCCCAGGTGGTCGCCGGCCAGGTGGGAATCGACGAGTTCCACGCCGGTCTTTCGCCTGAAGACAAACTGCACCACGTGCGGCGGCTCAAAAGCCAAGGGCGCCGCGTGGCGATGGCCGGGGACGGGATTAACGACGCCCCGGCCCTGGCCGAAGCCGACGTGGGGATTGCCATGGGCACCGGCACCGACGTGGCTATCCAGGCGGCCGATGTGACGCTCATCAAGGGGGATCTGCGCGGGATTGTCCGCGCGGTGGCCTTGGCCGGGGCCATGATGCGCAACATCTACCAGAACCTGGTGCTGGCCTTCGCCTACAACGTGCTGGCCATCCCGCTGGCCGCCGGGGCGTTGTATCCGGTCTGGGGTGTGTTGCTGCGTCCCGAGGTAGCCGCCGCAGCCATGAGCATGAGTTCGCTCTCCGTGGTAGGCAACGCCCTGCGATTGCGCTGGGTCCGCCTGCCCCGGATTGAAGCATGAGCCGGGCAAACGCGGAACCGGAAAGCACAGCCGAAAGGGGGGTGGGCGCACCGGAGAGAAACATCCGGGACCAAAAAACCGTTATGACTGTGCCATCCGAACCTGGGGGCGTGCGATTTTCCAAAACCCCCTGCCCCTTATTTTGGGGGAGGCGGTCAGGGCCGGCATCTTAAGCTACATCTTTAATGTTCCCCGATAGGGCGATTACCCCTTTTGCCCGCCCACACCCAAGCGCTGCGGTGTGTTTCCCGCAGAGCCGTTTTGTGTGTTGGTGCGTAGCTCCAGGAGTACGGCCACGGGGATCGCAGCACCGTTCGGGGCGTTGTGGCACGGACCTGTTGCCCGCGTGCGGTCAAGAGCGTGCACCAGGGAGACGGCATCCATGAACCGCGCGGCAAAAGATATTCGTACGGAATCACCATCGGAACCGAAAGGTGCCGAATCTTGCTCGGCCACCCCGGCGACCGTGACGCCGGAGGTACCGCAGTCTCTGGCCGAATCACCTCCGGGGCAATTCTTGCGGCAGTTGCTGGAGGGCGTTTCTTCCTTGGTTCCACTTCGGGATGGCGCCGGCGGGGCGCAGGTGTGTCCGAAGGCCCTCAGCGCAGTGGACCGGATCAGCCCCCAAGCTGACGCCTGGCAGGTTCATCGTTCGCAACAAGGTTCCCGATGCGAATGCATGGTGCTAGTGGCTCCGGAGAATCCCACCCTGACGCGCTGGGAACACGGTCAAACGCGGGTGCTGGAGCGGATCGCCCTGGGAGTGCCGCTGAGCGAGGTGCTGAGCGTACTGGTCGAAGAAGTGGAACGGCTCATCCCCCACTCCCACGCGGCGGTGCTGCTGCTGGACGAAACGGGCAAACAGTTCCGCCGTGGGGCGGCTCCCAGCCTGCCGGACCCGCTGGGCAAGTTGTTCGACGGGCTGAAAGTGGCTCCCGGCAACGGTTGCTGCGCTGCGGCGGCCACCAGCGGCGAGCGGGTGGTGGTACCGGACCTGGATTCCCATTCCTGTTGGACCCAACTGCGCCCGTTGGCACAGCAATTCGGCTTTTGTGCCAGTTGGTCTGAGCCGGTTTATTCCTCCACCGGCAAGTTCCTGGGCACGCTCACGGTGCTCCTGCGCCAGTCGGGTGTCGTGGAGCAACTGAATCGCCACTGGTTGGCCACGGCGGCCCACCTGGCCGGAATCGCCATCGAACGCGACCGCTCAGCCAAGGAGCTGATTCGAGCCAAGGAAGAGGCCGAAGCCTCCAGCCGGGCCAAGGCTCAGTTCCTGGCCAACATGAGCCATGAGATCCGCACGCCGATGACGGCTATCTTGGGATTTGCCGATCTGCTGCGGGAACAAGCGGCCGGAACGGCCCAGGCGGAACTGGCCGATACCATCTACCGCAACGCCAGCTACCTGCTGAAGATCATCAACGACATCCTTGATCTTTCCAAAATCGAAGCGGGCAAGATGCAACTGGACGTGCAGCAGGTGTGCCCGTTCCAGTTGCTGGAAGACGTCAAGGAGATGATGGCTCCTTCGGCCCGGGAAAAAGGCTTGGAGCTGAAACTCCAATTCCACACCCCCTTGCCGCCTGCCATTCGCACCGACCCTTACCGGCTGCGGCAGATTTTAATCAATCTGGTGGGCAACGCGATCAAGTTCACCACTCGGGGATCGGTCCGGATGGCAGTGCAGTTGCTGAAAACCCCGTCCCGGCCCATGCTTGCCGTGGACGTCATCGACACGGGAGTAGGCATCCCGGCCGATAAACTCCAGGCCATTTTTCAACCTTTCGTCCAGGCCGATTCCTCGACCACGCGGCGTTTCGGCGGCACGGGACTGGGGCTTTCCATCAGCTTGCACCTGGCCCATCTGCTGGGCGGAACAATCACTGTGGAAAGCACTCCCGGCCAGGGAAGTCGCTTCCGGCTGGAAGTGCCCCTCGGCCCGGTGGACCTCGACCGTCTTGTCTGGTCTCCCCAGGCTCGTTCTGCCAAACAAAACAGCCCCGCTCACTCCGATGCACACGCCCCGTCGCAAATCCCCCGGCTGCAAGGTCATGTGCTTTTGGTAGAAGACGGGCCGGACAACCGCCGCCTGGTGGCCCACATCCTGACCAAGTACGGGATGCAAGTGACCACGGCCACACACGGACAAGAAGCCCTGGAGCTGTTCGACCGCTACTGGCAACGGGACCAAACGCCCCCGTTCGACCTGGTGCTACTGGATATGCAGATGCCGGTGATGGACGGCTACACCACGGCCGCGGAGCTTCGGCGGCGCGGGTGGGCCGGGCCGGTGGTGGCCCTGACCGCGTTTGCCATGGCCCAAGACCGCCAAAAGTGCCTCCAGGCCGGCTGCGATGAATATCTGACCAAGCCGATTGACAAGGAAAAACTGCTGGCCACACTGACCCGATTTCTGCAGCCGGCCACTAGCCAAAGCTAAGCGGGTAACAATTGCCCTTTGAGCAAGCCCAGGTGGCGGAGCTCGGGACATCGGACAAACCGCCGGCTTGAGGGCGTGGGGGCTTGGGGGGATGAGGCGCTGCTCCAGCACCGGGCGGGAAGGGGCTTGCGGCTTGCGCCGTGCGCCTTGCGCGAGGAGCTTCCGTTCCAGCGGGAAAGCACGCGTTCGTGCTCCTAATCGTACTCGTACTCGGAAGCGCGAGCTTGATCTTGTCGCTAATCGCGAATCGGCGAGCCGGGAGCTTTAAACGAAGGGGGGAGGCGTCGAGGCTTGGAAGCGTGGGGGGACGGGGGCAGGAGCTTCCGCTCCGATGCAAGAGTAAACGCTGGATTCTCGCACTCGGCGAGCCGCCAGCTTTAGCTGGCGGAGGAGAAACACCAGTAAGCGATTTTCACCGGCTCCTCCCTTTTGGCGCCCTTCGGCGCGAAAGCACCGGCGTTTGCCGCAAGCCGCCACCACTCGGGCAAAACAAAAGTCCCTGCGCAGCAGCGCAGGGACCGGGATTGCTCGTGTCGAAAGCGGCCGTCTAGTCGAGTTCTTTGATGTAAATGTTGGCGAACTCAATCGGGTCGCCGTGGTGTTGCAAGGCGATTGGCCCCTTGGGCTTCACGCCGGGCAGTCGGGCGCCGTCCAGCACCTTCTTGCCGTTCAGGATGACGGTGAGCCGGTCGCCTTTCATGGTGATGATGAAGCGGTTCCACTGTCCCGGCGGGTTGTCGGCCTTCACCTTGGGGGTGACTCCGGCCCGCACTTCCGGCGGCATCCGCCGGTCCATGCGGTAGCCATACACCTCACCGGACCCGATGGGCCAGCACCAGATGTTCACCTGGCTCTTGGAACTGCCGCGCAGGTAAATGCCGCTGTCGCCGTAGTCGTCGATCTCGATGCGGATTTCCTTGCCGTTTTTGTCCTTGGCGTGGGTACCATCGGGCAGCACCTTGGGCACCAGACGCTTATGGGGCTTCTTGCGGACAAAGCGCCAATCGACCACCAGCGTGAAGTCCTTGTATTCCTTCTCGCTCCACAGGTTCTTGTCTTTGGCCGTGCTCTTGCCGTCGTAGTGGAGCACGTGGTCCCGGGGTTGCCAGTGGCCCAGGTGGCCCGGGTCCTGCTTCCAGCCGCTCAGGTCGCGGCGATTGTAAAGGGGAACAAACCCGGTGGCGTCGAAAGCCACTTGCTCCGGTTTGGGATTGGTGGAAGGCAGTTCCTTGATGCGGATGTTGCGGAAGTGGACTTCCGAACCCTCGGCTTCCAAGCAGATGTAGCCTTTGCGCGGAGTGCAGTTGTAGCCGCCGGAGACGACCTTGCCGTTTACCGCAAGCGTGACCCGGCCGTCCTTACACACCAGGCGATAGTGGTTCCAGTGGCCGGCCCCTTTGCAGCGATTTTCGCTGGGCAGGCAACGCATCCATCCAGCCGGGTGGGGGCGGTCCGGTGTCATCGATGCTCCCTGGATGGCGAATACGTCGCCCTGGCTGGTATAGACCACCGTCTCCTTGCCGTTAATTTTCTGCTTGCCGGTGCGGCCCACCATCACCTGAACTTCAATCGAACGCGGATACACCCGCCCGGGAGCCGGCAGCCCGTCGGCCCAGATGAACAGCCCGGCGTTCCCCTTCGGGTCCAGGTGTTTCCATTCCAGTTCCAGGATGAAGTTTTCGTACATCTTTTCGGTGCGGATGAACCCGCTGGGCTTGCCGGTGCAGACGATTACGCCGTCGCGAACCTGGAAGGTGTCCGGGTAGCAGTTGACGTTGACCCAGCCGGAAAGGTCTTTGCCGTTGAACAGAGGGACGAACCCTTCCTCGCCCCGGGCGGTCTGCTGGTGGGCATGCAACCACACCGTGGCGGCGACAAACACAAGCCATCCGGCCAAATAGACGAAGGCACGCTTCATGGCAGGGGAATCCTCGCAAGCAGGTGGTTCCGTTGGTTTCCTTGGCTTTCCTCCGGGGAGGAGAAAAACCACTTCCCGGCTATGCTCTCTACTTTGAGCGGACCGCGCTGCGATTGCAAGCGCCGGGACACATCGGGTCCGAGCGGCTTGCCGGAGGGGCACTTCGGTTTTCCCGAAAGCGCGGCCCCCCTATAATCGACGGCGCCTGGAAGTTCCACTTCCCCCGTCCTCGGATGTCCCAGCCATGACCGAACGCAAGCCGCGCATTCTGATTGCCGACGACAACGCCACCAACGTCGAGTTGCTGGAAGCCTATCTGGCCGAGCTGGATTGCGAGATCGAAGTGGCCGTCGATGGCCGCGACACGCTGGCCAAAGTGCAGCAGTTCCAGCCCGACTTGATCCTGCTGGATATCATGATGCCCAAGCTTAGCGGCTTTGAGGTCTGCCAGCAGATCAAACAGGACCCCAACACCAAGAACATCATGGTGCTGATGGTAACCGCGCTCAACGAGCTGGGCGACATCGAACGGGCCGTGGCCGCCGGGACCGACGACTTCCTGAGCAAGCCGGTCAACAAAGTGGAGCTGCTCAAACGCGTGGAAAACATGCTCCGGCTGCGCCACGTGACCGACGAGCTGGAACGCCTGCGCCGCTATATCCAGGCCATGGAAGAACAAGCCGGCCCCCTGCCCGGCCGGAGCGGATAACCCAAGCTACGAACCGCAAACGCCGGCGGAAAGCCTACAAGGGGGAAGAACGCCCGAGTGCGCCCGCCTGCCACACCCGAGGGCAGGCTGGGCCGAAGTTTCCCAAACCGGCCCGCCGGGGACTGCGCGGCTTTGGCGGCAGACCAGCCGCTCAGGCGCACGTGCCGTCCCGGCGGCGAATCCGGGGCAGGTGAATCCCTTCAACCGGAACAGGAGTCGCACCGTGATTGTTGGCGTTCCCATGGAAATCAAGACCGACGAGTACCGCGTGGCCATTCTGCCCGTGGGCGTGGAAGAGCTGGTGCGGGCGGGCCACCAGGTCATCATCCAGGCCGGGGCGGGACTCGGCTCGGGGATTGCCGATCACGAGTACTTGGAACACGGGGCCAAACTGGTCGCTTCCGGTGAGGACATCTACGCCCAGGCCGACTTGGTGCTCAAAGTCAAGGAGCCGCTGCCGCAGGAGTATCCGCTCATCCGGCCCGGCCAGGTGATCTTCACCTACCTGCACCTGGCCGCCGACCGCCAGTTGACCGAAGCGCTGTTGCAAAGCGGCTGCGTGGCCCTGGCCTACGAGACCTTGCAGGACGACCAGGGGCACCTGCCGCTGCTTACGCCCATGAGCGAAGTGGCCGGGCGAATGAGCGTCCAGGAAGGCGCCAAATACCTGGAACGGCCTCAGATGGGCCGTGGCATCCTGCTGGGCGGCGTGCCCGGCGTGGCTCCGGCCCACATTACAATCCTGGGCGGCGGCGTGGTCGGGGCCAACGCAGCGAAGGTGGCCGCGGGCTTCGGGGCCGACATCTGCGTGCTGGACATCAACATGGAACGGCTCCGCTATCTAGACGACGTGATGCCGGCCAACGTGAACGTGCTTTACAGCGACCGGCACACCATCCGCGAGCAGCTTCGCTTGGCCGATCTGGTCATCGGCGCGGTGCTCATCCCCGGGGCCAAAGCCCCCAAGCTCATTCGGCGACAGGACCTGCGGCTGATGAAGCCGGGAAGCGTCATCATCGACGTGGCCATCGACCAGGGCGGCTGCGTGGAAACCAGTCGGCCCACCACCCACAGCAATCCCACCTACATCGTGGATCAGGTGCTGCACTACTGCGTGACGAACATGCCCGGCGCGGTGGGCCGCACCAGCACCTACGCCCTGTGCAACGTCACGCTCCCCTGGGTGATGGAACTGGTACGCCGCGGCGTGGAAGAAGCGATTCGCCAGGTCCGGCCACTGGCTCGGGCGGTGAACGTTTACAAGGGAGAACTGACCAACCGGGCCGTGGCCCAGGCCCTGGGACTCCCCTACAGCCCTACGCTGGAAGCCTACCAATAAACCTTGGCGGCAAGCCTCTGGCCGGGCGGCTCTTTCCTGGCAGTGCCCCATTCCCACCGCGGCGCTACTCCAGTGCCGCGGCTTGTTGCTGGAACAGGCGGTCGAACCGTCGGCGGACCTCGGCGGTGCATTCATGCACCTGCCGGCGGAATTGCTCCGGCTCTTTGTAACCCAGCAGCGAAGCGACCCGGCGGAGCTGCTCTTCGGCCTGCGGCAACTGGTCGTGCGAGGCCAGATTGAGCAGTTGCAGCCGCGATTCCACGCGCCGCAGCAGCAGATAGCTTTCCCGCCAGAAGCGGGCGTCTTCTTCCGCCATCAGGCCCAACTCGTGCAGCCGTTGCAACGCTTCCAGCGTGTTGGCAACGCGCAGCTCGGGATACTGCGCCATGTGGCACAGTTGCAGCATCTGCACGGCGAACTCCACGTCAACGATTCCGCCCGGCCCGCGCTTGATGTTTTCGGCCGAAGCGGTCTGTTGCAGCTTCATCCGCATCTGGTAGATGCTCTCCACGTCCTGCCGTCCCAGCGGCTTGACGGTCATCGCTTCCAGCACGGCCTGTTCGGCCGCCTGGGCGGCTCGTTCGTCGGGCGAAAGCACCCGGGCCTTGCAAAGCGCCTGGCGTTCCCAAAGCTGCCCTTCGCCTCGCTGGAAGTAGCGGCGGAACTCGGCAAGCGAGGTGGCCAGTGCGCCGCTGCGTCCGGTAGGCCGCAGTCGGGCGTCCACTTCGTACAGCCGGCCGTAGGGCCCCAGGTAGGTCATCGTCTTGATGACCCGCGAACCCAGCTCGCTGAAAAAGTGCTGGTTGGTCGTGGAGCCGCCGCCGCGAGTGGCCGCCTGGGTGTGGCCTTCGCCGGCGTAGAGGAACACCAGGTCCACGTCGCTGTGGTAGTTCATTTCCCGCCCGCCGAACTTGCCCATGGCCAGCACCACCCAGGGGCACGGCCCTCCCGCGTGCTGAGGCACGCCCAGCCGAGGCACCAACTGCTGCCAGCAATGGTGGATCACTTGCTCCAGACAGACCTGGGCCACGTCGCTCAAGCAGGCTGTTACCCGGGGCAGGCTCTCCTTGTCCATCACGTCCCGCACGCCCACTTGCAGGTGCTTGGCGTTTTTGAAGCTGTGCAGGATGGGGTCCAGGTCTTCGGCCCCCCGGGTCAGTTCGGCCAGCTCGTGCCGCATCCCTTCCAACTCCGGCAGCCGGTCCAGCAGCAGGCTGTCCAGCAGCTCGTCGATCATGCCCGGGTTGCTGATCAGGATGCTGCACAGGTAGGGGCTGGAAGCGCAGAGCTTCACATACAGTTGCAAGCTGGGTGGGTTGAAGCTGAACAGCTCCCACAGCACGCCCTTGCCCCCCAGCGAATCGCTCACCTGCTCAAGCGTAATCAGCGTGGCGTCCGGGTCGGGCGTTTGCGAAATGGCCTTGAGCAACTGTGGGGCAATCGAAGCCAGAAAATGCCGGCAGCGGCGCGTGGAGAGGAACGGAATCCGCTCCGTGGCCAGGCCCATCAGGTGGTGGTACGCCTGCTGGGGGTCCTTGAACCCGTAAGGGCCCAGCACCTGCTGGATGGTTTCCCGGCTGGGCTCGGGGTCCAGTACCAGGTCCACCTCGGGAGTGCTTTCCCGGTCGTCGGCAAAGGCGTCGTGCAGCAGGTGGTTGAGTATCTTCCGGTTCAGTTCCGTGGCCTGGGCGTACATCCGCCGGAAGGCATCCAGGGCCGATTCCCGGGGCGTGTCCTCGAATCCCACCCGCAGGGCCAGTTTGCGCAGCTCTTGTTCGTCCTGGGGCAGTTCGTGGGTTTGTAGATCGAACATGATTTGCAAGCGGTGCTCGATCTTGCGCAGGAAACGGTAATTGGTTTCCAGCACGGTGCGTTCCTGGTGGGTCAGGCAGCCCACGTGCTCCAGGCGGTCGATGGCCGTCAGGGTGTTGGTGGTGCGCAGCTCGGGCAGGTCGCCTCCGTTGAGCAACTGGAGAAACTGGATGACGAACTCGATGTCCCGAATCCCGCCCACGCCCGTCTTGACGTTCGAAGCGTCCTTGCCCCGGGCGGCCGTGTGGCGTTCGATCCGCCGCTTCAGGGCCTTGATGTCGGCAATGTCGGCAATGCCCAGGTAGCGCCGATAGACCCACGGCTCCAGCTCCTGAAGGTACTGGGCCCCGAAGTCCAGATCGCCCGCTACGGCCCGGGCCTTCACGTAAGCCTGGCGTTCCCAGGTGCGGCCTTTCACGTCGTAGTAGTGCCGGGCGTGGTCCCAACTGACCACCAGCGGGCCCTGGTTTCCCTCGGGCCGCAGCCGCATATCGACCCGGTAGGCCTGGCCCAGTTCGGTGCGGGTGGTGAGCAGTTCCAGCAGCCAGCGGCCCAATCGGTTGAAAAACTCCTGGTTGGACCAGGGGCGCGGGCCGTCGGTTTTGCCCTCCCCTTCGTAAACGAAGATAAGGTCGATGTCGCTGGAATAGTTCAGCTCCACCCCGCCCAGTTTGCCCATGCCCAGCACGACGAATCGGGCCGGGCGCCCGTTGGGCAGCCGGGGCACGCCTCGGGCGGCCTGAAGCTGTCCCCGGGCCCAGGCCACGGCCGCCTCCAGAATCGCGTCGGCCACGTAGGAAATCTGCGCCGTGACCGTCTCCAGCGGCTGTTCCTGGATGATCTCCCCGTAGGCAATCCGCAGCGTCTCCCGTTGCTTGAACCGCCGCAGAGCCCGCATCACCAGTTGCTGGTCCTGCAGGGCCAGCACTTCGGCCGTCAGTTCGTCCACCAGGCTCTGGCGGCTCACCGGGCGCCCTTGGGTCATCCGCAGCAGGTCGAACGCCTCGGGGTCCAGCACCAGGATGTCGCTCAGGTACTGGCTGACCGAAAAAATCTGCAGCAGCGGAGGGAACGAATCCGGATCCCGTTCCAGCAGGGCCACCAGTCCCAGCGGGTTGCGGCTGTTGGAAATGAAGCGTTCCAGGTTGTTCAGAGCCATGTCCGGGTCGCTGAGCCGCGGCAGATGCTTTTCCAGCTCGGTGGCCAGGTAGGCCAGCAGGTCCAGCGGCACCCCGGCGTGGGCTATGCCCAACAGGTTGGCTTGGGCTCGGGCCGGCTCCTTCAAGCCCCAGCGGCGCAGGGGTTCGGCGGCCTGTTCGGGCTGCTGGAGCCAGCGGTGGATCTGTTGGGGAGAGATTGCCACGGGAATGCCAAACGCGCAGGCAAGCGACAGCGGGAAAACCGGCGATCCATCCGGCGGCCCTTGGGGCCGGCGGGACTCTTGCCAGTTTGAAGCCGCCATACCGGCCTGGCAAGTCCCGCCGCGGCCCGCCCACGCGGCGGATTGGAGACCGCCGTGCCGGTTGATACACTGGGACACTGCCCTCCCTGCTGGTTCCCTCCTGGAGATAACAACACGATGCGAGGTTTACCGCTGGTTCTGAGCTTCGTTTTGCTGACCGTTCTGAGCTGGGGCGTTTACGGCCCCGTGTTGCACCACGGGCAGATGGCCATGGGCCTGCCCGACCCGGCCACCGGAAAACTGGTGCCCAGCCGCTGGCTCCCGTTCATCTGCGTGGGGCTGGCCTACTTCCTGATTGCCGTGGTCGTGCCCTGGGTGAAGCTGATGGTCTGGGGAGAACGCGGCCGCTGGTCCGCCCGCGGCGCCACCTACAGTCTGATCGCCGGCGCGGTCGGGGCACTGGGCGCGTTGGGCGTGATTCTGGCTTTCAACTTCGGCGGCAGCCCGCTCTACGTGATGCCGCTCATCTTCGGCGGAGCCCCGGTGGTCAACACCGTCTTCAGCATGGTCCTGAGTAAAACATACCGCCGGGTTCGCTTGCCGTTTCTCGTGGGGCTGACCCTGGTGGTAGTAGGAGCGGCGCTGGTGCTCATCTATAAGCCCACCGGCGGCGGACCCGCAGGGCGCCAGGCCCAGTTCTGGCCGGTAGCCCTTTCGGTGCTGATGACGATGGTCTGCTGGGGAGCTTACGGTCCGGTGCTGCACATCGGCCAGGCGGCCATGCAGGGGAGCCGCATGCGGCCGTTTATGTGCGTGGGTTTGGCTTACTTTCTGATTGCGGTGCTCATTCCCCTGGGGATTCTTCAGCTTCAGGGCCAGCCCGATGGGCGGTGGACCGCCGACGGCACAGCCTGGTCGCTGGCGGCCGGGGCGGCCGGAGCCCTGGGCGCCTTGGGCGTGATTCTGGCTTTCGATTTCGGCGGCAAGCCGGTTTACGTCATGCCGTTGGTCTTCGGCGGGGCGCCGGTGGTCAACACGCTCACCGGCACGGTGGAAGCGGCCCTGGGTGGCAAGCCGCTTCAGTTCCAGGCGTTGTTCCTGGCCGGTCTGGCGGCGGTAATCGCCGGGGCGGTGATGGTGCTGGTGTTTGCCCCTCGCCCCGCGCCGCACAAGACGGCCGAGGAGGTCGCCCCCGAGGGAAGCCCGCAACCGGCCTCCGGCTAAGCCCTCCCGAGGGCCGCAGGCTGACGCGGCACGTTTGCGAAAGGGTCGGACGCATGGACCTGCCCGAGCTGATGCAACGGTTCGACGACCAGTTGAGCCACGTGTGGATGGTGCGCACGTTCCTCAAACACAGCGACGAAGCCGAAGAAGACGAGGACGTGCAGCAGGTGTACCGCACGCTTTACGACTTCATGCACGCCCTGGGCCCCGCGTTGCAGGCGGGGGATGCCCGGCGGTATTTTCACCTGGCGGGCAAGAAGTTCGGCAAGTTGACGCAGGCGGTGGAACTGTTCCTGGAGGTGCAGCCGGAAGTTTCCGCCCACATGAACTTCCAGATGGCCGCCCGCAGCCTCGCGCTTGCCCACCGGGAACTGAAACGGTTGCTGGAACAAGCTCAGGAAATCCTTGCCGTCAAAGGACAGGCCCAATGAACTCTCCGGCAAAAGATTTCGCTTCGGTGCTGGAAACCTTTCCCAACCCGGCCCCGCAGCGCGACTACCAGATTCGCATCGTCTGCCCGGAGTTCACCTCCGTCTGCCCGCGCACCGGCCAACCGGACTTCGGTACGCTCGTGTTCACCTACGTGCCGGACCAACTCTGCGTAGAATTGAAGAGTTTGAAACTGTACTTACAACAGTTTCGCAACGAGGGGATTTTCTACGAGGCGGTGACCAATCGGATTCTGGACGACCTGGTCGGCGTGCTGCACCCGCGGTGGATGAAGCTGCTGGCCCGGTTCCGCCCTCGCGGCGGAATTACCACCAGCGTGCTGGCCTGCTATCCACGAGAAAAATAGCCTGTCGGAGTTCCGCCCTGATAGCAGGATTTGCCAAGGGGGGAATGCGGTGGGAACATGCCGGCCAGGAAAACTCTGCCCGGGTGGCAGAAACACTCAAGAAAGATTGACCCGATTGGCCGAAACTTTATAATCGGGACCGTGCTCTTAACGAACACGTCTCTCTTGTTCTTTTCCATGACACTGGGCATCAAAACCAAGGCGGCCGGCGCTGCCAAGGTTTTCTCCCTCTGCAGTCCGTTCTTGTAGTGGTGCCTTTGTCCCCTCTGGCACGAAACGGCTCGGGTTCGGGATGTCTCGATGAAACGAGTAAAACTCTTGGAAAAAGTCGTTGTTCATACTCCGGCGAAACTGAATCTGTACCTGCGAGTGCTCGGAAAACGCAGCGACGGTTTCCATGAAATAGAAACCTTGATTTGCCCCGTGTCCCTGTTCGATACCCTGGTCGTTCAGTCTGGCCGCACGGAAGACCGGCTTTCGGTCGCTTGGGCGGCCGGTGGCACGATTGAGGAAAAGGACAAGCTCGTTATTTCGACCTGGAATCCAAACAATCTGATTGTTCGCGCCGTGGAATTGTTCCGCGCGCAAACGGGTGTCAGCCGGCCGGTGGAAATCCGTTTGATCAAGCGGGTACCGGCTCGGGCCGGCTTGGGCGGCGGTTCTAGCGACGCCGCCGCAGTGCTTCGGGCACTGAACCAGTTATATGAACTCCGCCTGCCTACGGCACAGTTGGCCGATTGGGCGGCGAAACTGGGCAGCGACGTGCCGGGTTTTCTTTACACGGGGCTTTGCCTGTGTCGTGGCCGCGGCGAGCTTGTTCAGCCACTGGGCTGGACGCCCCGGCTCGATGCGGTCGTGGTGTTTCCTCACTGTGGACTCGCAACTGCGGAGGTCTATCGTCACTGGCAGGAGTCGGAGCAAGGGGAGGGGCCCGAGGTTCGGGAAGCTGTCCGCGCCTGGGGCCGAGCGAGCGCCGCAGCCTGGGTCCGAGGGTTGTTCAATTCCCTGGAACCGGCGGCCTTGCGCCTCTGTCCCCGATTGCAACGCTTGAAATCGCACCTGGAGAGCCGGGGGTTACGGGCAGGACAGCTCAGCGGGAGCGGCTCGGCTTACTTCGTCCTGTGTGCAAATCGTCTTCAGGCACGACGCCTGGCCCGGCGATTGGCTGCCGAAGGATGGGGAAGCTGCTGGGCCGTCAGCACCACGGTCTAAGCTGCGCTGGAAGGGAAAGGGAGGTGACACCGTGCGCATCACCGAAGTGCGAATCAAGCTCATGGAAGACCCCAGCGAACGATTAATGGCCTTCTGTAGCATCACGCTGGACGACTGCTTCGTGGTGCGGGACTTGAAAATCATCCAGGGACAATCCGGCCCCTTTGTGGCCATGCCTAGCCGCAAGATCATGGCCCATTGCCCCAGCTGCGGTTGCAAAAACCATCTCAGAGCCAACTACTGCAACCAATGCGGCCGGAGGCTCCCCCAGGAAACCGTCCCGCAGGACGAACAGGGCCGAGTGCGGCTCTATGCCGACATCGCCCATCCGATCAATTCCGCCTGCCGGGAACAAATCCAGCAGGCGGTTATCCAAGCCTACGAGCAAGAGCTGAAAAAAGCCCAACAGCCGGGATACGTCTCCAGCTACGAAGACATGGACCTGCCGGCTCCGGGACCGCACATCGCCCCGGGACGCAAGCCCTCCTCTTCGACAGCTCAGCCGCGGACTTCGCTCAATACGACCGACTCCCCAGCCGAAGAAGGCCCCCCAGCCGGCTAGTTCCCGTTCCGACGCTTTCCCTGGCGCCAGCGGCGCGTTTCAATAGGGGCGTTCCCTAATGGCGTGTCGTGTGTGGAACGTCCCGACATGAACAACATGAACTATCAGGAACACGAACAGCCCATCGCCGTGGCCGTGGTGGTGCAAGGGGACCGGGTGCTGGTGGGCCGGCGAGGCGACCGGGGACCGCTTCCCGGTCGGGCGGAGTTCCCCGGCGGAAAAATCCGTCCCGGCGAATCGCCCGAGCAGGCCGCCCAGCGCGAATGTCTGGAAGAAACCGGCCTCCAGGTGCAGGTGCTGCGCACGCTTCAGGTGCTCCGGCACCGCTATCCGCACGGCCTGCTCCGGCTCCACTTTCTGCTGGCCCGAACGCTTCCCGGCCAAGGGGCTCCCCGAGGAGGATTCTCCTGGGTACCTTGCGAGCAGTTGCCCGGGCTCGACTTTCCCGAAGCCAACGCCGCCGTGGTCCAGTGGCTGGTGCAACACATGGCCACGTGCCCTGAATGGTGAAAGCCGACCGTGCCCCCAGGTGAATCATCCGAACTGAAAGTCATCTCTGGCGGGCAGACCGGCGTGGACCGAGCCGCGTTGGACGCGGCCCTCCAAGCTGGTTTGGCCATCGGCGGCTGGTGTCCGCGAGGGCGCCGGGCTGAAGACGGCTCCGTGCCGGCCCGGTATCCGTTGCAGGAAACCCCCTCGTTCGGCTACGAGCAGCGCACGCGGCGCAATGTGCAGCAGGCCGACGCCACGCTCATCCTGGCCCGAGGCCCTCTGAGCGGCGGCACGCTGCAAACCCTGCACTTCGCCCAGCGGGAAGAAAAGCCGGTGCGGGTGGTGCAGTTGCCCCGTTCGGCAGGCTGGGACGAAACGCTCCAGTGGCTGCTGCAACACCAGGTGCACGTGCTCAACGTGGCCGGTCCCCGGGAAAGCAACGCCCCGGGCATCGGCCGCCAGGCCCGGGAGTGGCTGTTTCCCCTGTTCTTGCTCTGGAAAGAACGAGCCGCAGCCCGGGAATAGACTTCCGTTGTCCCGTATTCCATGGCACGGCTACAGCCACGGGGAGCTGCCGTTCCCGGAAGTCTTGGGTCTTGCGTTCTGGGGCCTGAGCAGGAGCTACCGCTCCGCAGGTCTTGCGTCTTGCGTCCTGGGTCTTGAGCAAGGTGCTTCCGCACCAGGCAGGAATTGCGCTGATACTTGCAACCGGCGTGGAGCTTCCGCTCCAGCGGAAAAACAAGCGTTCGTACTCCTAATCGTACTCGTGCTCGTGCTCGTGCTCGGAAACGCCATCTTGATCTTGTGGCTAATCGCGAATCGACAACCGGCGAGCCGCTGACTTCCGTCGGCGGAGGTGACTCCCACCACAGCCACAGGTTGCTCCCGCACCGAAGCAAGAACAATCGCCAATTCGTGCAATCAGGCAACCGGCGAGTCCGAGCTTAGCTCGGGGAGAATGGAAGCCACCCACTTTCGTCGGCAAGGTCGGTACTGCTTCCCGGGAACAAAAGCACAAACCGGCCGGAGAAACTTCGCCTTGATCCGGAGTTGCGGGTTCCCTATGATTCGCCCCGGCGCAGTCTCCCGCGCCCGCGTTGCGCGCCGATTGCGCCCGCTGCCGGCACGGGCCGTGCCGGCCGGACCCAGCCCCGCTGCGTTTGGCAAGGATTGCCCGCTCCCCGACAGGACCCGGCACGGATGCGCACCTTGTGGCGGATGTTCAAATGGCTTCTGGCCCTGGGGCTTACCGCCCTGGTGGTGGGGCTGGTGCTCTGGCACACGATGGCCGACCAGAAGCTCCGCGCCTGGGTCCAACAGCGGCTGCAACGGGCCTACCCGGAGCTGGCGGTCCAGATCGGCTCGGTCCGGTTGGAACGCCGGCGGCTGGTCATCTCGGAACTGAAGCTGTCGCTGCCGCAGCAGCAAGAAGCGGCGCCGGTGCTGGCAATCGAGGAGTTGGAGCTACGGACCGACTTGACCTGGCAACAACTGCTGCGGGGCGACGTAACCGTGCAGGAGGTGGTGATTCGCGGTCCGCGGCTGCGAGCCGTCCGTCTGGCCGACGGAAGCTGGTCCATCCAGCGGCTGTGGCCCCTTCCCCGATTCTCCAAGAAACAACGCACGCTCCGAGGCCGCATCGAATCCGGACGGTTGGAGCTGGTGGACCCCAGTGCCCCGGGCACGGCACGGTTTCGGGTGCTTGATTTTCAAGGGGAGTTTGTGCGCCGGGTGCCCGAGCAGGGACCGCCGCAGTTTACGCTCACCGGCACGGCCCTGGCCGAGCATGTGCGACAGGTGCGGTTCGCCG
Source organism: Planctomycetales bacterium (assembly GCA_015488215.1). Taxonomy (GTDB): domain Bacteria; phylum Planctomycetota; class Planctomycetia; order Pirellulales; family S012-138; genus S012-138. Next base: position 39,170 of record WFOE01000107.1, read on the forward strand.
TGGCCGTGGTCCCACAACAGAAAAGCTGGTCGCTTCAGGCCCGGGTGCAGCGGCTGGAAGTCACGCCGGAGCTGCTCGCCGCCCTGCCCCGGGAATTGCAACAGCAGTTGGGCCAGGTGCCGGTGATTCGTTTCCTGGCCGAAGCGCAGTTGCGGGCCGATTATCACCCGCGGCGGGCCGAACCGCTTCAGTTCCAACTGCAAGGGAGCTTTTCCCGCGGCATGCTCGATCATCCCCGCCTGCCCTTCCCACTGCGAGAGATTGCCGGCCGTTTCGAGTGCACTCAGCGGCAACTCGTGCTGCGGCAGGTAGAGGCCCGAAGTCGCGACACCCGCTTGAAGCTCGACGTGGTGCTGCACGGGCTCCAGCCCGGAGCCCCCGCGGAAGTTACTCTGCAAGCGGAAAACCTGCCGGTGGACCGGCAATTGCTCCAGGGAGCCCCCGGCCCCCTGGCGGGACTGTGGCCGCGTTTCCGCCCTCAGGGGCCGGTCAATCTCCAGGCCACGCTCAGCTACCGCCAGGGGCAATGGCGGGCCGAACAGGCCGACGTGCAGTGCCTAGGCCTGCGGTTCGTCTATCATCGGCTGCCGTATCCGGTGGCACAGGCCACCGGCACGATACGCCTCCGCGGTCGGCGTCTGGAACTGGACCTGCAAGGGCTGGCCGGGGGCGAGCCGGTGCGGATTGTCTCCCAGGTGGAAAACCCCGGACCGGAGTTCGTCGGCTGGGTGCGGGTGCAAGGGAACCGCATTCCTGTGGACCCGCAGTTGATTGCCGCCTTGCCATCCCGGAGCCGTGAAGTGCTGCAGCGGCTTCGCCCGCGGGGGACTATCTCTTTCCAGAGCCGGTTCTACCGGGAGCGAGCCGGAGGTCCCCTGAACCGCCAGACCACCGTAAGCCTGAACCAGTGCTCGATTCGCTTCGATAAGTTCCCTTACCGCGTGGAGAACATCCGCGGCACGCTCAAACAGCAGGGGCGAAACTGGACCTTTCACAACTTGCAAGGTTCGCACGGACGTTGCCGAATCAGCGGTCGGGGACAGTTGCAAGTGGCCGATGACCACTCCGCGGTGTTCGAGCTGGAACTGACCGCACTGGCCCTGCCGCTGGATGAGGAGCTGCGCGCGGCCCTGCCGCCGAAAGTGCAACGGCTGTGGACGCAGCTCCGGCCGCACGGGCTGGTGGACGCCACGGCCCAACTGCGGTTCCACACTCCCGCCAAAAAGCTCGATTTGACCGTGGAGCTGGAACCGGTCGGGCGGACTGTTTCCATCGAACCGGTGCCGTTTCCCTACCGGCTGGAATCGCTGGAAGGAAAGCTCGTCTACCGGAACGGGCATGCCCAATGGCAGGAGCTTCGGGCCGTGCATGGACCGGCGCGCATCCAGACCCAAGGCACGGCCGAAGCACTGCCCGGCGACGGCTGGCGGTTGCAGTTTTCGCGGTTTGTGGCCGAGCAGGTGACGGTGGATCGCCACCTGCGCGAAGCGCTTCCGCCGGTGCTTCGCCAACTGGCGCTAAAGCTCCGGCCCAACCGGCCGTTTATCGTCCGGGGCACCTGGTCGCTGGAACACCAGCCCCAGCGGACCGCCCCCTGGAAAAGCACCTGGGACGTGGAGCTGTTCTTGCAGCAGATGAACCTGCACCTGGGCGTGCTGGTGGAGAACATCCACGGTTCGGTGCGGCTGCAAGGCACCTGGGACGGCACCCGGTTGCACAGCCGCGGCCGGCTCGACTTGCAAAACGCCGTGTACCAGGGGTGGCAGTTCACCCAGGTGCGCGGCCCGCTGGAGCTGTTCAACGACCGCGTGTTGCTGGGGGCTCCTACGGCCGCCACCATTCAGCCAGGCAAGCTGCCGCACGTGACAGCCCAGTTCTACGGTGGCACGCTTTGGGGGGACGGCTGGGCCACCTGGGGAGCCGAGCCCCGCTTCGCTTTGCGCGTGCGAGGTCAGAACGTGCTGCTGGAGCGCCTGGCCCGGGAAGCCTTCCAGGGCAGGCAGCATCTTTCGGGCAAGTGTCACGGGGAGCTGGAATTGCGGGGCACGGACCGCGGGCTGCCTTCGCTAGTAGGCCGGGGATACATCCAACTGCGCGAAGCCGACGTGTACCAGTTGCCGCTGCTGGTGGCCATGCTCAAGGTGCTGCAATTGCAACTGCCCAGCACCACGGCGTTCACCACCAGCGACATCCGCTTCCGTCTGCAGGGAAGCCATATTTATCTCGACCGGATCGACTTTGCCGGCGATGCCATTTCGCTGGTGGGAGCCGGCGAGATGAACCTGGACAAACAGGTGCGGCTGGTGTTCCGGGCCGAAGTGGGGCGGAGCGATCGCCGCATTCCGCTGGTGGGCGAGCTTATCGGAGCCACCTCGCAACAGATTCTGCGGCTGTACGTGGACGGCCCGTTGGACAATCCCCGCATCCGCTCCGAGCCGTTCCCGCTGGTGGGCGACACGCTGGAACAGATTCAAGCCGGGCTGGAGCGATTGCCGGGCATGCAGCCGGTCTCACCGGCTCCGCGGGTTCCGCTTCAGCAAGGAAGCCCGTTTCCTCGCATTCGCTACTGAATCGGAGAGGTCGTCTGCGCTGCCGAAAGCACGGGGGGCCGTCGTGCGTTCCAGACCGCAGTGTTCCTGCGCCGACTACCCGGCCGAAGGCTTCTTCCACCACGTGGGCAGCGACCAGCCGGGCAAGCGGATGCGGAACCAGGAGCGCTTTTCCTCTGCGGCTCCGGAGGCCCGCACCCAGCTTGGACGACTGCCTCGGAGCACGGGTGCCTGGGGCCGCGCGGCCACCTGCGAAAGCAGCGGCAGCCGGGCAGGGGTTCGGGCCGTGCCGTCGGCTTGGGCAGGCGGGGGCGGGACCGGCGCTTGCGGCTGGGACTCCTCGACCTGCTCTGGGACGGGCTCTTCCACCTGCTCGGGAATCGGCGCAAGCGGCACTTCCTGACAGCAGCCTGCATGGCACCGATGCAACTTGGGCAGCCAGCCCAACGTAATGCCGCAGTGAACCTTCTGCCAGAAGCGGCGCCAGTGAGCGTAATGGGCGGCCCGCTCCGCACAATAGCCGGCCCACAGCCCCGGACTGCGGCACGGATCGCACGCGCAAGCTCCGGGCGTGGCAAACCAGGGGTCGTGTGCCGCGGGAGCAAAACCGGGCTCGGCCAGGGGCAGTTCCGCGGCCGAGCCACCGCCGGCTGGTGCGGCGGCCCACAACACTCCGGCCAACATTCCGACGATTGCCGCTTTCATCGTGGGGCTCCTGTACCACTGGCAAGGGGGAAAGCTCAGCACCGCTCCGGCTCGACGGCGGGAGCAAGCTCCGCTGGGGGAGATTTTGCCCACTCTGGCTAATCAACCATGCCCGCGCTGTTGCCAAAGGCAAACACAATTTGTCGATTTTCGGCAACAGGGTGCGTTTCGCCCGGGGGAAGAATCCCTACAATCGGCACCACAGTCCTTCGGTTGCTTGTTTGAGACGGTAAAGAACCCTCCTAAGTGGCTACTGAGCAGAAGCGGATGGCGTGGTCCCCGGCGAGCCGCCAGCTTTGCGAGCCGCCAGCTTTAGCTGGCGGAGGGCGGCACGGTGGTCGTCGACTGGGTGCTTCCGCACCGAAGGGCGTGGGGGCTTGGAGGCTTGGGGGCTTGAGGCGGAGCTTCCGCTCCGATGGGAGAATAAGCGCCAATTCCTGCAACCGGCGAGCCGGGGACTTTAGTTCCCGGAGGCAAACAACGCGCAAGCGTTTTTCTCCGGACCTCCCCGGACTGAAGTCCGGGGCTCGCCATGAAGTCCGGGGCTCGCCGAAGCGCCGGCAGAGCCGTGTGCTGATTTGCTCAAAAACTATTGCTCAGGTACTTGGCATGACCTCTTGGGAACCGTTTGCCTGGCTGGCCGTGGCGTTCCTGGCGGCTGCCTGCGGCCTGACGCTTGCCGCCCGGGGCAAGCTCCGGGACACCACGTTGCTTTGGCCGTGGGTCTGGGCCGTACCGGTTCCGGCCGTTTGGGCCGGGGTGGTGTTGTGGGCCGTAACGAACCGCCCTCCGGCCGAAGCCGTCTTGCCCTGGCGCTACGCCGCCGGGGTGTTTTCCCTGGCTCCGGCCATCAGTCTGCTGGGCGTGCGCCGCCCGCATCATCGCGCCTGGCAGTGGGTCGTTCTGTCGCTGGTAGGCGTGTTGTTTCTCCCGCTGGGGCACTGGGCCTTGGGAGGCGGCTTTTCAGGGCTGCGGCTGCACTGGCTCTGGCAGAGTTTTTTGCTGGTGTTGCTGACTCTGGGATGGCTTCACTACGGATGGACGCCCCATGCTCCGGCGGCCCTGCTAGTCGTGGTGGCGCAAGGGCTGTGGCTGTTTCCGGTGTTGGGTCCGCGGTCCTGGCACGCCGCTGGGTGGTTGGACCACCTGGGCGGGATGGCTCTGGCTTCGCTATTGCTAGGTGCGGCCGTGGCGTGGAGCTGGCTGCGAACCGGGCGAAGTGCGGGCAGGTCCTGCTCCTCGTCCGGCGTCCCTGGCCTTCTTGGCGGCGTTGAACGGTTGCTTTGTGATTTTCGCTTGTGGTTTGGCGATTTCTGGTTCCAGCGGTTACGCTGGCAGGTGATGTTGGCCGCTCAACGCGCCGGCTGGCCCGTGACGATTACTCCCACGGGCCGTTTGATTGTGGAACGCACGGCGGCCGAGTCGGGGGGATGGGAGCAAGCTTTGCAAACCGGCGTCGAACAGTTCCTCAGGCGGTTCGTCGGCCGAGAGTGGATCCAGCGACGCGTTTCCCCGCACGAGAACCAGGCGCCCCGATGACCCAACCCCAACTGCTTGTCCCCGGCGATCTGGAGCTGCTGCACCGCCAGCGCCAGGCCCTGCAACGCTTGTTGGAACTGACCGGCACGCTGGCCCACCAGGTCCACCTGGACCAGACGCTGGAGAGCATCACGCAACTGGCCTGCCAGGCGCTGGATTGCGAACGGGCCACGCTCTACCAGTACGATCCGGACCGGCAGGAGCTGGTCAGCCGGGCCGCCACGGAGCTGGAAATCCCGGAAATCCGCCACCGCCTGGGCGAAGGCATCTCCGGCTACGTGGCCCAGACCCGCCAGGTACTGCACGTGCCCGATGTGCATCGCGACCCTCGCTGGAGCGACCAGGTAGACCGCCGCACCGGGTTTCAGACCCGGTGTGTGCTAGCCGCCCCGATTGTCTCGCCCCGGGGCCAGTTGCTGGGCGTGTTGCAGGTGTTGAACAAGCGAGGCTGCTCCTTCGAGCCGTTCGATGAGCAGTTGATTACCGCCTTCTGCCAGCACGCGGCCACGGCGTTAGAGCGGGCCCAGATGATCCAGGAAATGCGGCGTCAGGAAGCCGTGCAAGCCTCGCTGGAAGTGGCTCGCACGGTGCAGCGCTCGTTCATGCCCAAGCAACTCCCCCGCCTGCCCGGTTACGAGCTGGTCTATTGGTGGTATCCCCACCAGCACGTGGGCGGTGATTATCTGGACATCATCCCCTTGTCGGAAGAAAAAACGCTGCTGGTCATGGCCGACGTAAGCGGGCATGGGCTGGGACCGGCCCTGTTGATGGCTTCGGTTCGGGCGGCGCTTCGGGCTCTGGTAACCCAACACCACCGGCCGGACGAGCTGCTTATGCTACTGAACCGCTCGCTGGCGGCCGACTTGCAAGATGGTCGTTTCGTCACCATGGTATTGGCCGTGTTGGACGTGCGAACCAACCAGGTGGAGTTTGCCAACGCCGGGCACGGACCGGCGCTGCACTACCGGGCTGCCGAAGACCGTTTCGACGTGCTCGAAGCGACCGGATTGCCCCTGGGTGTGATGGAGGACGTCCCCTACGAGACAGGTCCCCCGTGCCACATGGCCCCCGGCGACTTGCTGCTGCTTTGTACCGACGGGATCGTCGAAGCCCAAAACACCCAGGGCAAGGAGTTCAAACTCGCCGGGCTCAAGCAGCTCATTCGCCAGACGGCTCCCCAGGGCGTCCGGGCCGTGGTGGACCAGATTGCAGAGCGGATGCGGGACTACTTCGTGGACGAACAGCCGCAGGACGACCTGACCGTGCTGGCCCTCGGCCGTCTGGCGGATGCGGCTGGTGGGCCGTAGCAACCGGCCGGTCCGGCCCTCTGCTGAAGAAAGACTTGCCATGAACCAATCCAACCGCGTTGACGAAGAACGCCAACTGTTGCTCCAGGCCCAGCAACGCGGCCCGTTGGCCACGCTTGCCGCCTGGGTGCGTCTTTCCGGCCCGGGGTGGCTGCAAAGCGCGATTACTCTGGGGGGCGGCTCGCTGGCCAGCAGTCTTTACCTGGGCGTGCTGGCCGGCGTGGGCCTGCTGTGGCTGCAACCGCTGGCGATGGCCTTGGGCATCGTCATGCTGGGGGCCATCGGCTACGTGACGCTCTCCACGGGACAGCGACCGTTCCGGGCCATCAACCAATATGTAAACCCGGTGCTGGGCTGGAGCTGGGCCCTGGCCTCCCTGGCGGCCAGCATGGTCTGGTGCCTGCCGCAGTTTTCGCTGGCCACCGGCGTGTTGCAACAGAACCTGGCCCCAGGGCTGCTGGGACCCGAGGGCCCCCTGGGCGATACGGCCGCCAAGGGACTCATCGCCGCCGTAATCCTGGTGGTGACGGTGGCCATCACCTGGAGCTACGATTCGGGCCGCTGGGGCATCCGGCTCTACGAGCTGGTGCTCAAGCTGATGGTGGGCCTGATTGTGGTCTGCTTCGTGGGCGTGGTTTGGGTGCTCCGCAGCCAGTTGGACTGGGGAGAGATTGGGGCCGGGTTTATCCCCGACCTGCGCCGCATCTTCCAACCGGCCCCCGCCTTGCAGCCTTTGCTGGACCAGATTGCCGAACCGGGCCGAAGCTACTGGGTGCGGCAGATTGTCGCGGCCGGACGCGATACGCTGGTCAGCGCCGCAGCCACGGCCGTGGGAATCAACATGACGTTTCTGTTCCCTTACTCGCTCCTGCGCCGCGGCTGGACGCGAGAGTTCCGCGGCCTGGCCATCTTCGACCTGGCCACGGGGATGTTCATCCCCTTTGTGCTGGCCACCAGTTGCGTCATCATTGCCGCGGCCGCCCGATTCCACGGACAGCCGGTCCCAGGACTGGTGGCCGAAGACCGCACCGCGCCAGGCCGCAAGCCTTCCCCGGCCGAGCAGCGGGAGTATCGCTCGCTGCTGCTGGGCCGCTTGGCCCAGGACCTGCCCGAGGAAGAACTGGCCCGGTTGAAGCAAAACCCCGCTGCTCTGGAGCAGCGGCTGCGCCAGCTTCCGCTGGCTGAACGCCGCCTGGCCGCCACGCTGGTGAAACGGGACGCCTACGCCCTGGCCCAATCGCTGGCCGAGCTGGTCGGGCGGCAGGGGGCGCACTGGATTTTCGGGCTGGGGGTGCTGGGGATGACCCTCTCCACGATTACGCTGCTGATGCTCATCTCCGGGTTTGTCGTCTGCGAGATGTTCGATCTGCCCCAGGGCGGCTGGTCGCACCGGCTCGGCTCGCTGTTGGCGGGCGTGGGTGCGTTGGGGCCGTTTATCTGGGGCAAGGCGTCGTTTTACCTGGCAGTGCCGACTTCGGTGTTCGGTTTCATCTTGTTGCCGATTGCGTACCTGACGTTTTTCTTTCTGATGAACCAACCTCGGCTGCTGGGAGACGACATGCCCCGGGGATTCCGCCGCCTGGTGTGGAACCTGCTCATGGGCGTGGCCGCCACGGTAGCCACGGTGGCCAGCGTAACGATGGTCTGGGTCAAAGCGGGTCGGTGGGGGATTGCGGCCGTGGTGGGGCTGGTCCTGCTGGCCCTGGTGGTGCAGGTGGCCAGGCGAGGCCGCCCGATTCCGCCCCCTGCGGCCCAGGAAGAAACCTCCTCGTAGCCGTTTCCCGTGCCTGGTCGTCGAAGGTGCTGCCATGCAACTTGTTCCCGTGGCCGATACGCAACTGGCCGTGCTCCAGCAAGGAGAAGGTCCCCCGGTGCTGCTGGTGCACGGGTTTCCGCTGGACCATTCCATGTGGAAGTACCAAATCGAACATCTGGCTCGTACCCATCGGGTCATCGCCCCGGACTTGCGCGGGCTGGGGCAAAGTCCCGTGGCCGGATCGCCCGTGACGATGGAACGCTTTGCCGACGATTTGGCCTTGCTGCTTGAGGCCCTGGGGGTGCAGCAGCCCGTGCTTTACTTGGGGCTTTCTATGGGCGGCTATATCGCCTGGGAGATGCTGCGCCGCCACCGGCAGCGACTGCGCGGGCTGGTGCTTTGCGACACCAAAGCCCAGGCCGACACGCCCGAAGCAGCCCAGGCACGCCGCCAGATGGCCGAAACAATCCTCCGCCAAGGGATGCAGCCGCTAGAGCAAGCGATGCGGCAAAAGCTCTGGGCCCCCCACAGCACCACCCGGCGCGATGAGGACCTGGAACATGTGCAGCAGGTTATCGCCCGGACCAATCCCCGAGGAGCCGCCGCGGCCCTGCTGGGCATGGCCCAACGAGCCGACGCCACGGAGTTGCTCCCCCGGATCGACTTGCCGGTGCTGGTCGTCTGCGGGGAGCAGGACGTGCTTTCCCCGCCGGAACAGATGGAAGCGATGGCCCGGGCCATTCCCGGTGCCCACTTTGCGCTGATTCCTCAGGCTGGCCACATGGCCCCGCTGGAAAACCCTGCAGAGGTCAACGCCCGGTTGGACCGCTTCGTGCAGTCGCTAGATAACTGACCGCCGAAATACCACTGCCACAGAGACAATCCGGTTGGCATCCGGGGGCGGATGGAAAACAATGACTTGCCGGAACCCTTTACCGGCATCGCCGCCAGCCGGACGAACCCGTTTGAAGGAACTCCGATGATCCCGCTTTACGACAACATCCCCTCGCGCACTACGCCGTGGGTCAACTACCTGATTGTGGCGCTGACCACCCTGGTGTTCGGCTTGCAATTGCTGGACCAGTACAACGACAACCGCTGGCAACTGGTCGAACGGTTCGGCATGGTGCCGCAGCGGGTGTTGCACCCGGGCACGACCGTGGTGATGGATGTGCCGCAAGTGGTCGCCACGCCCCTGGGGCCGCGGGTGGTACGGGTGCAGAAGGTCATCCCGCCAGCGGCGGTGCCGGAGTGGCTGACTCTGCTAACCTGCATCTTTTTGCACGGGGGGTGGATGCACTTTCTGGGCAATATGTGGTTTCTCTACATCTTCGGGGACAACGTAGAAGACCGCCTGGGCCACGCTGGGTTTTTGATCTTCTACCTGGCAAGCGGCGTGTTGGCCAGCGCGGCCCATCTGGCAGCCAATCCGGATTCGCCGGTACCCACCATCGGCGCCAGCGGAGCAATCGCCGGGGTGATGGGAGCCTATTTCATCTTTTATCCCAAGGCCCAGGTCGTCGCCCTGATTCCGTTGTTTTTCATCTTCTATTCGGTGGTGCTGCCGGCGCCGGTGTTTTTGGGCTTTTGGTTCTTCATTCAGTTCTTTCAAGGGATTGGTTCGATTACCGCGGGCCAAAGCGGCGGTGTGGCCTGGTGGGCCCATATTGGCGGGTTCGTCGTGGGGATGCTGGTGGCCCGCTCGCTCATCCCCACCCGGCTGACTCGTCCGCCGGTAACAGAGCGCCGCCCCGGAACCGAACGCATCGGTATCTACCGCTACCGCCCGCGGTATCCCATGGGCCCATAGGAAGTCAACCGGTAGAGTCTTTCAGCGCCGGCGGACGCTGATGTTCCGCACCTAGCGAGCCCCGGACTTCAGTCCGGGGAGAGCCGATTGAAAGAAAAGGCTTTTTCTTGCGGTGGTGCGGAAGCACCAATCGCCGACGGCCGTGCCGTCCTCCGCCAGCTAAAGCTGGCGGCTCGCCGTTTGCGAAAATCAGCGATTGTTCTCGCATTGGTGCGGAAGCGCCTCGCTCAAGACCCAAGACGCAAGACCCAAGACCTGTAGAGCAAAAGCTCCCGCGCAACAGCGCACGGCGCAAGCCGCAAGCCGATTCCCGCCCAGCGAGCCCCGGACTTCAGTCCGGGGAGACAAGAAGAAACGCTTTTGGTAAGTTTTTCTCCGGGAGCTGAAGCTCCCGGCTCGCCGGTTTGACACGTCGGGGCGGTCGGTCCCCCGTGACCGAGGCTACTTTTTCGGCGGGCGATAGGCCACGAGGCGCTGGGGGTTGGTTTCCAGCGTGGGTCCCCCGATCAACTCGATGCAGTACGGTATGGCCGGAAACACCGCATCGAGACACTCGGCAATCGCCCGCGGTTGGCCCGGCAGGTTCACAATCAGTGTGTTGCCTCGGGTGCCGGCCGTCTGGCGGGAGAGGATGGCCGTGGGCACTTTTTCCAGCGAGACTTTGCGCATCAGCTCGCCGAAGCCCGGCAACAGCTTTTCGCAAACCGCTTCGGTCGCCTCGGGCGTGATGTCCCGGGGAGCAGGTCCCGTGCCGCCCGTGGTAACCACCAGCGCACAGCGGTGCTGGTCGCACAGTTCCACCAGCGTTTGTTCCAGCACAGGCCGCTCGTCGGGGACGATTCGCCGCAGGGGTTCCCAGGGGGTGAGCAGCACCTGTTGCAGGTACTCCACGATGGCCGGGCCGCTGCGGTCTTCGTACTGGCCCTCGCTGGCCCGATCCGAAGCGGTCACAATCCCAATCCGTACCGTGGTGGAACTATCCTGGTTCATCTAGGGCCGTCCGAAACACGAGAGGGAACCACGATTCTCTGAAACCCATCTCTGAAACCCACGCTGCTCATTGTGTCCCTGTCGGGGCAAAGCAACAAGCCTGCAGCGGAGAAAGGGCTTGGGGGAGTAAGGGGATGAAGCCGTGGGGACGTGGAGGGGGTGCTTCCGCTCCGGGGCGAGAATCGGCTTGCGGCTTGCGCCGTGCGCCTTGCGCGGTGCTTCCGCACCAGCGGGAAAAACGCTCGCACTCGTGCTCGTACTCGTAATCGTAATCGGCAGCTCGTTAACGGCAATCGCGAATCGGCAACCGGCGAGCCGCCGACTTGGAGAGGTCTTGCGTCTTGGGTCGTGTGTCTTGAGCAGGTGCTTCCGCACCGATGCGAGAAGAAAGAATCGCCGATTCTTGCACTCGGCGAGCCGGAAGTTTCACTGCCCAGAGATAGGGGAGAGCCGTCAACTGCCCGAGGCGGTGCGGCTCGAATGCGGATGGGCCGCCTGGTAGGCGCGGAGCAACTGGGCCGTGGAGACGTGCGTATAAATCTGTGTGGTGGCCAGGCTCTTGTGGCCCAGCAGTTCCTGCACGCTGCGGATGTCCGCTCCGGCATCCAGCAGATGCGTAGCGAAGCTGTGCCGCAGCGTATGGGGCGAGGTACGCCGGTCCAGTCCGGTGATTTTGAGGTACTTTTCCAGCATCCGGGCCACGCTGCGGGTGGTGAGCCGCCGGCCAAAGCGATTGACAAACACCGGGGCAGCGGGTCCCTGGGGCACGTCCGGGGCCAGCGTGCGCACCTTCAGGTAATCCCGCAGGGCCTGCTGGGCGTAGGAACCCAAAGGAGCCAAGCGTTCGCGGCGTCCCTTGCCGCGCACGCGAAGCAACGAACCGGCGAAGTCCAGGTCGCCGTCGTTCAGTCCGACCACTTCGCTCACGCGCAAGCCCGCCGAATACATCACTTCCAGGATGGCCCGATCCCGGAGTCCCAGCGGCGTGTCGGTCGGAGGAGCTTCCAGCAGTCGGGCCACCTCCTCGGTGGAGAGGAAGTGGGGCAGTTTGCGCTGCGGCCGGGGATTGCGCAGCGCCTTGGCCGGGTTCGTGCGGCACCAGCCTTGCAGAATCGCGTAGCGGAAGAAGCTACGCACCGCGGCCAATCGCCGGGCGATGGTCGAGCGAGCGTAGTGTTGCTCGTGCAACTGGCCCAGGTAGCCGCGCAAGTCCACCGCCGTAATCTGATCCACCGCGGGCTCCTGACCGAATTGCTGGGTAAGGTAGTCCAGCAGATGGGTCAGGTCTTCGCGATAGCTTTTCACCGTCAATTGGGAAGCGTTCCGCTGGGCGGCCAGAAACTGCAAAAACCGCCCTGTGGCTTCTTGCAGCGCAGGGGCACTTGCCGTGGACATGGCCCGGACTCCCCAGGGGGCACGGGCCCGCTTAGAGCAGCTCGTCTTCGGGCGGGAGCACGGCCTTGATGCGCGAAGGGGGCGCAGCGGGCTTGGGCTCGCTGCGGCGAATCTTCTGGCTCAGCACCGCGGCGTCGTACCAGGTGAGACTCAGTTCCGGGTTGGACGCATAGCGGCCCAGCACCCGCAGCACTTCCCGGCGGTTCTCGTCGTTGTAGAGAAAGATGTAGCGTTCCTTCCCTTTGACCAGGGCCAGGACGTTGATGTCTTGTTGCACCGTGGGAATCCTCCATCCTGGAAAACCGGCACCTGCTTGGCAGCGGACGGGCCGTGTCGCTTCCTTGCGCCGGCCGGGCCGCCCTATGGGTGCTTATCGGTCCCCGGGCCACTGCCACACCACTTGAGTTTTGCCTGCTCCGCCGCGAGCGGTGAGCATTTCGTAAATGTGCAACCGACAGCAGAAACGAATGAAATCATCGCTACGTTGCAAATAACCCATCCAATCGCCAAAGCGGGCCTCTTTTCGCAGGGCGTAGTAGTTCTTCAGCGCCTGGACCACGCGGGGATCGTTCCCCTGATAGACGGCCACGTGCTTGAGCACCGGTTCGGTGCTGGGCACGCAGGGGCCGCTTGCTCCCCGGGGAGGGCAACCGGGGCCGGGACACCCCGGGCCGGACTGCGCAGTCGGGAAGGCACTGGTAGCAGCCGCCGCCTGCCGCGTGGCGGCAAAGGCACCGGTCTGCTTGGTTTGGTTCGCACCAGGCGAGGGCGGCGTTTGCGTTTTCGAGCCTTGCGGTTCGGGGGCCGGAAGAGCCGCCGCCGGGGCGGACTTTTCCCCGGTGGCAGCTTGCGGCTCGGGTAGCGGTTCTGGTGGTGGGACGCGCGGGCCCTGGGGCGTTTGCCGGTTCATCGCTTTCCGGGCCTGGGCGAAGGCGGCTTCGTAGCGTAGCCGCTTGGGGATGTGTTCCGCTTGCGGCGTTCCCCAGGGCAGGCCGTAGCCGGGCGGGATGGGCTGAAAACATTCGTTGGCCGCGTACCATTCCACCACCAGCCCGCAACGCGGCGGGTAATACGGAGAAAAGTCCGTCACGGCTCCCACCACCACGGCGTCCACTTCCAGCAGTTGGGCCAGCCGCCGGGCGTCCTCGGGTCGGGCCAGCGAGAGCCGATGTTCCCGGATCATGCGTTCCACTACGCCGATGGGAACCACCTCGTAGCCGGGCACGGATTGCAGCTCGTGATAGTAGGCCAGGGCGAACTGGCGGCCATCGACCCACGGCTCGGTGGTCAGGTTGAAAAACGGGGCCACGGCCACTTTGTGGATTTGCGGAAAGGGATTGAACACCTGCGGCTGATGAACCGGCTGGGGCAGAACCTCGCAACCGGCTCCGGCAAGCGAAAGCACCGTCGCCAGCAGGGCGGCCACCGCGGGGAATTCAGGCTTGGGGAATCGAGGCGGCGTCATCGGGCAACTCGGACCGCCGACAATAGGGGACAGTTGGCATCACACCCCGGGCCGTTTCCGCCGCCTGGGCGCAAGACGGCGGCGAGGGCACTCCGGCCCGATGGGCAAAATCGGCACAATCGCCGCAGGCGGTAAAGTTTTTCCGGTCGAAAAAGTTTGCCGAGTCGTTGGCGGCGGAAAGGGGAGCTTTTTCCAGGGACAAGTTCACCGGCCCGAAAGTGCCTGTTATCCAGCAAAATGGCAAAAAAACTTGCCTCCCGCATAACCGGCATCCGAAATGAAACACAGATGCTTTGCCGTAATCGCGGGGAGGCACGCTGCAGCCGGATCGGACCTGCCCTGGGAATCCGGCCCGGCGGGTGGAATCGCCTTCCTCGCCTCGCCGAACTCCGACCTGAAAACCAGAATCCAGGGAGGGAACCCATGCGACGCTTGATCTTGGCCGTTGCCCTTGTGGCCCTCGCCGCCGTCCAGGCGGTCGCCGGTCCGCGCGATCAGCAGATCGCCGAACAACTGGCCCAGAGCCTCAAGAACTCCGGCACCCTCAAAGGCTATGCCATCGCGGTCAAGTATCGCGACGGCACCGCCCGGCTGGACGGCTGGGTGCGCAACCGCCAGCAGATGGAAGAGGCGGTGCGCATCATCCAGCGGTCGCCGCAAGTGGAACGAGTCATCAACCGCCTGGCGATTCGGGAAAACCCGGGCACGCCGCCGGCGGCGCTGAAGACCCAAGGGACCCAGGCTGCGCCGCGCCCGCTGCTGCGGCAAGTCGGCTATCCGCGGACCCGAAGTGCGGTGCATCGCACCGGCGCCTATCAGCAGCAGGCTCAGGGGATGCCCGTGCCGGAATACCGCCCGGTGGGAACGGGACCGGCCCCGGCGATTTACGATCATCCGAACCTGCCTCCGTACGCCTGGCCCACCTACGCCGCGTATCCCAACTATGCGGCCCTGACCTACCCGAAGCAGTACAGCCCGACGGCCTGGCCCTACATCGGCCCGTTCTACCCCTACCCGCAGGTGCCGCTGGGCTGGCGGAAAGTGACGCTGGAATGGGACGACGGTTGGTGGTTCCTGGACTTTTCCGACGACCGGCGCCACGTGCTGCCGCGGTGAGCATGGGTTCGAGCTGACAAAGCTCCCTCGCATCTTCCCGAAGCGGATGCGAGGGAGTTTTCTTTACCCCCTGGCCGGCCGCTGCTACCGCTAGCACCCGCCCAGGGGAAGTTTCTTTCCCAGGAGAAAATCGCCGAACAACCGGAAAAACCTGCAAGATCGTCGCCACCGGAGGCGATATGAAAGGTAGTCCCGCCGCCGGAGGGCAGCGGGACGTGGTCCGAAACCAAGAAGCTTCTCCAGTCCGTACCCCAGACTGAGGAACGGCACATGTCGGTCAAGTCCACCCTGTGGAGCGGATTGCTGCTGGCGGCTCTGGTCGCCGGAAGCGGGTGCCAGGTAGCGTATGGTCCGGGACAATTGCAGGGACTCCATACGATCCCCATCCCGCTGTCCCCCTACTTCCAAAAGCTCCAGGAAAACCGCTTCTGGGAAAAGGAGCGGTACAACCGCGTAGCCATTCTGGGGCCGATCACTTCCGGCGGACCGCCCCGGGCGCTGGACCCGCCCAGTTGGGACGAGATCGTCCGGGCGTTGCCCTCGGTCGAAGGGGGCATCCCCTTCCTGCACGAAGTGCAGCGGAACAACGTCCGGATCGTCATCGAGCCGATCGGCGAATCGGTCGATCCGCCTCGCTTCTATCCGATGATTGGCTGGGCCCAACTGCACCACGCCCACTACAAGTGCACCGTCTACTACACCGAAGTGACCCGGGTGGGCTGGCCGATCCCTTATACCACGCGGGACGAAGACGCTTCGGAAGTCATCTATATCGACCACGACCACTTCCACCTGGTGGGCAACGTGGATGGCGGACCCACTTCGCACTATCAGCAGCACCCGCACTAGTCAGGCGACAAAGCCTGCCCCGCGCCGCACCGAACCCGGTGCGGCGTTCGGCTTTGCGCCGGCAAACACCCGGGGGTGGGTATCCTCGCCCCGAGCAACAGGCTGGCTGGCCGTGTTAGTGCTTGTGGGGCTTGTTCTGTTGGCCGGGCCCCTGAAGGCCGAAACGCCTCGGGAGGAAGCGACGCTGGCCGCCGAGGACACCTGGCGGGCGGCCGTGGCCCATTACCGTCACGGTCGCTGGCAACTGGCCGTGGTCGAACTGCAAGAGCTGGTGGAAAAACACCCGCGGTGGCCCGGTGTGGCCCAGGCCCAGTTCCTGCTGGGCGAAGCCCAAACCCAACTGCGACAGTACGCCCTGGCCGAGCAAGCCTTTCGCCGCTGCTTGCAGCAGCCGGGGCTGCCCGACCGCTGGCGACGCCGCTGCACGTTCCGCTTGGGCGAGCTGGCTTTCTTCCAGGGCAAATGGGAACCTGCCCGAAAACTCCTCGCCCAGTTCGTTCAGGAAGCCAAGGACGATCCGTGGCTGGCGCAAGCCCACTGGCTGCTTGCCCAACTGGAGCAGCAACAGGGCCGGCTGGCCCGGGCCCAAGAGCATTTGCAGCGGTTGATCGAACAGTTTCCGCAAAGCCCGCTTCAGGACAGGGCCCGTGTGGCCCTGGCTGAAATCCTCCTCCGGCAAGGTCAGGAAGAAAAAGCCCTCCGCTACCTGGAAGCCGTAGCGGACAAACCTCGCAGCGAGGCGAAGTACCGGGCGCGGTTCCTGCTGGGGCGGCAACATTTTCTCCGCGGGCGGTACGAGGATGCCACGGCCCAGTTCCGCACCCTGCTTGCCCAGAAAGACCTGCCCCCAGGTTGGAAAAACGCCGCCCGGCTGGCCCTGGCCCGCTCGCTGCTTGCCGCCGGACGGCTCGACCCGGCCGCCGAGCTGCTAAAGGACCTGAGCAAAGAAGAACCTCCCCTGGGCTGGGAAGCCCGTTACTGGACAACCCATCTGCTGCGCAAGCACAGCAAGCTGCTCGAAGCGCAACGCCTGCTGGTTCAACTGGCCCGAGAACTGCAACAGGCCCGCAACACCGCTCGGGAAACCCATCGGGAGAACCGCGACCCTTCTCCGGACCGTAGCGAGTCGGACCCGGGAGCCGAGCCGCTTTCTATCTCCCCAGCCCGATGCTGGTACGAAGCCGCCGTGCTGGCCCACAAGACCGACCGCCGCCGCCAGGCCCGGGCGTGGTATCAGCAAGCAGCCGCCTCAGCCGGGGCGGACGAGCCTTGGGCGGCCCAAGCCTACTGGGGACTCTTGCGCCTGGCCACCGCCGAGCAGGACCAGCAAGCAGCCACCGCCGCTTGGAAGAAGCTGCTGGCCGAGCACAAACACCATGCGGACCTCCTGCGCCGGGCGCTGTGGCACCTGGGGCGTTTTCTGCTCCAGCAGCGGCAGTACCAGCAAACGTTGCGGCTGGTTGCCGAAGCCGAAAAATCGCTCGGGACGCAGTTGACCTGGCAGGCAGAGGCTCTGCGGGGGTTGGCCCTTTGCGGGCTGGGGCGTTACGCCGAGTCGGCTGCCCAGTTGCAAAAGCTGGTGGCGAAGCAGCCTGGCGCGAAGGCCGGTTCTTCCCCGGATGGCGTCTCCCAGGAGCAGATTCCAACGGAGATCCAGGCCGAGCTGTGGTACACCCTCGGCGTGTGTCATCTGGAACAGGGACGCTGGTCCCAGGCGACCGAAGCGTTCGCTCGGGCCATCGAGCTTGCTCCCTTGGCTCCGGTGGCCGCCCAGGCGCTGGCCGCCCAGGCGCTCGCGCAGACCCATCGGGGACAAGAGGAAGCAAGCCGCCGGTTGGTCGAACAACTGCTGGCCCAATTCCCCCAAGCTACGGAAGCGCTGCCTTGGATTCTGCGGCTTGCGCATCGGTACTACGAAACCCGGCGCTGGCCGGAAGCCGCTCGGTGCTACCGCCTGGCACTTCGTTCCCCGCAGCCTGAAGAACAACTGGCTGCCCGATCCGGTCTGGCTTGGTCGCTTTGGGAACAAGGGGAGCTGGAACGCGCCTTGGACCAGTTCCTGCTGGTAGCCAAAGGTAAGCAGGTGGATTCCGCCCTGGCGGCCGAAGCGCTTTACATGGCCGGGCTCATCTGTCATCGCACCGAACGGTCCCAGCAAGCCCTCCGGCACTGGCAGCGTCTGATACAGGAGTTTCCCGGCTCGGAACACGCCCCCCAGGCGTTACTTGCCGCCGGGGAGGTGCTGGAACGGCTGGGCCGACCGAAACAGGCTTTAGAACACTACCAGAAACTGCTCGAGCAATACCCCAAGGCTCCCCAGCGCCCCGCGGCCCTGTTCAACGCCGCCTGGGTGGCTTGGGAACAAAACCGGCCCTGGCAAGCCCTGGAACTGATGGAACAGTTGGCCCGACGGTGGCCCGACCACTTGCTCTGGCCCCAGGCCGCCTTGCAACTGGCCTACTGGTTCCACACCCAAGGGCAGCGGGAAAAGGGGGCCGCTTGGGCTTCGCGGCTGGTGCGGCGTCCCGAGTGTCCCGACCGATACCGCGCCCAGGCCGCTTATCTGCTGGGCCGCATCGCCATCGAGCAGGAGAACTGGGCCGAAGTCCACCGCTGGATGGAAGCGGCCGCCCGAATGGCACCGGAAGAAAAAACCCGTCGCCAGGCCCGGTTCTGGGTCTGCGAAGCACTTTACCGCCAGGGACACTACGGCCGGGCCGCCGAGCAGATTGAACAGCTCCTCGGCCAACTGCACCAGAAGGAGCTGCCCTGGATTGCCACGCTGCGGCTGCGGCAGGCCCAATGCCTGCTGCGGCAAAAGAAGTGGCGTCAGGCTCTCCGGACGGCCCAAGCCGCACTGGAACAACACCCGCAGTTTCCCCAGGCTTACGAGCTGCACTACGTCCGCGGCCGGGCACTGATGGCCCTGGCCGAGTTTGACCAGGCCCGAGCTGCTTTCCTCCGCGTGATCCATTCCGCCGGGGCCGCCGGCACGCAACGGGCAGCCGCCGCCCAGTGGATGATTGGGGAAACCTACTTCCACCAGCGCAACTACCGCGAAGCCCTCCGGCACTATCTGCGGGTGGATGTCCTCTATCCCCACTGCCAAAGCTGGCAAGCTGCGGCACTTTTGCAGGCTGGGAAATGCTACGAGAAGCTGGGGCAACCAGACAAGGCCTCGGAACTCTATTTGCGCATCGTGCGGTTGCCGGACGATTCTCCTTACAAGGACCAGGCTGCCCAACAGCTTCGGGCTCTGCGCAACCAGGAAACGGCCGTTCGCTAAACGGGCCGGTGCAGCCTGGGCACACTTCCCCGAACGGTTCCCCAACTCCCAAGAGGGCCACGATGCACCCGTTGGACGCTCTCCGGCCAAATCGAGGCCTTGCCGCCCAAGCGCCATTGCTGCTGGTTCTGCTCGCCTGGGCCGTGCTGAGCCTGGGGCAGCAAGCAGCCGCCCAAGAAACTGCGGCTGCCGCCGACCAGCCCCCGGCCAGCGCCGCTGGTACCCAGACGTTGATCCCTCAGGAGCGCAGCCTGCTGGAAGTAATTCGCAGCGGCGGCGTGCTGATGGTGCCGATTCTGGCCTGTTCGGTGCTGACGCTGGTGTTCGTATTGGAACGGCTGGTGAGCCTGCGGCGAGGGAATGTCATCCCCCGCCCGTTTGTGAAACGGTTCCTGCTTCAGTTGGAACAGGGCCAGCTCGACCCGGAGCAGGCCCTGGAACTTTGCCAGCAGAATCGCAGTCCCGTGGCGGAACTGTTCGCCGCGGCGGTGCGTAAATGGGGCCGTCCCTCGGTCGAGGTGGAACAGGCCCTGATCGACGCCGGGGAACGGATTACCAACCACCTGCGCAAATATCTGCGCGTGCTTAACGCCGTGGCCACCGTCTGCCCGCTGTTGGGATTGCTGGGCACGGTGATGGGCATGATCGAAGCCTTCCAGTCCATCGCCACCAACATGGCCCTGGGCCGGCCCGAGCTGCTGGCCGAAGGAATTAGCAAAGCCCTGGTCACCACGGCCGCGGGGCTTTCGGTGGCCATTCCGGCCCTGATTGCCTACCTGTACTTCGTCAGCCGCGTGGATCGCCTGGTGATGGAAATGGACGCCCTGGGCCAGGAAGTGGTGGAACTGGTGGCCGGAGACGCCCCGCGCCAGCCGGCCCGTTCCACGGCCAAACGCAAAGCCCGAGCCGCCTGACCCGCTCAAAAAACCGAACTGCCATGCCGCTGAAAACGCATCGGGACGAACTCCCTTCGCTGAACCTGACGCCGATGATCGATATCGTGTTCCTGCTGATCATTTTTTTCATGGTCAGCACTTCGTTTTCGCAGATGGAACGCGACATCCGGCTCCAGGTTCCGCGGGTGAAAAGCACCGGCCCGCTCACCCCCGCCCCGGAAAAAAAAGTCATCAACGTCTATCGCGACGGGCGGATTACCCTCGACGGACAACCCGTCACCCTGGAAGAACTCCAGCGGCGGCTGCGCCACGCCCGAAAACTCTACCCCGACCAGGGCGTGGTAATCCGCGGCGACGGGCAAGGCACTTTCCAGCGCGTGGCCGAGGTGCTGGATAGCTGCCGCCAGGCGGGCCTAAAGGAACTGGCCGTCTCCGTGCAACCCATCCGCATAAGGAAGTAACCCGGCAATGCTCGTCGCCGTAGCTGTTCCGGCTTCGGTGCCCCTGTGGCTGTGGGTCATCTGGGCCCTATTGGGCCTGGTGAGCCTGGCGTTGCTGGTCGTGTTGCTTACTCCCTGGGGGCGTTCGCGGCCGCTGCGCAAATGCGTGCTAATTTCGCTGATGGTCCACGCGCTGCTGCTGACCTATGCGGCCACGGTGAAGATTCTGAGCGGCTACCGCGGCGTCCCGCAGGAAGAGATGGCCATTCGCATCGTGGACATTTCGACCGAACCGGAACCAGAATCCGCTCGGCAACCAGGCGAGCCGCAGCCCTGGGAACAGATGGACGAACCCCCGCCGCAGTTGCCCGCGGACATGCCCCGGCGCGAAGTGCCCCCGGCCGCAGAACCCGGTGCACCGGAGCGTCGGGCCGCGGAGCGGCAAGGCGCTAAGAGAACTCCCGTTCCGCCAGCTCCGGCGGCGAAGGAAACTTCCCCGGAAGAACCTCCTCCGCCGAAGGAATTGCCGCTGGCCGAACCCGTGCCGAAGCGCCCCGTCGCCTCGGCCCCCGCCCAGGCCACTCAGGCGCCGCAAGTGTCGGAGCCCAAGCGGCCGGCTCAGCCACCGGAGCTTCAGACGCCCAAGGAAGCCTTGCCCGGGCCGCCGCCCCACCGGGCCCGGCTGGAACCTTCCCCCGGCCAAGCCGCCGTGGTGCAACAGCACCCCGGGCCGGTGCTACCGGAGCTGAAGACTTCTCCGGAAGCGGAGCTGCTCCAGGGGCAGCTTCCCGCCGGCGGAAGCGAGTTGCCCGTTCCCCGATTCGACGCCCCGGGACCGCAGGCCCCCAGCGCTGCCGAACTGGTGCAGCAACACCGGCCGGAACGCTCCCCCCCAGCGACACCTCGACTCATCCGGCGCCGCAAGCCAGCGGCGATTGCCCAGGGAGAACCGGAGCCTGAACCCTCGGCCGATGAGCTCAAGCCGCTTCGGCCACTTGTGCCGGTACGGCTGGAACGCCCCGAGCAGGAGCCGCTCGCTGGGAAAGCCTCCCCGCTGGATGCTTCGCTTGCCCTGCGGACCGACCCCCAGCGGATGCAGCGCGTGCTGGAACAAGGCGGCAACGAAAAGACCGAGCAGGCGATTCAGTTGGCCCTGGCCTGGCTGGCCGCCCAACAGCAGCCCGACGGAAGCTGGTCTGCCACCGCTCATGGCGGAGGGCGCGATTTGCGCACGCTGGGCCAGGCTCGGCCCAAGGCCGGCACCCGAGCCGAAACGGGCATCACCGGGCTGGTGTTGCTGGCGTTTCTGGGAGCCGGACACACGCACGCTCGCGGGCCTTACAAGCAGAACATCGCCCGAGGGTTGGACTACTTGCTTGCTCAGCAGGACCGCAGCAGCGGCTCGCTCTCGGGCCGCGCCACGCTTTACGCGGCCATGTATTGCCACGGCATGGCCACGCTGGCCCTGGCCGAAAGCTACCTGATGACCGGCGATCCCCGGTTGAAAGAACCGCTGCGGCGGGCCGTCGGCTACACGCTGAAAGCCCAACACCCCTACACCGGCGGTTGGCGCTACCGGGTCGGCGACGCCCTGGGGGACACCAGCCAGTTGGGCTGGCAGTTGATGGTGCTGCACTGTGGTCGCATGGCCCGAGTGCAGGATAGCCCCCTGGCGTGGCAGCGGGCCGGGTGGTTTCTGCGCTCGGTTTCTTCCGGCCGCCGCGGAGGGCTGGCCGCTTACCAGGTGGGCCATCGCCCCTCCCCGACGATGACCGCCGAGGCCCTCTTTTGCCGCGTGCTGCTGGGCACTCCGGCCGACGACCCGGCCTTGCAAGAAGCGGCCGACTATCTCATGGACCACCTGCCCCGACAAACCGAGCCGAACTTCTACTACTGGTACTACGGCACGCTAGGGCTGTATCACTTGCAGGACGAACACTGGCGGCGGTGGAACCAGACGCTGGTGCGGACCCTGCTGGCCCTGCAAGAACAGCACGGTCCCCAGCGTGGGAGCTGGACTGCCCGTTCGGCCTGGGGAGGCTACGGCGGTCGGGCCTTTACGACCGCGCTGGCCGTCATGTCGCTGGAAGTCTATTACCGCTACGTGCCGGCTTATGCTCAGGCCCCGGGCAAACGGGCCGCCCGAGGGCCCGGCCTGCTGCGGCGCTAGCACGTGCCGGAGAAGAGGCTCCCCTTCGGCAACGTCGGGACTGAGCTTCCTGCTTGTGTACCGTAAAGCCCGGGTAAAGTATCCAGCCAGGGGGCTTTGCGTACATGGGCAGATGATTCGCCCGGTGATTCGACTTCCCGTTAGTGTGTGTTCGGTTTGTTTTTGCCACTGGCAAGCCCCGGACTTCGGTTCGGGGAGATGAGAGGAAACGGTCTTTTGTGACTTTTCTCCGGGAGCTAACACTCACGGCTCGCCGAGTGCCGATTGCGACTCTACACGCTCGTTTATTCTTGCCTCGGAGCGGAAGCTCCCAGTGGTCACGGCCCGGCCGCCTCCGCCGACTGAAGTCGGCGGCTCGCTGAGTGCGATGAGCGATAACGAGCTGCCGATTCCGAATCGAGTACGAGCACGAGCGTTTGTTTTCCGCTGGTGCGGGAGCACCCGCGCAAGGCGCACGGCGCAAGCCGCAAGCCTATCCTCGCCCGGAGCGGAAGCTCCCCTCCAAGCCCCCACAC
>WFOE01000108.1 GCA_015488215.1 Planctomycetales bacterium
GGCAAAAACGTGCGCACCACCAGCGGCCGCTTGGTGCGAGCCACTTCCAGCGGGGCGTTGTCTTCCAATCCGTCCGGAAGCGGGAAGTCCCGTGCCACCAGCAAGTATTGCCAGATGGCCATCTGGTGCGAGGAGGCGCCGCCGCCCAGAATCTGCCGCAGGTTGGGCGGCGCGCGGGTTCCCTGGAACACCGTGGGCATGCGTGTGCCGGGCTGGATGCGTTGCGGGTCGGTCATCCAGCGGCGGAACCAGGCGAAATTGATCCGCGAGGCCACCTGGGTCAGCTCCGGCGCCCGGGTGCCTCCGGCCGGGCGGCCCAGGAAATCGTGGCAGCGGATGCACCCGTAGCCGGCCGCTCCGACCAGCACCCGGCCCCCTTCGACCATCTTGACGTCGATCTCGGGCCGGAACGGTTCGAGGGCGGGCCGTTGGGCTTCCAGGGCGGCCAATTGCTCGGGCAGCCGCTGCAACCGCTCGGGAGCAAATTGCGGCATCCGCAGCGCCATCCAGGGGCGGCTGCGGCGGCCTTCGAGCAGCACGGCCCTTAGATAGGGGGCGATTAGCTTTTCCGTCACGCCGTCAAGCGGCGGCGGACTGACCTGTTCGGCGTTGGGTTCGGTTTGGGTTTTGAGCAACTCTTCCAGAAGATTCCGCGCCAGTCCCCCGCGCGGCCCCCGGGCATGGCAGCCCAGGCAATTGAAGCGGCGAAGCGCCATCCTGGCCTGGTAGGCCGGAGCCGGGGAGCTGGGAGCCCGGAGCAGCTCGGCCAGAAACGCCCGCAACGCGCGGCGGTCCAGGCCGGGACCGAAAACCGGATGCTTTGCCTCTTTGGCCCCCGCGGCTTCTTTCTCCGGCAACAGGCACCCTTGGACGGAGCGAGCAGCCGCCTGGGCCAAGGTGGTTCCGGCCCAGCGAGGTTGCAGCTTGCCCTGCCGGTCGTGCGGCGGCAGCGGAAGCTCGGCCACCGCGGGCACTTTGACTTGATGGCAGTTGCCGCAGCGTTTTTCGTACATCACCCAGGCGGCAGCCAGAGCCAACTGCTCCGGGGGAGCAAGCTGCTCGAAGCGGCGACGCAGTTCTTGGTTTTCGGCTTGTTCCCGCAGGGCGAATCGGGCCAGCAGGTCCGGCGGCAGGTCCGGCGGATTGGGCAGTCGGGGAGCGGTTCGGGCATCGCGGTTTAGCAAAAACGCCGCCACGCGCTGCGCTTCGCCCAGGGAAAGCCCCAGCGAGGGCATCCGTCCGCCGGGGTCGTGCCGGGCCGGGTCCAGCAAAAACTCCACCAGCGGAGCGTAGGCCCATTTCTGCCCCAGGTGCCGGAGCGTGGCCCGGGGCGGTACCGTTTCCCGGCCGCGGCGTGCCGGTTCGTGACACACGGTGCAGCCCCGACGCTGGTAGAGCGCGCGCCCCTGCCGGGCAAGCTCTCCGGTGGCCGCCGCATCCTGGGTCCCCTGCCCCTGGGCCTGGGCTTTTTGCCGGGCTTGTTGGGCCAGGTACCGGGCGACCACCCAGCGGGCCGCCGTTTCCCGGGCCGAGCGGCCAAAAAGCCGCGGCATGACCGCTTCCGGACGCCACTTCTGGGGATGTTCCAACCATTGGGCAATCCAGGCGGCCTGTTGCGGGCCAAACGCCGTGCCCAGATGAGGCCCGGGGCGCAGCCCCAACCCTCGGGTAAGTGGGGCTTGCTCGTCGGGTTTGTGGCACGCCGCGCAGTTGTACTCTTCGGCCAGGTAGTGCCCCTGGGCAAACGGGTCTTGTTCGGCCACGGGCCGGGGGAGCCGGCCTCCCCAGTGCCCCCAGGCCCGAAGCGGTACCGGCTCGCGGCCGAAGTGTTCGCACTGCCAGTAGATTCTCAGCCGCACGGGCCCTTTTTCGGGCGGGGTGAACCGCAGTGTCAGCTCGTGGTTCCCAAACGGGAGTTCCAGTTCGGAGCTGCGGAGTTGCCCGGTCTTGGGTTCCCGCGAAAGGGCCACCGGTCGACCTCGCAGCGTCCACTGCACCGAGCCGGTCGTGTCTATCCAGAACCGGTACGTACCGGGCCGGATTACCCGGAGCACCCCCGTCCAGGTGACCGTCCAGGCCCGAGGCTCCAACCGAGGATCGGGGCTTTCGCCTTCGGCCAGCAGCATCGCCGGCTGTTCATCTCGCCGCCGAAGCTCCACGCCGCCTCGGCTGCTGCGATACCGGGCCACCAGCCCCCAATCCGGCAGAATGAACTCTTCTTCTTCGTCCTCGTCCGGTTCGGGCTGCTCAGGGGGGGCAGCTTCGCGGGCTTGGGCAACCTGCTCCGGCGACTGCCAGGTGGCCAGGGATCCCAGCCGGCCAACGGCCAGCAATCCCACGATCAATCCGAGGAACCGAACCGCCCAGAACACGCGTCGGCAGAAAAGAAAGCCAGGCATGGGCATCCTTGGAGCAGGGGCAAACACATCGGGTCCCCCCAGGCTGCCGGGGACCGGGGCGGGAAGCTCGCCGCAAACCGGCCGAGCTGCTCAAAGCCTCATCCTAATCCGCCTTCTCGAGCCGAACAAGCAAACGCACAACGGCCAGGGTGAAGGAAAAATTAATTGACAGCCCAGTGGTCTGTCGGTATTCTCGTAATGGTTGCCAAAAGAACTTTTTGGCTTGCATTTCTGCTTTTGGATGGTACAACAGTGGCGATGTGAGAAACGGGCCGGAGTGTACGGGCCTTGTGCCTTTCCTTTCCGCAGTAGATGTCGTGTAGTTCCAAAGGGGCATCATTATTCGTTCATAGGAGGACTTGTCTTATGGTCGTTCGCAGACGTCGTGGTTTCACACTTGTCGAGCTTCTGGTCGTCATTGCCATTATCGGTATCTTGATCGGCTTGTTGCTTTCGGCTGTACAAGCGGCTCGCGAGGCGGCTCGCCGCACCCAATGCCAGAACAATTTGAGACAATTGGCCCTGGCGGTGCATAACCACCATGACCAGCACCGCATCTTGCCCTCGATGGGGGCCTACGCCGACGGGCCGTTCCGGTTTTCGGATCCCAATAATGTTGCCTCCAACGATATCGGAGACCCGATTAACGGTTCCCCCAAGATTGGGATCGAGCAGGGGCTGGGCCTCTTCTACCAGATTCTGCCCTACCTGGAAAAACGCAATGTTTACAATCCAAACGTGCCCGGGACTGACCCGGCCGCCGTGTTGAACCAGAAGATTCAGATTATCCGTTCCGCCGAAATGGCGGAGTTTGCTTGCCCCAGCCGACGTGCTGCCGGCTCGCTGCTAATCGGTGGCATCATGACCACCGACTACGGTGGAGCTGGTGACTTCCTTATGAAAG
Organism: Planctomycetales bacterium; assembly: GCA_015488215.1. Lineage (GTDB taxonomy): Bacteria > Planctomycetota > Planctomycetia > Pirellulales > S012-138 > S012-138. Next base: position 3,304 of record WFOE01000108.1, read on the forward strand.
CGTCTTCTTTCGGTCCGATTTCGGGTACTCCCCGAGCCGTCCCCATGGGGCCATTCGTCCGCTCGCGCCCGCTGGGAGCGGATCCTAATGCCAAAACTTGGGATTTCTCGGACTTCTGGGGGACGGTTACCTGGTATGCCATGGCGGACTCGACACTGGGACGTATCCAGGATGGTACATCGAGTACTTGTATGATCATGGAAATGCGAATGCCGGCCAACTTTTACGGTGCGGCCACCTGGCGCAGCGACGATGGTTACCATTCCGGTTATGACTGGGACATCGGTGGGTTCACCGTTTACCCGCCTCAGCTGCCTGGGCTAGGTGGTCAGTTCAATACGCCCAAACCGGACACCTGGAATCCGGATATGCTGGTCGGCAAGTTCGGTTCGGCGCATCCCAACGGGTTCAACGTGGCCATGTGCGACGCTTCGGTTCGCAGCTTCGATTTCGGAATCGACCCGCAGGTATTTACCTGGCTCTGCTGGAAGTCCGACGGACAGGCGGTCAGCCCTCCGTAGTGTAGGCCGCTTGACAACTGGTGTTGTGACACGGGAACTGAGAGTGCCTCTTTTCGCTCTCGTGGTGAGAAGAGGCACCTTTACTTTACCTATCGGATACTTTCTTCTTCCCAGTACGCTTTTCGGAGGTAATCAATGACCGGGATGCGACAAAGTTGGCCGGCGTTGCTCTTTGCGAGCCTGTTGCTCTTGGCAGGTTGCGGCGGTCACGATGAAGGAACAGTCACAGTCTCCGGAACTTTGACCAACGGCGGCCAACCTCTGACCGGAAGCGGTACGCCCAACACGCCGGATTACAAGGGCTACCAGCTCGCCTTTCTGCTGCAAAAAGACGGCAAATGGGAGAACTACGCTACGGCCTTGGTTGACGGATCGGGCAAGTATTCCGTGGAGCTTGTGCCCGGCAAATACAAAGTCGTCGTCGGTCACGCGATTGGTGCCCCGGTTCCCTTGCCCAAGGCGCCGGGGCGCGATCTGGACCTTTCCAAGTTTGCGGGAGAAAAATCTCCCATTGAGCTTACTGTCGAGGGTGACATGACATTCGATATCGACGTAAGCAAGTTCTAGCCAACACGCGCACTTTGACGTAGGAAACCCAGGCCACCGGACTTCCGGTGGCTTTTTGTTTCCGGCAATTGCTGCTTTTTTTCAGACGGGCACCGGCCGGAGAATCTGGAGTTGTTCTCTGAGGCTGCCGCCCCCTCGTCAGGCAGACGGCACCGCGGCACAATAGAGGCTTTCCGCCCATGCTCGATTCGCTTGCCCCCTGAGGAGTCTTTCGATGGAAGTTCGTGGCAAAGTGGCCCTGGTAACCGGTGCCTCGCGCGGGGTGGGACGAGCCACGGCGCTGCTGCTGGCCCGCTGCGGATGCCACGTGGCGATCAACTATCGCCGCTCCCAACAGCAGGCCCAAAGTGTGCTGGAGGAAGTGCAATCCCTGGGGGTGCAGGCCCAACTGGTTCAGGCCGACGTCTCGGTGCCCGAGCAGGCCCAGGGCCTCGTGCGGCAGGTGGCCGAGCACTTCGGCCGCCTGGACGTGCTGGTCAACAACGCCGGCACCACACACTTCATCCGCTTTGGCAGTTTGGGCCGGGTTACGCCGCAGGTGTGGGAAGATATTTTGAACACCAACTTGCTGGGACCCTTTTACTGCACTCAGGCCGCGGCCGAAGTAATGCGGCAGACGGCCGATCCGGACGGGGCCGAAGTGGTCAACGTGGCCTCGGTGGCTGGGCTGCTGCCCACGGGCAGTTCGATCCCCTATGCCGCAAGCAAGGCGGCTTTGATTCATCTGACGCGCTGCCTGGCCCGGGTGCTGGCCCCCCGCGTGCGCGTCAACGCAGTGGCGCCCGGGTTCATCGAAGGCCAGTGGCTGCGCGAAGGACTGGGCCGACACTACGAATCGGTCAAAGAGGCCTTCGAGGAACAGTTGCCCCTGGGCCGGGTCTGCCAGCCGGAGGACGTGGCCCAAGCCATCCTGAGCTTGATTACCGGCAGCGACCTGGTTACTGGAACCGTGCTGCCGGTGGAAAGCGGGATGCTGGTGCTGGACCCCATCAACTTTGCCAGCCGCCCGCGCCGCCGCTTGCGGCAAGAAAACAGCGGCTGAATGCCCGGCCGTTCATCTTCGAGCACGCCGAGCAGATGACTTGAGTTCGTCCGCAGTGCCCCTCAGACTCTAGTCCTGGGAGAGTCAACATTTTGCTTGTTCTTGCCTCGGAGCGGAAAGTCCCAGTGGCTGAAGCCAAGGATTCTTTTGCTGATTCAAGTTGGCGGCTTGCCGCTCCGCAGCGCCACCCACGGCAGGAGTTCCCATCATGCGTTTTGCCATCTGCAACGAGACGTTCCAGGACTGGCCCGTGGAACGCGGTTTCGCCTTCGCCCGGGAATGCGGCTACCAGGGTGTGGAGATCGCCCCGTTTACGCTGGCCGACGACATCCGGCAGCTTTCGCCCCAGCGCCGGGAACAAATCCGCCAGGCGGCCGAAAACAACCAGCTTCAGGTGGTCGGGCTGCACTGGCTGCTGGCCAAAACCGAAGGGTTTTACCTCACCAGCCCCGATGCCGAAGTGCGCCAGCGCACCGCCCGGTACCTGGAAGAACTGGCCCGGCTGTGCTTCGACCTGGGCGGACATGTGATGGTCTTCGGCTCTCCGCAGCAACGCAAACTGCTGCCGGGAGTTACCCGGGAAGAAGCGATGCAGTACGCCGCCGAAGTGTTCCGCCGGGCGATGCCCGCTCTGGAAGAAAACCAGGTGGTGCTGGCCGTCGAGCCGTTGGCTCCCAGCGAGGACGATTTCCTCACCACGGCCGAAGCGGCCGAGGAGCTGATTGACCGGGTGGGGCATCCCCACTGCCGCTTGCACCTGGACTGCAAGGCGATGAGCAGCGAGGAGCTGCCCATCCCGGAACTGATCCACCGCCACAAGGACCGTTTGGAGCATTTCCACGCCAACGACCCGAACCTGCAAGGGCCGGGATTCGGGCAGTTGGACTTCGTGCCCATCTTCAAAGCCCTGCGGGAAGTAGGCTACCAGGGCTGGGTATCGGTCGAAGTGTTCGACTACACCCCCGGCCCGGAACGCCTGGCCCGCGAAAGCATCCGCTACATGCAGCAGGCGTTGCAGGAAGCCGGCGGGTAGGGGGAGCTCCCCTGGGGGCTAAGTGAGCACCAGTTAAGCATGGCGCGGAACCGATGTGAGCTTGCCGGGGCGGAGTCCGCTTGCGGCTTCTTCCATACGCCTTGCGCGGTGCCTCCATGCCAGGGCGGGAATAGGCGATAGATTCTCGCAGTCGGCGGAGGACGGCGAAGCCGCAGCCGCTCAATAAGCCCACAAAAATGCGATAGCGATTCTCTAGCAGCGTTGGCTTGCGGGTAAATCAGAGGCTTCCAGCTTCAATCGCTGTTTGAACCCAAGCCGTTGGTAAATCAGGTCGGTTCAATTCCTCAATGCTTCGGCAGCGGTGGTTTCACCGTAATTTCCTGAAGGTGCCCCCCCCCGACCCATTCCATCGGATTGGTCTGGGGAGCATACTTCGGTAAAAAGTGGATCGTGATGCGACGGCTCCAGGGGACAAGCTATTCCCGAACCAGGCGGTAGTCGTGAAACGGGGCGTTGTTGCAGATCGCACGAAGGTGCCGGTCGCGACGCACCGTCTCGGAGCTGTCCCTGAGCCGGTGTTTCTCGCACAGCAGAAGCGCCACCTTATGGCACACGATCAGCGGGTACGCAAGGGTGACTTCTTGGTGATCCAGCAGACCACCAGCAGCACCCACCCAACGAGAAACACCGCCGGGTGGCCGCGGGAGTCGCCCAGAATCGCCGCCACGCCCCGCTTCTCCAAACGGGCCTTCCAACCAGCGTCGTGCTGGGGTTGGTGCCAAGCATCGTGGCGATCGTGTTCCACGACCTTCCTTCGGCCAGGAGCAGGACATGAACCCGCGGCCGCACGGACGGGTCGGTCGATTTGCGGTAGCGGCTTGTCAAGCCCTTGCGTTCTTTGGGGGACAAAGCGATACTGCCACGCATGGCTTGGCCTCCGGGTTCGTTGGGTTTTTGTTCAACTATCCCCTAAGACCAGGCCTTCTTCCTATTGCCAGGCCAGATTCCATGCCACTACGGGAATTGCGTGGGTATTTAGTCCGTTGCTTGGGACCGGTCCGGTGGCTGTTTCACTGTTCCGGGACAAACGAAGTGTTGCCCGTCGCTCAAGCTGGTCCGCAAAGGTGGCTACCTTCTGGTAGTTGCAAAGCGCGAGGGATTCCGTCGCTGCGCGGGGCGCGGACTCTGCTGCTTCTCGTTTTCTCCGGCGTCGCAGCGGAAGCTCTCCGTTTCCGGCTCGGGTCACCGTAAGATTACGCTTCCCCGGCTCGTGGCAGCCTGCGGTCCTTTTTCACCGTTAGGGACCTGGGTTATGATTGGCAACGGGCACCCGCCCGGGAGCTTCGGCAACGGAAGTGAAAAAGCCCAGCCTGTGGTGTTCCACCAGGCAAACCATCTGGGCTCGGCTCCCCGGTGCCCCGTTTTCCCGGGATTGCCCGAATGAAGGTGCCCAAGCTGCTCCCCGATTGAAAAGCCCGCCTGCCCCAATGCTTGCCAAACGAGTCATCCCCTGTCTGGACGTGGACCAGGGCCGCGTGGTCAAAGGGACCAATTTCGTCAACCTGCGCGACGCGGGCGACCCGGTCGAAGTGGCCGCCCGATACGAACAGGAAGGGGCTGACGAGCTGGTGTTTCTGGACATCACGGCCAGCCACGAGGGGCGGGCCATCATGCTCGACGTGGTCCGCCGCACCGCCGACGTGGTGTTCATGCCGCTGACCGTGGGTGGGGGAATCCGCACGCTGGAAGACATCCGCCAGTTGCTTTCGGCCGGGTGCGATAAGGTGAGCATCAACTCCGCAGCCGTGCGCAACCCGGACCTGGTGCGTCAGGCGGCTCGGCGGTTCGGCAGCCAGTGCATCGTGGTCAACATCGACCCCAAACGCGTGCAGCGCGACGGGCGCGAAGTGTGGGAAGTGCACATCAACGGCGGGCGGATTCCCACCGGGCTGGAAGCCGTGGCCTGGGCCAGGGAGGTGGAACGCCTGGGGGCCGGAGAGATTGTGCTTACCAGCATGGACGCCGACGGGACCCAGGCCGGCTACGACCTGGAAATGACCCGAGCCGTAAGCGAAGCGGTGAGCATTCCCGTAGTGGCCAGCGGCGGGGCCGGCCATCCGCGCCACCTGGCCGACGCCATCCTGCTGGGCAAGGCCGACGCGGCGCTGGCGGCCAGCATTTTTCACTTCGGGCAGTTCACCATTCAGGAAACCAAGCAATACATGCGGCAGCGCGGGATTCCCGTGCGGCTGTAGTTTCCCTCGCGGCCGCTCTGGCCGATACGCCTGCTTTCGCTCAAGGAGCCTGCGATGACGCTTTTCGACCTTTCCGGCAAAGTGGCCCTGGTTACCGGCGGTTCGCGCGGATTGGGCAAGGCCATGGCCCGCGCCCTGGCCGAAGCCGGGGCCGACGTGGTAATCGCCAGCCGCGACGAACAGGCCCTGCGGCGTTCGCTGGAAGAAATCCTGCAGGGGCTTTCGGTTCGCGGGCACTACGTCGTGGGGGACCTTTCCCGCCGCGAGGAAAGCACGCGCGTGGCCCAAGCCGCCGAAGAAGCCCTGGGCCGCGTGGACATCCTGGTCAACAACGCCGGCACGAACGTCCCGCAGCAGATCGACCAGATAGAAGACGCCACCTGGGACCAACTGCTGGAGCTGAATCTTTCCAGTTGCATGGCGCTTTCCCGAGCGCTGGTGCCGGGCATGAAACAGCGCGGCTGGGGGCGGATTATCCACATCTCCTCTATCATGGCCTTTGTCTCCAAGGAGGGCCGCAACGCCTATTCCAGCACCAAGGCGGCCCTGCTGGGGCTGTGCCGGGCAATGGCCCTGGAACTGGGCCCTTATGGCATCACGGTCAACTGCATTGCCCCCGGGCCGTTCCTGACCGAACTGCCCTTGAGCCTCTTTAGCGAGGAAGAAAAGAAGTACGTGGCTTCGCGCACGGCCCTGGGACGCTGGGGCCGCCCGGAAGAACTGGCCGGGCCAGTGCTCCTGCTGGCAAGCGAGGCGGGCAGCTACATCACGGGTGAGACGCTGGTGGTGGACGGCGGCTCGATCTGCAAGAGTTTCTAAAGATTGCATCTGCCAGGCACACCGGCAAAGCCGGAGGCCCCTCTTGCCCGAAAGGAGCTGCCCTCCCCGTGCCGTCAGGGGCAGCCGGTTCGCAAGCCCGGCCAAGGCCAAGTAAAATGGACCGTAGCTCCCCGGCGGCGGAACTTTTCGCCGCCTTCGGGTTTGTAACTTAAGGGGCGGCGGCTCTGCGGAGAGGTTTGTCGGGGCCTTGGCTTTCAGGCTGGTGAGCAATCGTGCCTGCACTGCGGTTGGTGTTTCGATCCTTTCGGCCCGCACCGGTTCGAGGCGGCTATACGCTGCTGGAACTGCTGCTGGTCCTGGCCGTGGTGCTGACCGTGGCCGGGATGCTTGTTGCCGGGGCGCAGCAGTTTTCCGCCCAGCATCGCCTGGAACAAGCTGCCGCCGAGGTGGAGCTCTTCCTGGGCCAGGGGCGGCTGGCGGCCGTGGAAAGCAACAAGCCGGTGCTTTTTTGTTACCAGGTCTCGGGCCGAGGATACGGCATCGTGCCGTTTTTCCCTGAACCAGACAGTCAGGGAGGGACTGCGGTCCGAGCCGGCACGTTGCCCGAAGGGTTTTCGTTCGGCACCGGTGTCCCCGCCGGCGATGAACCCCAGCCGCAGCAAACCGCCGGGCTTTCCGCCTGGCACATCCAGCAACTGGCCACCGCCGGCGCCGCGGCCCAAGGCAACTGGCAAGTGCTGGTGATGTTCCTGCCCGACGGCACGGCCCAGGACGCCGTGCTGGACGTGGTGGATGACCGCGGCCGGTTTATTCGCCTGCGCCTGCGCGGGCTGACCGGCACCATAACCCAGGAAGCAATCCAAGCCCAAAGCGGACCATGAATCGCCCGTTTGTTCCTGCTACTGCGCCCGCCGGTTTCCGGCAAGGACTCACCTTGTTGGAGATGGTGCTGGCCCTGGCCATTTTGCTGGTGGCCCTGGCCGCCTTGGGCAGTTGGTTTGCGACCGGCACCCGTGCCGCCCGGCAAGCCGCCCTCCAGGCCCAGGCGGTGCGGCTGTGCCAGAGCAAGCTGGACGAAGTGCTGGCCGGGATCGAACCACTGGAGGCGGTGGACCAGGCACCGCTGGACGAGACCGATCCAAGCTGGGTCTGGAGCCTGGAACTGCAAGCAACCGACTTTGACGAGCTGGCTCTGGTTACGGTAACCGTGGCCCATCTGAACCAGCAGAACCGGCCCGATGTGAGCTTTTCCCTGCGGCGTTACCTGCGGCAAGCGTCGCAGGCCGAAGCGGAGACTTCGGCCGGTGCCGATGCAACTCCTTTTCTGCAAACTCCATGAGCAACTCCGTAGAACGGCAAACGCTTCCGGTTGTTGGCTTGCCCCGGCGGCGTCCCGGCGGCTTCACGCTGCTTGAGGTGCTGCTGGCCTTGGCGCTGCTGGCCATCTTGCTTGGCAGCGTCCTTTCGGCCGTGCGTTGGTACGGGGAGCTGGCCACGCTGGGGCGCGACCAAGTACAGCGCCAACGCGTGCTGGCCGCATTGGAACGAAAGCTGCGGCAAGACCTGCAAAGCGCCCTGTTGCCCGAGCTGGATTCCACCAACCCGGGACCATCCGCCCAGCAGGCCACCGGGGAGGAAGAAGCCCCTTCGGCCGAAGACCAGAGCACGCTTGCCACCATCACGGGCCAGGAAGCGATATGGGGGCTAGTGGGCGATGCCACTTCGCTGGTGCTGGTGGTGCGCCGCCCGGTGCAGGAACTGTTGCTAACGGTCGATACAGCCAGCGAGGAGACGGCCCCGTTGCTTGGCGATCTGCGGCTGGTCGGCTACCTGGTGGCCGGCACGCAAGGGGACGAGCTGGGCGCCCTGGTGGCCCAACAAGCCGCCCAGAACCAAGGGGCGACGCAGCCCGCGGCGGGCTTTGCCCGCTGGGAACTGCCCTGGGCCCAGGGCCAGCAAATGCTCCAGCAACAGGACCTGGCCTCGGTAGCTGCTTCGGCCCAAGTGCTGGCCCCTGAAGTAACCGCAGTGGCGTTTCGCTACTTCGATGGGAGCCAATGGCTCGAAAGCTGGGACTCTAGTGCCCAAGGCGCCTTGCCGCTGGCGGTGGAAGTTACGCTGTGGCTTGTCCCTGCCGCCGGAGAAGAATCGCAGCAAACCGCCCTTTCTTCGGACAGCGGGGAAGAAACGGTGCGGCTGGTGGTTTACCTGCCTGGGGGCAGTAGCTCCGCGGCCCCGACTGCGGGAGACAGTGCGCCATGACCCCTTGTGTCCACTCGCTCCCTGCGGCTCGCCGTGGCACCGTGCTGGTGGTGGTGCTGATTGTGGTGGCCATGCTCACCCTGGGGGTGTATCGCTTCACCGGCTCGATGACCACCGAGGAGAAAAGCACGGCCAGCCTGGCTCGTTGGGCCCAGGCACGAGCCTGCGCCCAGTCGGCCCTGGACTGGACGGCCACCTGGCTGGACCATCGCTTCGACGATCCCGAGGCTCCCGTTCAGGTGTTCGACAACCCGGAGCTGTTCCAAGCCGTGCCGCTTGACCCCACCGGCTCCGCTTCCGGCAAGGGATACTTCAGCGTGGTGGCGCCCTGGTGGAGCGAAGACGGCAGCGGGGGGATACGCTACGGGCTGAGCGACGAATCGGCCCGGCTGGACCTGAACGCCCTGGTGTACCAGTGGCAGCTTGAGCCCGAACAGCAGCAGCAAGTGCTGATGCAGTTGCCGGGCATGACCGTAGAGCTGGCCGACGCAATACTGGACTGGATCGACGCCGACTCCGAGCCGCGGCAGTTCGGCGCGGAAGACGAGTACTACGGCGCGCTGCAGCCCCCCTACACGGCCCGCAACGCTCGGCTCCAGTCGCTCGAAGAGCTGCTGCTAGTGCGCGGGATGACCCCGCAGCTTTTGTTCGGTGAAGACACCAACCGCAACGGCGTGCTGGACCCGAACGAAAACGACGGCGACGCATCGCCTCCGGCGGACAACGCCGACGGGGTGCTGGACCGGGGGCTGGCCGCTTACCTGACCCTGTGGAGCCGCCACCGGAATCGCCGTCAGGACGGCTCGCAGCGGATCAACGTCAACAGCAACGATCTGGCGGCGCTTTACGATCAGTTGGCCCAGGAGTTCGACGAGGACGTGGCCCGATTCGTCGTCGCCTATCGGTTATTCGGGCCAGTCGGTGGCGGCAGCACCAGCACGCCGCTGCTGGGAACTGCCGGGCCGCGTGGCGGAACAGCCCCGGGGGGAGCTTCGGGCCCCGGGGGGCAATCCGGGTCCCGCGGCAGCGGTCCCCGGCAAACCCGCGGCGGGCTGGACCTTTCCCGTGGCGGGCAGCAGCAGATTCCGTCGATCTACCACCTGATTGGCGTGCAGGTTCGGGCTCAGATCAACGGCAGCCAGCAAACGCTGGAAAGCCCCTGGCCGGACGAGCCTGCGCAACTGCAAGAAGTGCTGCCCCGCTTGCTGGATACACTCACCACCAGCGACGAGCCGTATCTGGCCGGCCGAATCAACGTGTTGCTGGCCCCTCGTCCGGTGCTTCAGGCCATACCCGAGATGCCCGAAGAGCTAATCGAGCCGATCCTGGCCGCCCAGGCTGCTTCCGGAGTGAACCAGGGCACTTGGACCGAAGTGCCAGGCCGGGAAACCACCGCCTGGCTCTATCTGGAAGGGGTGGCCTCGCTGGAACAGATGCGGCAACTGGCCCCCTACATCGGCGGCGGTGGCGATGCGTTCCGGGTACAGGCCGTCGGCTACCTAGGCAGCAACGGACCGGTCGTGCGTCTGGAAGCCCTGCTGGACGCCTCGGCAGGGCCGGCCCGAGTGATTTGGCTTCGCGAACTCAGCCCGTTGGGTCCCGGGTTCAGCCCAGCCGAACTTGCTCCGGTGGTGGAGTAAACGCCAGGCGGTCGAGTTTGCCGGGAGACTCGCAACCTTCGGCTACCAAGCGGCGATGCCGATGGCCTTGGTTCGCCGCGTGCTGTGCCCTTCAGCAGAACTCTCCACCGAAACACTTCCATCGCTCGCAGCCAAGTGTTTCAAACTCGGCACCCGCACAGCCCAAACAAGCGAGCTTACGGCTGGGAAACCAGGCGCCCCTGTTTCAGCTCGTAGCGGCGCTGGAGCAATCGGGCCAGCTCCAGCGAGTGCGTTACCACCAGCAGCATGAACCCTTCCTGTTCTTGCAGTTCCAGCATCAGCCGGGCCACGCTCTGGGCGGTGGTCTGATCCAGGTTGCCGGTCGGCTCGTCGGCCAGCAGCAGGGCCGGTTGGGCCACCAGCGCGCGGGCGATGGCCGCCCGTTGACGCTCCCCGCCGGAGATTTCCGCCGGACGGTGGTCCATCCGCTCTTCCAGCCCTACGCGCTGAAGCAACATGCGGGCCCGTGCAGCTTGCTCCTCGGTGGCTGCCCCTTGCGAGAGCACCGGCACCAGCACGTTTTCCAGCACGGTCAGTTGCGGCAGCAGATAGTGGTCCTGGAACACGAAGCCGATGTGCCGGTAGCGGAACCGGGCCAGTTCCGGCTCGGGCAGGGCGAAGGGGTTCTGGCCGTCCAGTTCGACCGTGCCGCTGGTGGGCGTATCGAGCGTGCCGACGATGTGCAACAGCGTCGATTTACCCGACCCGCTGGGGCCCAGCACCGCGGCGCTTTGGCCCTGTTGCAGCTCCAAGTCCACGCCGCGAAGCACCACGAGCGGCTCGGCCGGGGTGGGAAACTGCTTGGTCAGTTGGCGGATTTCAAGTCGGCTCATGGGAGGGGCGTCAGTTTTTCATGAGTAGCGCTTCGTTGTTCGAACAGACACGGGCGGCTGGCCGAATTGCCGATTCGCGATTGCCGATAGCGAGCTGCCGATTACGAGTACGACTAACGAGCACGAGTACGAGCACGAGTATGACCGTTTGCTTTTTCACCGGAGCGGAAGCTCTCCCCCCATCCCCCCACGCC
>WFOE01000109.1 GCA_015488215.1 Planctomycetales bacterium
CGCCAGGAGCTTCCGCTCCGGCGGAGATACAAGCGTTCGTGCTCGTACTCGTCCTCGTAGTCGGCAGCTCGTTGTCGGCGATCGGCAACTGGCGAGCCGCCGATTGGAAGGTCTTGCGTCTTGGGTCTTGCGTCTTGAGCAAGGTGCTTCCGCACCGTAGGGCGTGGAGGCTTGGAGGTGTGGGGGGATGGGGGAGTTTCCGCTCCGATGCAAGAATAAATAAGCACCGATTCTCGTCCCTGGAGGCAGCCCGACCGGTCGGCTTTTCGCCACCTGGAGGCGGAATTATAATCCAACGTATGCCTGTGATCGAAGTTTGTAATCTGAGTAAAACCTACCGGGTGTACCAGAAAAGCGAGGGGCTTTGGGCTTCGGTCCGCAGCCTGTTTCGCCGCCGCTGGCGCGAAGTGCACGCCGTGCGGCAGATCAGCTTCCAGGTGGAACCGGGCGAGTTTGTCGCTTTTCTGGGACCCAACGGGGCCGGCAAAACCACCACGTTGAAGCTGCTCTCCGGCGTCATCACGCCCACGGGGGGGAGCGCCCGCGTGCTGGGCTACGTCCCCTGGCATCGCGAAAACGCCTATCGCCGCCGCTTTGCCCTGGTGATGGGCCAGAAGAACCAGCTTTGGTGGGACCTGCCCGCGCTGGAGTCCTTCCGGCTGCACCAGCAGATCTACCGCATCGAGCCGCGGCAGTTCCAACGCACCCGGGACGAGCTGGCCGAAATGCTGAACGTTTCGGACCTGCTGGGCCGCCCGGTGCGCGAGCTTTCCCTGGGCGAACGGATGAAGCTGGAACTTATTGCCGCCCTGCTGCACCAGCCGGAAGTCCTCTTTCTGGACGAACCGACCATCGGCCTGGACGTGGTGGCCCAGCACACGATCCAGAACTTCCTCAAAGAATACCAGCGGCAGCGCGGGCTGACGATCCTGCTGACAAGCCACTACATGAAGGACGTGGCTGCGCTTTGCCGCCGGGTGATTGTCATTGCCCAGGGCGTCATCGTGTATGACGGCACGCTGGAAGGGATTGTCGACCGCTTCAGCCAGTGCAAGATTGTTACCGTGCAGTTGGCCGACGGGGACACCACCCAGGGATTCGACCGCTACGGCACGGTGGTGGAGAACGAACCGCCGCGGGTCAAGCTGCGCATCCCGCGCCAGGGCGTGAGCGAAACCGTGGCCGCCATCCTCCGCAGCCACGCGGTGGAAGACGTCAGCGTGGAGGACCCGCCGCTGGAAGAAGTGATTGCCGAGATGTTCTCCTCGGTGGAAAACGGCTCTCCGCAGCAGCCGTGTTCCGAAACCTCGCAGGCCGTCCCGCAGCAAGTGTAAGCCTTGGGCAGCGGGAACGCGGTTCCCCGTGCCGCCACGCAAACCACCGCCGCAATGGAACTGCTTTGGGAACTGCTGTCGTTCGTCGGAGCTTTGGTCCTGCTGCTGGCCGTCAAGGGGCTGCGATTCGGCACCTTCTATGTTCTCCTGGTGCTGTTGCTGGTCGTGCCGCTGGGAGCCTATTTCTACGTCCATCAGCATCACCCGGACCGGGCCAACCTGGGCTGGGCGCTGCTGGTTGCAAGCGGCGTGGGGCTGGGGGTGCTGGCCTGGGTGTTGTTTCGGCTCCGCCGGGCCGGCACGCCCGAGTGGGAAGACCTGCTACGAGCCCATCCGGTCGATGCCCAGGCGCCGCGGGCTTCGCTTGCGGGCCGAGGGTGGCTCTATCGGCGGATTCGGCTCAGCGGCCCTTATCGCTGTGACATCCAGTACCGCTTCAGTTGGAACCACGATCCGTTCAGCCCTGTCTTCGGCGAAGAACTGGTGCTGGTCAACGACCGCCTGGTGCACCAGCATCTGGCCCGAAGCTGGTTCGGCCTGGAGTATCCGTTCGAGCTGACCACCCCCCGGGGAAAAGTACCTGCCCGACTCCGCCTGCGGTTCCGCTGGCCCAGCCTGCGCATCTATGCCGTGCAACTGGAAGTGGATGGCCAGGTGGTTTACGAGGAAAATCCCGAGTACTGGCAACGGGTCCGGCCCCCGGGGGCTTCCCCGGCACCGGAGCAGCAAGGAAGATAGAAGCAGCCCCCCTGCGGCTTTCCCCCCAACGGAAGAAGAAAATGACAAGCCCTGCCGCTGGCCGGAGTGCCCGTTTTACCTGGTTTCAGGAGTTGCAGGCTCGGGCTGCAACCTGGTGGGTGATCCTGCGCATTTCGATTGAGGAGCGGCTCGTCTATCGGGGCGACTTCGCCCTGGGCACGCTGATGCGGTTTCTGCCCATCGTAACCCAGGTGTTCCTTTGGGGAGCCATCTTTGCGGCCAACCAGCGGGAGATGATCGCCGGCTACACCTATCACAACTTTGTGGCTTACTATCTGCTGACGATGGTTTCCCGGGCGTTTTCCAGCATGCCGGGGCTGGCCTCGGGCATTGCCCGGCAGGTGCGCGAAGGGGAGGTGAAAAAGTATCTCATCCAGCCGGTCGATATGATTACCATGTTGCTGCTGGCTCGGGTGGCTCACAAGCTGGTTTATTACGTGGTGGCTGCGGCTCCGTTCGCCCTGGTGTTTTACGTCTGCCGGAGCTACTTTCCCGGCTGGCCGCCGGCGGAGGTGATGGCCGCCTACGTGGTGTCGCTGGTATTGTCGTTCCTGCTGGGCTTTTTTCTGGAAGCCACCTTGGGCCTGATTTCCTTCTGGTTCCTGGAGGTGACTTCGCTGCTGTTTGTTTACATGCTGTTCAACTTCTTCTTTTCCGGCCACATGTTCCCGCTGGACATGCTGCCCGAGCCGTGGAGCACCCTGGTGAACTTTCTGCCGCTGAAGTACCTGGCCTACTTCCCGGCGGCGGTTTTCCTGGGCAAGGTGCAAGGGGCCGAACTGGTGCAAGGGCTGCTGGTCCAGGTGGCCTGGGTCGTGGTGTTCATCGGGCTTTGCCGCTGGACCTACGCCCGCGGAGTGAACCGTTACAGCGGCTACGGAGGCTGACTGCCCATGCGAGCCTGGCACTATCTGGCCGTCTGGGGCACGTTCGCCCGCAACTCGCTGGTGCGGGACATGACGTTCCGCTGGAACTTTCTGATTAACGCCGTCTCGTCGCTTTCCTGGGTGTTCATGAACCTGGGCTTTTACACGCTGATCTTCCACCAGATTGGCTCCCAAGGGGAGCTGGCCGCAGGAAGCGGCTGGCGGCAGTACGAGTTTTTCGTCTTCCTGAGCACCACCCTGTTCGTCAACAGTCTGGTGCAGGCGTTCTTCATGCCCAACGCCGAGGAGTTCAGCGAGCTGATTCGCCGCGGGGGGCTCGATTACGTGCTGGTCAAGCCGATGGACACGCAGTTCCTGATCTCGTTGCAGCAGGTCCAGTGGTCCGCCCTGGCCAACTTTGCCTTCGGCGGTTGCCTGCTGGCCTACAGCTTGTACCACCTGGAGTATCGTCCCGGGTGGTTCCAGGTGGTGGCCTATCCGTTCTACGTGCTCTGCGGAGTGGTCATTTTCTACAGCCTGATGATTGCCTTGGCCTCGACTAGCATTTGGCTAGGCCGAAACCAGTCGCTGTACAACTTTTGGTTCTACTTGACCAACTTTTCCCGCTACCCGATGGAAATCTATCGCGGCCCGGTCGGGGACTGGCTCCGCTGGGCGTTCACCTTCGTGGTGCCGGTGCTGGTGGTGGTCAACGTGCCGGCGCGGCTGATGGCCAAACCGCTGGAACCGGACCACTGGTACCTGATGGGCTACGCGCTGCTGGCCACCGCGGGCAGCTTTTGGGCCGGCCGTTGGGTGTTTCAGCGCGCACTTTCCAGCTACCGTTCGGCCAGCAGTTGACCAGCCGCCGGAAGGTTTCCTCCCGACAAGCCAGGGGCAGCCTAGCAGCTTTCGGCCGCTTGCTGCATCCGGCCCAGGGCTTGTTGGGTCTGCTGGAGCGAACGGGCCAGTTGGTCGAACTGCCGCATCATTTCGGCCGGAGCCATGCCCGGGGCGGCCTGCTGCATTTGCTGGGTTTGCCGGAGCATCTGGGCCACTTGTTCGGCCATCTGGTGCAGTTGCCGCTGGGTTTCTTCCAGTTGCTGCTGCATCGAAGCGGCACGGCAACTTGCCGCCCAATCCATGCGGGCCGTGTGCCAGGCTTCCAGCAGCACCTCGCGCACTTGGTCCACTTCCAGGCGGTCTTTGTCCAGAAAGTGCCGGGCGCCGCGGTAGAGAGCCTCGGCCCCCAGCGAGCCGTTCCCGCCGCGAGCCATCAGGATTACCGCCGTGTCGTCCACCATGTCGGCGATGGTGGAAACCAGCTCCAGCCCGTCCATGTCCGGCAGCCAGTAGTCGATTAGCACCAGGTCGAACCGGCGGCGGCGTAGCACTTCCAGCGCCTCCAGTCCCTGGCTACAGTGGCGCATCCGCAGCCGGGGACCGCAGATGTCGTAAAGCACCTCTTCCAGAACGTCGCGGGCCGTCGCTTCGTCGTCCACAATCAGCACGCTTTGGGGGAGTACGGGCACAGGAGGGACAAACGGCAGCGGAGCCTGCTCCAGGTCCAACGCCTGGGCGGTGCCGTCCATCGGGGGGGGAGCGATTCGGGTCGGACACATCGTTTTGCACTCCGCGGTTCTTCAGGGCCGGGTTTCAAGTAGGACCATCTTCCCTGCACGGCGCGGACCTCCTTGCTTTCTTGGCTTTCACAGGTGGTATCGAAGATAAAGCCAGCGGAGCTTTTCTGTTTTTCTTGCTCCCCGCAGATTCGCTATTGTTTCACACCGGAAGCCGTTTTTTTGCTACAATGTGTAAAACTTACCAGTTTCGGGGAGCAGCGGAGCTTTGCCACTGGGCCGGACGAAAGAACCTAGTGCGTAAAATCCTCCGTCTGGGATGACCCTGGGCGGAGCCGCACCGGGCCTTGGTCCGGTTTATCCCGTGGCCGGAATCTCCCCGGCAGAGTTTTTACAGCGTGGCCCAAACCCGCCGGTGCTGCTCCAATCCTCGGGTGTGGCGCTTGTGGTGGGAAGTAGTATTGTGACAGCCTCTTAAAACCGGCGGCCGACCCGTGAGAGGAACCCCATCCATGTTCCGTCGAACCGACGGCGTTCCGCTTGCCCGCGGCTATTTGCTGGCCGCAGGCGTGTTGCTCGTCGCTTTGAGCCTGTTGGGACTGGGCGGCTGCCAGGATGCGGCTTCCCGTTCCCAGGATGACCCGGCCCCGCCGCGGTTCCAGGACGTACCCGATGCCGAGCTGAAACAACTGCTGGAGGAGGTGCTGGAGACCAACCTGCACCGCACGCTGGATACCAGTCAGCACGGGGCATGGCAGATTCTGCACGGCGTGCTGGCCTACCAGGACCGGCTGCAGGTGATGCACCAGGGGAAGCTGGTGCCCGCCCTACAATGGCTGCTCGATGGCGGTTCGTTACGGGGGTTTGTGCTGGAGCCCACTCCCCAAGGTTTGGACGTGGTAACCGAACCAGGTTCGCTCACCGGTCAGGGGCACGAAGACCAGTGGTTGGCCGTGTTTTCCCAGTGCGGGCTGGGGCTTGAGCAGCCTATCCGCTGGCAGGGCAAGACCTACACCCTAGGCGATATGCTCCGCCGCACCCAGTGGGACGTGGAAGAAGGGATGGAGCTAAGCTGGACGCTGATTGCCCTGAGCCGCTACTTGCCCCCCGGTGCCCAGTGGAAAAACCACCACGGCGAAACCTGGACCGTGGAACGCGCCGTGGCCTGGGAAGCCGAACAAGACCTTGACTCCAGCGCCTGCGGCGGCACGCACCGGCTGATTGGCATGACGATGGCCCTGCGGGCGTATTTCCCGGACCAGGCCGAGCTGGACGGTCCTTGGGCTCAGGCCCAGCAACAAATCCGCCGGGCCGTGGCTCTGGCCCGAGCGTACCAGCAGCCGGACGGGGCGTTTTCGGCTCAGTACTTTCGCCGCCCGGGCAGCACGCCCGACGTGAAGAAACGCCTGGGCACGACCGGCCACACGGTGGAGTTTCTGGCCCTGGCTCTGGAACCGGAAGAGCTGGCCGCCCCCTGGATGGAAAACGCCGTGCGACACCTGTGCCAGTTGCTTCAGGAAACCGAGGACCTGGCCATCGAATGCGGCGCGTTGTACCACGCCTTGCACGGGCTGCAAGTTTACTACCAGCGGCGTTTCCTGGGCCGGGATCCTTCCCGGGAGACGATGTGGCAGCAGGCCGGTTCGGACCAGCCGGAAGCTCCTCGACCGGAAGATGCTACGCCAAAGGGGCGCTTGCCCATCGCTGCTCCGGATGTTTCGCGGAACTCGGGCGCGTAGCGAGCAACCACGCCAGGCCGACCAGGCCCGGCACCAGATACCGTGCGGCCAGCAGCCCGGCCAGCAGGACCAGTTGTTCCAGCGAAGCCGGGGGGACCCAAAACCACGCCAGCACCGCTTCGCGGGTGCCCAAGCCCCACCAGCTCACGGGCAGCAATCCGGCTACCAAGGCCAGCGGAACCACGCGGCACACTTCCGCCCAGCTCACGCCAATTCGGCAGGCCCAGGCAAAGCAAAGAATCTGTCCCAGGTGCAGCAACCACAAAAGCACCGACGCGGCAAGCAGACCAGGCCAGTTTCGCCACAGGGGTTTTTCTTCTCCGGGCGGAAGCCACTGACGGCTGGGGGCCGAGCCGAGGGCGGCACTTTCCCGCAGCCTGCTTCCCATGCGGCGAAAGGCAATTGCCAGCCAGGCCGCAGCGGCAACCGGTACAAGGGCTTCCGGCACCATATTCGGCACAAACCACGCTGCCGAAGCAATCAGCCCTAGTGCGAGTAGATCGGCCGCCTTTTCTACCACCACGTAGAAAGTCGCCAGGGCCAGAGGCAGCCCGAGCAACTTCAAACAGCCGGCTTTGGCCAGCTCGCCCGCTTTGCCCGGCATGGCGAGGTTCATCGCCGCGGCGCTGCATTGCTGGAACCAGGCCTGGGACCAGCTCAGTGGTACGGCCGGAGCCACCCAGTGTCGCCAGCGCCAGGTGGAACAGAACCACTGGGGCACGAAACACGCCAGACCCAGCAGGAGCCATGGCCAGGCGGTGGAAGCCAGCGCTTCGCCCAACCGGTCCCAGCGAACCTGGTAAAACACCACCACCAGCACCGCAGCGGCAAAGACCATGCGCACCCAGCGGCTACCCATCCAGCCGGATAGGACGCGGAACACGGAACGCGGAGCGGGAGTGGATGCCTGGTTCGTCAAAAGGTTTTTTCCTGTCATCGGTCCGGGTAGCAGCGGGTCAGTTCCACCCGATGAGCCTGGCACAGCACGGGCAGCAGGTGCTTGTAGTTTTGCCACGGCTGTAATGCTCCCGGTTCGTAACCGCAGGAGGCGGCCACGTAACCGGACTGGAACGCCCCGGCCGTCCACAATCCTCGGGGCACGAAGCGCCGGCCGTCCAGTTCGACCCGGTCGGTTACGACCAGCCGGGGCTGCGAACCGAAGCGGTAACAGATTTTCCGTTGCAACCGCACCGGGGCGGGTCGGCGTCCGGTTATCAGCAACCGTTGCAGCAGCCAGCGGACCGGCGTGCGCAGGTAACGGCCCAGGGTTATCATGCCCAGGTGGAACGCGGCCTGTTTGGCCGGCGTGGCCAGGCGTTGCCGTTTCCAGACAAGGGGGCGGTCGAGCGAGATTTCCAGCCCTTGCGAATCCAGCCGCACCGCGGCGGCTTGCCCCGTGTCGTGCCAGGCGGAGTGAGCAATCCGCCCTGGGCGGTCTTCCACGACCAAGGCCCCTTCCACCACCGGCTCGCGTCCCGGGGCGAACCACACCAGAGAACCTCCCCGAGCGGTGGAAACAACCAAGTGCTCTCCGCCACGGCGAGAGACGACCAGGCCGGCGCCGGGAAAATGGCGCGTCCCTTCGGCAAGCGGGGGCGGTGCTGTGGCAGCGGCCGCGTTTGCCAGGGTGGCGGCCGCCTCGGGCGATGCGTGGGGCCTGGCCTGCTGTTCGGCCGCAATCGCTTTGGCCAAGTGCGGATTCTGGCGCCGGGCAAAAAGCCAACTGAGCAGCCGGTCGTAAAAAAAGTGGATAAAAAGCCGCTCGTCGTCCGGCAGGGCCGCCTGGCCAGCGGCAAGCGTTCGGCGTGCGACCCTCGCCACCGCGGCAGCCTGAGGCAGACGACGGGCTAGCAGTTCCACTCCCGCGGTGTAGAGCTGGCATGTGCCGCGCGAAGCGTAAGGGCCGCCGCAGCTTCCGTCCGGGTGGACGAACCATTGCAGAAACTCCACCGAACGCTCAAGTGCCGGAAGCAGCGCGGAGTCCATGGCACCGCGGGCCGCCAGCCGGGCCAGGGCGCTGATGGTAAGGCTCTGATACCCGGGATCGGCCCCGCCGTATTCGGGAAACCAGCCCTCGGGATGCTGCAGGGCCAGCAGTTGTTCGATCCGCTGCCGGGCTGCGCGACAGAAACGCGGCTGGTCGAGCACCCGTCCGGCCCAGAACAGTCCCAGGGCGGCCAGGGCGTGGTGGTTGGCCAGCGTGCCGGTTTCCTGGTGAGCGGCCACCCAACAGGCGCGGCGGCGCAGTCCCCGGAGCGTGTCCGCGTCGCGAATCTTTAGCAGCCAGCAGGCGTGGGCGCAGCCCACCAGCGAAAAGACCGCCGCTCCCAGCGCTTGTTCCCAGGGGTAGTAGTCGTCGCCGGCGCCGTTGGCGTGGGCGCTTCGGGCTGCCCAGGCCGCGGCCGCCTGGGCCAGTTGTTTCACGCGGGGATTGCCGTAGAGCCGATTTCCCGGCATCCGGTACCGATACAACATGGCCAGCACGGCCGCCCCTTCCTGGTACATGGCCGAAGGGAACGCCGCCGTGCGATAGTGCCAGTACTGTCGGTCCAGGCAGCCGTAGGTGGTGCTGGTCGGATCGGAATCCACCAGGGTAAGCAACCGGGGAATCCAGAGAGCCGCGCTGCGAGCATACACGCCCGGCGGAGCGACCGTACGGGGTAGCTCCTTCGGCGAGACGAAGCGGGCGTTCGGCGCGTTGGCGGCGGGAAGCATGGGAATCGGCCCGATTTCTCCAGCGAACGGGTCAGCGGCGATGATGGGCCACCACCACTTCGGCCAGCAGGCCCAGCGTGCCGGTCATCATGCCGGCGGTGAACAGAATCACGTCCGATTCCTGCAAGGTGCCGGTCGTGGCGAAGCTGTACCAGCCTTTCAGCCCGGCCAACAGCAGCATCAGCGCGGCCAGGGGCAAAAATATCCGCAACGGGCGGAAGTACAACACAATCCGCAGTACGGTGCTCAGGTAAGAGAGCGTGTCCTTGACCGGATGGAACTTACTGCGGCCGATTCGGGGACGGTACTCCACCGGCACGTACTTGACCGCATAGCCGTTGGTCAGAAAGGCGAGCGTCATCGTGGTCACGCAACTGAATCCGTCCGGAACCACCCACAGCCAGCGGAGCATCTCGTCGCGGCGGAACGCCTTCAGGCCGGTGTTCAGATCGGGGATGTTCCGCCCGGTCAGGTAACAGGCCAGCTTGCGGATTAGCCACTTGGCCGGCACACGCAGCCAGGGCCAGCGACCTTGTTCGCTGGTGCGTGCGCCGTTGACCTGGTCGTAGTGCGGAAAGTGACGGAGCAGTTCCGGAATGGCCGCCGCGGGATAGCTCCCGTCGGCATCGAGCATGACGATTACCTGCCCTCGGGCCTGACGGATGCCGGTCTTGCGGGCGGCGCCGGCTCCGCGGCGTTGCGGATGCCGCACCAGCCGCACCGGGCATTGCCAGCACTGCTGGGCAAACTGCTCCACCACCTGGGCCGTGTTGTCGGTCGAACCGTCGTCCACGACCAGGATTTCGTACTGGAACTCCCAGTCGCGCAGCGCCTCCACCACCTCGGCCAGCACGCTGCCGATGGCCTGCTGCTCGTTGTAAGCCGGCAGCAGCACGGTAAGCGGCAGGGGGGCTTCCCCGGGCGGAAGCGTCTCCACCTGGGCCAACCGCTCCAGCGACCACTGTGGCCGCGGCTCGGAGCCACTGGGCGAAGGCGCACCGGAAGCCGGAAGCGGAGAACGGACTGCTTCTTGGGTGGCGTGCTTCCTTGCCATCGGGCGGATCCTTCCATGTAACCGAGCAGCCTCCAGCCGGCCGACTGCGGCCGGAGTTACTTCGGCTTATCCGCTGCTTGTTTGGGCGCGTTTTTCGAGTCCGGAGCGTTCGAGCCGGGCTTGTCTTCGGCGACCGTTTTCTTTTCGCTTGCCGCGGCTTTTTTCCGGGGTTGTTCCGGGGAAGCCGCAGGCTGTTGGGGCTTCTTGCTTTGTCCGTTCCGCGGCACGAGTTCGTAACCGGCCAGATGCTCCGCCGTGGCCACCACCAGCGTGGGATTCGGCTGGGTGGGCACCACGGCCAGCCCTTGCACTGCCTGGCCGTAGTTGAAGCGGTCCAGCAGTTTGCCTCGGGCATCGATCAGGTGGATGGAAGAGTCGGAACCGACGACAATCCAATGCGCCTGTTTGCCCACCAGGCGTGCAGCGTAAAGGGGCACGAGCGTCGGATGCGGCGGTCCGTCGGGCAGCCGGTACTGCCACAGTGCGGCTCCGCTGCCGTCCAGGCCCACCAGCACGTTGGCTCCCGTGTCGGTGGTCATGGCCAGCCCGGCGTATTCGGCCCGACCGTCGCCGTCCAGGTCGCGACATAGCACGTGGTGGAACATCAGCCCGCGCACGTTCCACTGATCGGACGTTTGTCCCTGGTAATCGAGCACGCCGATGGAACCTTGCGAGTGGCAGACCAGCACGCCCCGGCGGCCTTTGGCGTCCGGCAAGAGCGGTTCCAGCCAGAACACGTTATCGAACGAACGATTGCTCCAAAGACGTTTGCCCTGGAGATTGGCGCCGTGCACGCCCACCACGTCCAGGTAGCTGACCAGCAGTTCCAGCTTGCCGTCGCCGTCCAGGTCGGCCAGTTTGGCGTCGAGCGTGCCCGGGTGTTCCTCGGTGGGCGGGTAGCTGGTAACCGGGTTCCACTGGTGGTCGAACACGCGCACGTGTTTGGCTCCTACGGCCCCAAGCGCGTAGTAGCGGTTGCCCTGTTTGTCGGCGGCAGTGACGACGAAGCTGAACACCTGGGGGCGCTGGCCTTGTTTCGCATCCTGGAGCGGCAAATCTTCGCGGGCCAGGAGATTGCCTTGCGGGTCCACGGCCACCATCTTTTGCCAGTCGGTCAGCACCC
Source organism: Planctomycetales bacterium (assembly GCA_015488215.1). Classification (GTDB taxonomy): domain Bacteria; phylum Planctomycetota; class Planctomycetia; order Pirellulales; family S012-138; genus S012-138. Next base: position 11,171 of record WFOE01000109.1, read on the forward strand.
AGATGAGCCATTTGTTTTCCTCATCCGGCACCACGACCATGTTGCCCAGGTGCGACCCTTGCGAGGGCAACTGCCACCGGCGGTGCAGCTTGTACTTTTTCGGCTCCGACCGGGGGGCGATGCGCGGCTGGGGTGGGTCCCCTTCCACCGAAGGTCCTTGCGGCGGCGGTTCCATCATCTGCCGCTCGAACTCGGCGATGCGCTGCTGGGCCAGGTTCTTCCCCTGGCGGACCGCTTCGATGGTGGCGATCAATTTCTTGGCCGGGTCTTCCCCCGAGGCGGGATTGAACCCCAGGCTGTGCCACTGCACCACTCCCTGTTTGTCCAGCAGGAACTGGGTCGGGATGGCTTCGATCTGGAACACGTCGAGCGTGTCGAGCTGTTCGGGGCGGACGATGGTGACTTTCACCCCCAGGTCGTCCAGCACCTTTTTCACTTCGTCGTCTTTGACCGAAGGGTCGTCGATGCTCACGGCCAGAATGACCACGTCCTTCTGGTCCTGGAAGTGCTTGCGCACTTTTTCCAGCTCGGGCATCGACTGTTTGCACGGCCCGCACCACGTGGCCCAAAAGTCAAGCAACACCACCTTGCCGCGGAGGGATTCGGCCGTGTATTTCGTCCCGTCCAGTCCGCGCAGGGCCAGCTTTTCGATCCGCTTGCCTAGTACGGCGGGCGGCCCTGGCCCGACAAACTGCCGCACCTGCTTCCACTCCTTGGGAAACGGACGAGCCAGGTCCTCAGGAGCAAGCGGGCCGTTGAGCTGGGCCTGGTGGTAATGGGCGGTCAGTTGCAGTTCTTCCACCTTGCCCAACCCTTGCTCCATCATTTTCTTCAGCTCATCCGTGGGCAGGTCCAGTCGCCGCAGCACGGCCGTGTTGTGGCCCACGTAAAAGCGGAGCGTTCCCTCGGGCACTTTCAGTTCCACCACGTGGCAGCTTTCGCCGTCGATTTTCTGCGGTTCCAGCAGTCGGGCTCCCTGGACCAGTTCCTGGAGCATCTTGTCAATCATTCCCGGCACCAGCAAAAGCGGCACCTGGAACGGAGCGCCCCCTTCTCGTTGGGTCAGGGTGAACCGCAGGTACGAATCGAAATACAGGTCGTCCGGTTCCAGCTTCGGCGGAGCGGGCCGGGTGACCACATAGCCGGGAATGTCCCGATGGACGCCGTAGATGGTTTCCCCGTCGCAGTACACAATCCCCTCGTAAGCCCGCAGCACCAGGCGATTGGGGCGCTGGAAGACCAGGCTCATGGGAAACTGTTGCCGCTGCGGCTGGCCGTTGAGCTTGAACTGCACGACCACTTCGCCCCGGTCCCGGTAGGTGCGTGCCTGGGCATACACTTGCCCCATGCGGCGGAGGATTTCCTTGGGGTCTTTCAGCTCGGCAAAGTCGCCAAGCGGGTCCTTCCGGCCGGAAGAGGCGTTCTGCGCGGTCGGGCGGTCCCCGGCGGTGGTCTGCTGGCTAGAAGAAGAGCCAGTTGCCGCAGAGCCGGGGGGGCCGCTTTCCTGTGCCTGGTCAGGCGGATGGCTGCCCCCACTGCAACCGCTCAATACGGCAGCAAACAGCCACATCGCGGCGGCCAGCAGCGCCGCGTGTGCCCTCGAGGCGTTCCGGGCCCGGCTCATCGCATTCCCTCCTGTGGCGGTGGTTCCCCTCCGTGCTGGGCTTCATCCGTTCCGGTGCTGTCATTATGCCGCAAATCCGCGCCGGGGGTAAAGTTCAGCTAACCCTGGCACTCCGCAGCCCCAAGGGGCAATTTCAACGGGCAATGCGCCCACGTGGGCTGCCAGCATCGATGCCACTGCTTGCATGTGGGCGAATCGGGCGCAGAAGAAAAAACGACTGATCCTTCCGGGCAAACTTTGCCGATTATGCGGATCGTAACGACCGGGCGAGAGAACCCCACGCTTGCCGCGCGCCGTCCCAGGCGCGCCGGCCGGCTCGACCCACACCCAGGGCCGCCAACATGGACGCAAATGCCGTGCAACGCAACAGACGCGGCAAAACGGATCGCCCCATTTGGTGAGGCCGACGATGAATCAACCGTTGTGGAACTCCTGGGCTCGCTGGGCGCTGGCCGGACTGTTGGGCACGCTCGGGCTGGGGATGGTGCTGAGCCGTCCTGTGCCCGGGCCGGGAACTCTTTCCGCAACCGGCGAGCCATCGCACGGGGCTACCCAAGCTCCCCGCCCGCTTTCTGCAAGAGAGCATCTCAGCTCGAGTGGTCCTTCGACGGGAAAACGCGTGCACGTCGTTCCTGTTTCGCGCCGCGGGGGTTCCGAGCATTCCCAGGGTAAGGTGCGGCTCAACGCCATCCAGACGCCCTGGGAGCAATTTCTCAGGTATCTGGCCCGGCAGACCGGTTCCCATCTGGTGATGAAGCAGGCCCCGCCCGGGCGGTTTCATCATCTAAGTACCCGGCTCTACACCCGCCAGGAAGCCATTGAGCTAGTCAACGAACAGCTTCAGCCGCTGGGTTACCGGCTGTTGGACCAAGGGCGCCATCTGGTGCTGGTGGAACTGGAGCAGCTCCGGTCCCGCTACCCACGGCATCGTCTGAAGCCGGCCACCCAAGCTGCCGAAGGCCAGGCTCAGGAACAGGCCAATACCGTGCGCGGGCTGCTAGGCCAGGCGGTAGGCCCGCGGCCGCTTTCGCGCCGCAAAATGCAAGTGGCATCTATGACGCCGAAGCGGAAGCAGGAACCCGTCGCCTCGGTGAGACGCTTCGCTCCGCCTGGTGCCGGGGAGAAAGAGCCTTCTCCCATCCAACAAACAACCCATCTGCAACCCGTGCCGTCTGCCCCGGCCCGGCTGCCGCAGCCTGTACGGCCCTTGGAACCCCTGCCGGAACCAAAAACAAAAGGGCCACACTCGCTTGCTTCGCCCACGCCCCGATTCCCGGCAACCTTGCCGGCTGCTGAGACTGATGGGCCGGCTTCTCCGTCCGAGGCAAACTTTGCCACGGGTCCGGTCCGCGTCCCCCTGCGGCGTTGGCAAGCGGTGGACGTGGCCCGGGTGCTCTACCGGGCCTACCGCTCGCAAGCTGCGCTGGTGGAGAGCGGCCCGGGCGGCTTGCCGGGGTTCGAAGTCTACGAGAAACGCGACGCTGCGGCACCTGGACACCCTCTGCAACAAGAAGCCCCGGTGGGCAATCGACCCCAGCGGCTCTTTGCCGTCGGGATCGACAACCAGCGCCAGTTGCTGGTCATCGAAGGGACCGCTTCCCACGGTCAGGCGATTGCCACCGCCGCGCAGGTGGTGGATTCGCTCCCCCCGGTTGCCGGGAAAGCCGTGGAACTTGTGCCGACGCAGAAAAAACTCCAGGGGAAAACCCACGTGCTTCAAACGGCACTCAACCACCTGGTGGCCCAGGCCGGCAAGGGGCAGCCAAGGGGCGACGCTGCCCAGGCCCCGGCTGCCGGACAGCCTGCACAACTGCCGGCCGGTCAAGCCCCGCCCGGAGGGCAACTTCCCGCCGGACAAGCCCCGCCTGGAGGACAGCCCCCCGCCGGTCAAGCCCCCGGCGGGCGCCCCCAACCGGGCGAAACGCCCGCGGGCGAAGGCGAACCCCTGCTGCGGATCGACGCGCTGCGCGGGCCGGTCACCATCCAGGACGTGCCGGGCATCGGTCTGGTGGTTACCGGTAACAAAGAAGACGTGGACGCCGTGGTGCGCATTATTCGCGAACTGGAACGCGTCGCCGGTGGGGCGGTGCCGAACATCCACTTACTGGTGCTCAAGCACGTCAACTCCGAATCGCTGGCTGCCCTGCTCAACAGTGTCTATCAGGAACTAGGAGCCATCCGCTCGCCCACCGGCACGCAGGTCAAGCGGGCCAGCATCCTGCCCGTGGTGCGGCCCAACGCCCTGTTGATCGTCGCTTCCCAGGGCGACATCCAGGCCATTAGCCAACTGGCCGCCCAGTTGGACAAACCGCTGGATCCGCAAAGCGAAGTGCAGGTGTTCCCGCTCAAACATGCGGTGGCCACACAGGTGGCCGCGGCGCTAGAGTCGCTGTATCCGGAAACCCAGCCCCAGGGACAGCAGGCCGCCCCGGGACTCGCTCCCCGGGTACGCGTGGTGGCCGACGTGCGTACCAACACGCTCATCGTTCAAGCACGGCCGCGGGATCTGAAGGAGGTGGCTTTGGTCGTCCAGCGGCTGGATCGGGACGACTCGGCGGCGGTGAACCGCATGCAAGTGTTTCCGCTCAAGCACGCGGTGGCCGCGGAGTTGGCTGAAGTAATCAACGCGGCGATCCAGAGCGTGCTCAACCCCGCCC
>WFOE01000110.1 GCA_015488215.1 Planctomycetales bacterium
ACGGTGTAGCAGATTTTCTTGGTTCGGGTTTCGTAAACCGGCTTCCAGACGGTGTAGCAAATCTTCTTGGTCCGGGTTTCCCAGACCGGCTTGCAGACGGTGTAGCAGATTTTCTTGGTTCGGGTTTCGTAAACCGGCTTCCAGACGGTGTAGCAAATCTTCTTGGTCCGGGTTTCCCAGACCGGCTTGCAGACGGTGTAGCAGATTTTCTTGGTTCGGGTTTCGTAGACCGGCTTCCAGACCGTGTAACAGATGTTCTTGGTCCGGGTTTCGTAGACCGGCTTGCAGACCGTGTAGGTGCACTCGCGATAGCGCGTTTCGGGCACGTACTTCACGCAGTTGATGACCTTGTCTTCCCAAACCGTTTCGTAGATGGTCTTGTAGCAGGTGTACTGCTTCTTTTCGTAAACGACCTTCTTGCAGGTCTTCATGACCGTGTAGCAGCACTGTCTGGCCGCGGCGTAGTCCACAGCGGCACGGTGGCCGACCAGACGGAAGCTGGCCGCACCGCAGTACCCGGCGTGGACCTTAGCCGCCCAGACCGCCGTACAGGCCACGGCGATCAGGGGAACAAGCAAGCGTTGTTTCATCCTCGTGCCTCCTTCAAGCAACTCGTGGCAAAGAAGTAAGGACCTGGTCACTCCCCGTCGTGGGACAAGTTACTCATCGGCAGCAATGCTTGCTCCAGATTAACTTGCCCACGCATTTTCCGGAGAATACGCAACTCTCCCATCCATCCATCGACAAAGAATCGTTCAAGGCTGGATGTTTTTCCCAAATCACGTTTTTTTCGCCTCCTCAGGAAACGAAGGCGCAAAGAATGCGGATTATGCGGGGCTCTAGCAAGAATCGGCGGGACACTGTGCGCCCAGAGGCAGGGCAAGCTGAAGGCAAGGCAAAGAAAGCGGCCTCTGCGGTCCCGGGAAGTCAAAGAAAGATAGAAAAGCAAGAAAACTCACATGCCTAGTTTGACAGCACACCTTGTGCAATCTACGTAGTTTAAGGACAGGGTGCAGCCCCAGCGACGGCAGCTAGGTTTCTCATCCCAAGAGCAATCCGACCCATGAGGTAATCAGCCATGCGGCAAGCACTTCGCAAAGCAAAGGGATTTACCCTAATTGAAGTACTAATCGTGGTGGTCATTCTGTCCATTCTGGCGGTGGCGGTGGTGCCTCAGTTCACCGATTCTTCGGACGACGCCAAAGAGAGCACCGCGCTGATGAACCTGCACACGCTACGCAGCCAGATTCAGCTCTATCGGTTGCATCACAACGGGCTGACCCCTTCGGCGGACTTGAGCGAGCTGACCACGCAGACCGACGCCTCGGGCAACCCGGGCACAGAGTTCGGTCCCTACTTGCAGTTCATTCCCGAAAATCCCTTTACCGGCAGCAACACGGTTCGCACCACCACCGAAAACCCGCCCACGGCAGCCAGCGGGGCCAGCGACGCCGGCTGGCTCTATCACCAGCCCAGCGGCAACATCTGGCTGGACGATGCCAACTATCTGGACAGATAGGAAAACCCGTGGGAATCCTCTTTCTTCCTGGTTAGCCGATTCCCGGCTTGATTGAAACCGCTTACGATTGCTCCCGGTCCGCCGGGAGTTTTCTCTTGCGCTGCCGCAGGCTCTTTGCGCCCCGGGGGAAGGCCGCTATCACAAGGGATAGGCTTCGCCGCACCACGTTGCCTGTTTCCCGGAGAGCCTATGAGCCTGATTCGCATTGCCGGCGGTCGTGTCTTCGATCCCGTAAACGGAGTGGAAGACCAAGTACGGGACATTTGGATCCAGGGGGAGCGGATTGTCGCCCCGCCGCAGGACCCGCAAGTCCGGCCCGACCGGACCATCGACGCCCGCGGGCTGGTGGTCATGCCCGGAGGGATCGACATGCACTGCCACGTGGTGGGGCCGAAGGTGAACATGGCCCGCAAGCTCCGCCCCGAGGAAAAACGCCACGACCAGGTGATCCCTCGGACCCGACGGACCCACAGCGGCACGCTGGGCAGTGTGCCCAGTACGTTTGCCACCGGATACAGCTACGCCGGGTTGGGCTACACGACGGCCTTCGACGCGGCCATCCCGCCCCTTTCCGCTCGGCATGCCCACGAGGAGTTCGAGGACACCCCCTGCATCGACAAGGGGTTCTTCGTCCTGGTGGGTAACAACCACTACGTGATGGAAAGCATTGCCCGGGGCGAGCCGGAGCGGCTGCGGCACTTTCTGGCCTGGCTGCTGGGGGCGGCCAAGGGCTATGCCTGCAAGCTGGTCAATCCCGGCGGGGTGGAGGTGTGGAAGCAGCAGCCTTCGGGCAACGTCCACTCGCTGGACGAGCCGGTGGGCCATTTCGACGTCACGCCCCGGCAGATCATCCGCCAGGTGGCCCACGCGGCCGACCAGTTGGGGCTGCCCCATCCGGTACATATCCATTGCAACAACCTGGGACTGCCGGGCAACTGGCAAACCACGCTGGCCACGATGCAGGCGCTGGAAGGGGCCCGGGGCCACCTGACCCACATCCAGTTCCACAGCTACGCCGGCGGGCAAGGGGACGAAACCACCTTTGGTTCCCGGGTGCAGGAGCTGGCCGAGTACGTCAACTCCCACGCCAACATCACCATCGACGTGGGCCAGGTCCTCTTTGGCGAAACGACCAGCATGACCGGCGACGGCCCCTTGGGCTACTATCTCCATCAGGTGTACGGGACCAAGTGGTTCAGCGGCGACGTGGAGATGGAATCCGGCTGCGGCATCGCTCCGATCCGCTACCGGAACAAGTCGCTGGTTCACGCCTGGCAGTGGGCCATTGGGCTGGAGTGGTTCCTGCTGGTTCAGAATCCCTGGCAAGTGGCCCTGAGTACCGATCATCCCAACGGAGCTTCGTTCCTGGCCTATCCGCAGGTGATCCACCTGCTGATGGACCGCGACTACCGCCGCCAGGTGCTGGCTACGGTGCCCAAGGCGGTTCGGGAAAAAACGCTGCTGCGGGAACTGGACCGGGAATACACGCTACAGGAAATCTGCATCATCACGAGGGCAGCCCCGGCGCGGATGTTGGGCCTGCCGCACAAGGGGCACCTGGGTCCCGGGGCCGATGCCGACGTGACGCTCTACCAGCCTTCGGACGACATCCGCCAGATGTTCCAGATGCCCAAGGTGGTGATCAAGTCGGGACAGGTGATTGTCGAGGACGGCCAGGTGCTGGAAGAACGGTTCGGCCGCACGCTTTACGTGGCTCCCGAGTACGACCCGGAAATGGAAAAAGACATCGCCGCCTGGTTCGAGGACCACTACACGGTGCAGTTCCGCAACTACCCGGTGGAGGAGCACTACTTGAGCCACCCCCAGGCCGTTCCGTGTTCGGCCGGCGGAGCATGAGCAACGCCGCGAGGTGACTTGCCGCTTCGAGTCGAAAGTTTCATTTCGGTGAGCCCCGGACATCAGTCCGGGGAGAGCTGACCGAAAAGCGTTTACCGTATTTTTTCGTCGACTAAAGTCGGCGGCTCGCTTGTTGCAAGAATCGACGCTTACTCCTGCATTGGAGCAGTAGCTCCCGCGCAATAGCGCAAGCCGCAATCCCAGTTCCGCCCCGGGGCGACCGTTGCGGTAGCGGAAGTGCCCAATTATAGTGGAAGCAGCGAAATCAAGGGGCACTGGGCAGGCGGCACTCCTGTTGTTCTGGCCGGTGAAGAACCGCAAAGTCCGCAAACCGTGCACATCCTGCTGACCAACGACGATGGGATTTACGCTCCCGGGCTGGCCGCCCTGGAGCAGGCATTGCGTCAACTGGGCGATGTAACGGTGGTGGCTCCCACCACCGAGCAGAGCGGGGTGGGCCATTCGATTACGTTCCTGACTCCCCTGGTGGTGAAAGAGGTGTACCAAAGGGAACGCCGCCGGGGATGGTCGGTCGATGGCAGCCCGGCCGATTGCGTCAAATTGGGTATTACCGAGCTGGCTCCCCGGCCGGTGGAGCTAGTGGTCAGCGGCATGAACCACGGGCTGAACGCCGGGATCAACGTGCTGTATTCGGGCACGGTAGCCGCGGCCATCGAGGGCGCGTTTTTCGGCGTGACCAGCTTCGCCGTGTCGCTGGAATACGACGAACATGCTCCCTACGACCGAGCAGCCGCCATGGCCGTGGAGCTAATCCGCCAGGTGCTCCAACACAAGTCGTCCGAGCCTCGGCTTTATAACATCAACATTCCCATTGTCGCCTTGGAACGCCCTCGAGGGGTGAAAGTGGTGCCCATGGGAACGGTCCGCTACGGCGAATCGTTCCAGCGCCGGGTGGATCCGCGCGGTCGGGCCTACTACTGGGCCACCAACGACCCGCCGCCTCCGCCCAGCAGCGAAGAAACCGACCTGACGGCGCTGCAAAAAGGCTACCTGACCATTACTCCCCTGAGCTTTCAAATGACCCAATTCGACCACCTGGCGCAGATGAAAGATTGGCCGCTTCGCGTGGGCGATCAGCCCGTGGTGTCCGACCTGTCCTCCTCACCAACCGATGGAAGGAATCGGCAATGACCCGCCACCACGTTTTTCCTCGGCCCAGGTTCGTTTTGGCAGTGGGCCTGGCCCTGCTGCTGGGCTGCACGGGCCAGAAGGCATCCCAGGATGAAAGCAACGACGCAGCCACCGGGAAGGCAACCCAACCCAACACGCCGACCGTGTCGGCGCCCACCGAACAGGTGGAAGCCACGGTCAACACGGTGGGCACACGCGGCCGCAGCTACGGCGGCGGGATCGTCAGCGAACCGGTCAGCCAGTTGTTCAAGCAGAAAGATCGCATCCACCTGATGCAGTTGGAGCAGGCCATCAAGCTCTACAAGGCCGAGCACGGCCGCCTGCCGCAGACGCACGAGGAGTTCATGCGAAAGATTGTGAACAACCCGCAGTACGGGATTCGTTTGCCGGAGCTTCCGCCGGGCCACCGGTACGTGTGGGACCCCAAGCAGGAAAAACTGCTGGTGGAACGTCCGGCTCCTTCTTCCGCGGAGAAGCAACCATGAGCGCCCCCCATCGACAACCGCAGGGAAAGTTCTGGCCTGCCGCAAAACGCCTGGCCGCCCTGGTTCTGGTGCTGGGCACGATGGCCACCGTGGGTGCGGCCCTGCCGCTGGCTTCCAGCCGGGCGGGCAGTTGGGTGTTCCGGCCTTCCTATTACAGTCACCACCCGGCGTATCCGGTGCAGGTGGGCATTCGCGTTTCCCAGCGGCCCGGCTACCACTACGCCGAGTACTACCGTACCGGCTACTATCTGAAGAACACGTCGCGTTCGCTGCGAACGCCCAATCAGTACTTCTACGCCGAAGGGTGGATCCAGCACCGCTGGGGCCAGTAGCCGAAGCGGGCACGTTCCGGGAAAGTGCAGGCCGTGTGCGCAGCCGTCTTCCGGCAAAGCGAACCGGCACCTGCAAAAAACGCCGGAAACGAATCTCCATTGTGCCGACGGCCTGGGAGGCCGCGTTGACACCAGGTTGCATGCTGCGATAAAGTCTCTGGGGGTTCGTTGGACGGACTGGACGAAAGGGGCTCGGTACTTGCGGTCCGGAAGCCGCCACTTGCAGGAAAGCGCTCTGCTGACATGGATCGGTGGAAACTACCTTCGCCGGGCGTTTCAGAAACTTCTTCCCCGACGGCGGCTCCTCAGTTCACCCAGGACGAGTCGGCTCCCTGTTCGTTGTTTGTGCCGATGGGCTACGAACCCGGCTACGCCTATCCGTTGCTTGTCTGGCTGCACGGTCCGGGAGCCGATGAAACCCAACTGCGGCACGTCATGCCGCAGATCAGCTTGCGGAACTACTTGGCCGTGGCTCCCCGAGGCACGCGGCGGGCCCCAAGCCAGCAAGGAGGATTCTGCTGGTCGACCGACGTGGTGGACCGGGACCTGGCCTGCCAGCGGGTAAGCGAAGCCGTGCGGTCGGCCCAGGAACAGTACCATGTACATCCAAAGCGCGTTTTTCTGGCCGGATTCGACACCGGCGGCACCGTAGCCCTGCAACTGGCCCTGGCCTGGCCGGAACGGTTTGCCGGGGTGGTTTCCATCGCCGGGGCTTTGCCACGGATGGCCGGCACGCTACGGCGGTGGCATCAGGTGCGGGATTTACCCATCCTGATCATGTGCGGCCGCTACAGCAATCGCTACCCGTGCCGCCAGGTGTGCGAGAATCTCCGCCTGCTCTTCTGCGCCGGCCTGGATGTGACCGTGCGGGAATACCCCTGCGGTCAAGAACTGCAACCGGCCATGCTGAGGGACATGAACGGCTGGCTGATGGACGTCATCCAGCGGCAAAACGAAAACGAGCACTAGCCCGCCGGCGGCTCCGTTCCCGCTCCCGTGGCGAGCCGGTGGGGCAGCTTGGGCATGCTATTTGCTTTGTTCCCCTTGGCGGACCTGCGGTCTGCCAAATCCGGGAAAGAGTGTCCCTGTTTTCTTCGCAAACCGACCGAGGTCCGCATCTGGAAACCACGACCCAATCTTGATCCCTCAGTTCGGAGAAACCGATGAGCATTCATGTCGTTCTGGAAGGCTTGCAGGAACAACCCACTCGGGCGGAACTGGAACTGTACTGGCACGACAAGGTAGAACGCATCCGCCGTCTGCTGAAACGGTATCCGGAGGATTTGTACGAACTGCGGCTGACCGTCCATGCGAGCCGCAAGAATGACGAAAGCCGGTTTTACGAAGCTCGCGGGGTGGTTCGCCTGCCTACCGGCACATTGGTCTGCCACCGCGAAGGGAAGGACGTGTTCGCCCTGGTGGACGAAATCGTGGACAACCTGGTTCGTCAGGTGAAGCGGCACCGGGAATTGGTGCGCAAGGACTATCTCTACAAGCGCAAGAACCGCGCCCGTCGGGACCTAGCCGCCGCCGAGCCGCTGCTGGCCCAGGACAAGCAGCGCGGCCGCCGCGAAGGGTTCTTCCGGCTGTTGCGTCCCTTGTTGCACTTCCTGTCCGACCACGCAGCCAGGGAGCTGCGGGTGCTGGAACTGGAAGGGGTGCTCCATCCGGGCGAAGTCTCCGTCGAAGACGTGCTGGACGAGGTGCTGACCGAAGCCTGGCAGCGGTTCGACCGCCGTCCCAAGCAAGTGGCCCTCCACGTGTGGCTGACCGAACTGCTGCACGAAGTCCTGGACCGGCTGATTAAACAAGAGCCGCGCGAGCACGGTTCGCTGGAAGAGGAAGTGCTGGAAACGGTGGAAGACCTGCCCGTGCACGAAGTGGCCGTGGGCGAAGACGAATGGTGGGCAGCCCTGCTCGGCTACAGCGAAACGCTCACGCTGGAAGACCTGGTTCCCGACTGCGAAACCACCGCGGAGTGGGACACCCTGGAAACGGAAGCCCAGCGCGAACAGATCATGCAACTGGTACGCCGTTTGCCCACCCGGCAACGCCAGGCCCTGTTGCTGTTCGCCGTGGAAGATTACGACCCGGCCGAAATCGCCCTGTTGCAGAACCGCTCCGAAGAAGAAGTGCGCCGGGACATCGATGCTGCCCGGGAACAACTGCGGGCGTGGCTGGTTGAGTCCAAGCACATCCTGCCCGCTGAACAAGCGGCCCGGGAAGAATAGTCGCTTGACAGCTTCCAGCGCCCCGTGCCAGGGCGGTCACCGGCACGGTTGCCAAGCGGTATTTGACGCGGCTTGCTGGGATACACCTCCTTTCCGCTTGATCGAGTGCCCAGGGACCAGCACCGGCCTCAGTTGTTGCCGCCAAACGAGGCGAGCAACTGGAGACGCGGAGAGGGTGCTTTTGCACCGGGAGGTCTTGTGTCTTGCGTCTTGGGTCTTGAGCGAGGTGCTTCCGCACCGGGGCGAGAATAAACGCCGATTCTCGCAATCGGCGAGCCGCCGACATTAGCCACCGGAGGACGGCACGGCCGTCGGCAACTGGGTGCTTCCGCACGAAAAGACCTTGGGGCTTGAGCAGAAGGTGCTTCTGCACTGACGCAAGGGTCGGATGAAGACGTCAGTTCTCCCTCGACAGAAACCCTGGAGTTGGCGAATACTTGCGCCCGCTTTTTGGCAACACGCAGATGTCTTGAAAGGACAACACCGGCTTATCGGGACTTTCTACAGCGGCAATCGAAAAAGGAAACGGGACAACGGTCGCCCTTTTTCTTCGGAAAAAATATCCAGCCTTCGTCCTGAATTTGCTCTTTGAGTTTTTCCCGGCGATCTTCAGGGATAACATCTAAGCAATCCTCAGGGTACCATACGGTCCATCCATTAATTTCCCTTTTGTGCAACAATGCGGTAAAAGCACAGAGAAAAGCATCTAAGCAATGGTCTGACTCTTTCAGAGCGTGGGTTGGTACATGGGTTCTACAAATACTGAATGCCTGAGAAATACGGAAATCCCGGCAAAATTTTTCAATGATTTCCTTGCGAGTCTGCTGAGCTTTCTCGCGAGCCTGCTTGGTGTTGTCTCCTGTTTTGTAGCCCTTGGCTTTGTAGCCCATCACCGACAATGTGGCAGCAGGATAAACCTCTATAATTTCAGGGAGCTTTCGATTCTCACTACTCTTGAAAATCGAAATCTGCTTAAAGAGATTGCGGCAGTAGACAATCCTGGCCCATGCCCTCGCGCTGGAAGCAATCCGGTCACTTGACACAGAAAGCGGATTGAGCTTCGCTTTTTTCTGGACAAATCGCTCAGTAAGACGATAACGAAAATTACAGGAGCATGGAGGCATAGCAGTCTGCTGGCATGGCCTCCAAGAATACACAAATCTGCTGAACTCTTTCGGCCAGCCGAATGGTGTATCCACCGCGACAACGGAAAGCTTGTTGTCTGTGCACAAGCGTTTAATACAGCGGTCGGAGACATTATTTCTTATGCAGCGGATGAAAATCTTGTTGCAATCCCATTCTATGATTGCAATCGCTCTATCTTTACTGGCGGTAGCCCAATCTAATCCGGCAACTTTCACGTTGGTTCCCTCAAAGGCCAGAAGATACGCCCAGTGGAAACGATACTACGATACAGGTAAAAGGGCAAACAAAAAGCCCGCTCTGGCGAGCGGGCTTTTTTGAGTAAAAAGATCCGGCGACACCTACTCTCCCACCTTGCGGCAGTACCATCGGCCCTGGAGGCTTAACTACCGTGTTCGGAATGGGAACGGGTGTGGCCCTCCAGGTATGGTCACCGGAAAGGGACCGTCGGGCAACGCGAAGCCCAGTGCGATCCCGGGTTTCTTGCATTTGGGATCGGGCGTTTCCTGCCCTCGGTGGAGCAGGGTTTACGCCCTTGAGCAGTCCCGGCGTGGGGGAGTGCGGTTCTTTGGTGGTTGTGGCAGCAGGGGGCCTTGCAGCGACCGAGGGGTTGGATCATCGTGGCCAAGCGTTCGCCCTTTAGTACCGGTTAGCTAAGACGGTCACCCGCCTTACACCTCCGGCCTATCAACCTGGTGGTCTTCCAGGGGGCTCTCGGACCCGAAGGCCCTACGAAACCTTATCTTGGGGCGGGCTTCGCGCTTAGATGCTTTCAGCGCTTATCCTTTCCGCAGTTAGCTATCCAGCCGTGCCGCTAGCGCGACAACTGGAACACCAGAGCTGCGTCCCTCCAAGTCCTTTCGTACTAAGGAGGAATCCCCTCAGGTTTCGTACGCCCGCAGCAGATAGGGACCGACCTGTCTCACGACGGTCTGAACCCAGCTCACGTACCGCTTTCATCGGCGAACAGCCGAACCCTTGGGACCTTCTCCAGCCCCAGGATGCGATGAGCCGACATCGAGGTGCCAAACCGCGCCGCCGCTGTGAGCGCTCGGGCGCGATAAGCCTGTTATCCCCGGAGTACCTTTTATCTGTTGAGCGATGGCCCTTCCATCCGGTACCACCGGATCACTAAGCCCTGCTTTCGCACCTGCTCGACCTATCGGTCTCACAGTCAAGCACCCTTGTGCCTTTGCACTCGATGCCCGATTGCCGACCGGGCTGAGGGTACCTTTGGGCTCCTCCGTTACCTTTTAGGAGGAGACCGCCCCAGTCAAACTGCCCAGCTGGCACTGTCCCCCGCCCGGCTTCACGGGATCGGGGTTAGAACTAAAGCATGCCCAGGGTGGTATTCCAAGGACGGCTCCACGGGAGCTGGCGCCCCCGCTTCACAGCCTCCCACCTATCCTACACAGGACATGCCACAGCCCAATACCAGCCTGCAGTAAAGGTTCACGGGGTCTTTCCGTCTAACTGCGGGTACGCGGCATCTTCACCGCGACTACAATTTCACCGGGTCGCTGGTTGAGACAGTGCTCCTGTCGTTACGCCTTTCATGCGGGTCGGAACTTACCCGACAAGGAACTTCGCTCACGTGCTTCCTGCCGTTTCCGACAGGCGTGGACTATCTCTTTATCCGTTCCGGGCCCGTTGCTGAATGTCCCGAAGCACCTCGCGGAGCCGGGGCCGGTCGGCAGAGTTCATCTGCATGGCGATGCGGACGATCCGCAGCAGGCCCTCGGGCTGGAGGTGTTCCCTCTGGAGCATGAGCCGGACGACGCGGCGGAACTTGCGGAACTGGACGTTTTTGCGGGTTTTGAGCGGGTGGGCGAGAAAAAACTCGCAGACCCGTTCCAGTACCGCCAGCCGCCGGATGCGAAGACACATCCGGTCCGCGTGGTTGCGGCGGACCGAGCCGCCGCCGAAGAACCGCTTGAGGGCGTGCAGCACCTGGGCGTCGCGCTGGTGTTGCACGATGACGAACTCCGGCAGCACCTGGTAACCGCAACTCATCTGGCGGTGGCGGTTGATCTGGACGTGGAAGCAACCTTCCGCGTCGGTGAAACCGACCACCCAGTCCGGCGACAGGTCCATGAAGAACTCCTTCGGGCAGAGGCATCCAGCAATGGGGGGGAGAACGGATACTCGGCGTATAGTCTCTGAGGATCCCGGGCCGCGCGAGGCGGCGGCGGTTTCCTGCGGGTTATCCCGTCCCGGTCCGTTTTTACGCCAAGCCGCGAGGGCTTGGAGACGTAGGCCGGGCTGTGGCAGGACTTTCCCGCATACAGCCGAGTATTGCCCTGGAGGTTACCCTCCAGGCAGGCAGCTGGGGCTACCTTAGGACCGTCATAGTTACGGCCGCCGTTTACCGGGGCTTCGGTCGCCAGCTTTCACCGGCTTCCTTAACCTACCGGCACCGGGCAGGCGTCAGTCTCTATACGTCCTCTTACGAGTTAAGCAGAGACCTGTGTTTTTGGTAAACAGTCGCAGGAGCCGATTCACTGCGGCCTCCTCGGGCTCATCACCCTACACGAGGCACCCCTTCTCCCGAAGTTACGGGGCCATTTTGCAGAGTTCCTTAACCAGCGTTCTCCCGAGCGCCTTAGGCTTCTCGCCTCGCCTACCTGTGTCAGTTTGCGGTACGGTCACCGATGCTTCGCAGCTTAGAGGCTTTTCTTGGCCGACTTTCGGATGACATCCGGACCAAATGCCGTTGTCCCCCGGTTTGGGCCTGGTGCCGCGGATTTGCCTACGGCGGCCCTCCCCGGAGGCGAGGGACATTTCTATCCGTCCCCTCACCTTACGGTCGGCGTCCCCCCAATCGCTCCACATCGGTGGCGCAGGAATGTTGACCTGCTGTCCATCGGCTACGCCTTTCGGCCTCGCCTTAGGAACCGGCTAACCCTGGGCGGAATTACCTTCCCCAGGAACCCTGAGGCTTTCGGCGAGCAGGATTCTCACCTGCTTTATCGTTACTCATTCCGGCATCGTCACCTGTACGCCCCGACACCGCTCCTCTCGGTACGGCTTGTATCTGGCGTACAGCGCTCCCCTACCGCTGCCGCGTTCCCGGAGGAACGCGACAACCCACTGCTTCGGTGCCATGCTTACTCCCGATCATTTTCGGCGCGGAACTACTCGGCCAGTAAGCTATTACGCACTTTTTAAATGGTGGCTGCTTCTAAGCCAACATCCTGGCTGTCTCAGTAGTTCCACCTCCTTTGTGACTAAGCATGGCTTAGGGACCTTAGCAGGTGGTCTGGGTTGTTTCCCTCTCGACCGCGAAGCTTATCCCTCGCGGACTGACTCCCGGGATAGTCGCACCGGTATTCGGAGTTTGGTTCGGGAGGGTACCCGGCGAAGGGCCCCAGCCCAATTCAGTCTCTCTACCCCCGGTGCGTAGTGACCCGAGGCTAGCCCTCAAGCTATTTCGGGGAGAACGAGCTATCTCTGCACTTGATTAGACTTTCACTCCTCCCCACAGGTCATCCCCTAGGTTTTCAACCCTAGTGGGTTCGGGCCTCCACGCGGTTTGACCCGCGCTTCACCCTGCCCATGGGTAGATCGTGCAGCTTCGCGTCTACCGCCACCGACTGTGTCGCCCTGTTCAGACTCGGTTTCCCTACGGCTTCGGCCCGGAGGGCCTTAACCTACGCCGATGACGGTAACTCGCCGGATCATTATGCAAAAGGCACGCCGTCACCCCTTGCTCGCCGCAGCGAGCCATAGGGCTCCGACCGCTTGTAGGCACATGGTTTCAGGCTCAGTATCCTCCCCTAGCAGGGGTTCTTCCCACCTTTCGGTCACCCTACTTAGTTCACTATCGGTCGTCAGGGAGTATTTAGCCTTGCGGGATGGTCCCCGCGGATTCGGACAAGGTTCCACGTGCCTCGTCCTACTCAGGAACCTTCCGGGAGGCGGCTCCGCTTTCGCCTACGGGACTGTCACCCTCTATGGTTCGACTTTCCAGACCGATTCGGCTAGCAGGCCGCTTGGTAACTCCCATATGGAAGGCCCTACAACCCCGCAGAGGAAGACCTCCGCGGTTTGGGCTGTTCCCCGTTCGCTCGCCGCTACTGAGGGAATCGCGTTTGCTTTCTTTTCCTCCAGGTACTGAGATGTTTCAGTTCCCTGGGTTCGCCCCATACGCCTATGGATTCAGCGTATGGTAATTCGGGGATCCCGGGATCAACGCTTGTTTGCAGCTCCCCCGGGCTTATCGCAGCCGTCCACGCCCTTCATCGCCTCCTGACGCCGAGGCATCCACCATGCGCCCTTAGTAGCTTGGCCACGAAGACCCAACTCCTCGCCACCCCGAACGACGCCCCAAGGACGACGCCGGGGCAGCCCAGGCGAGCCTTGCGGCCAACCCACCACGGTAACGTGGCAGGTGATGATCCAATCGCCTAGCGCTACAAGGACTTACACCAGAAAAGCACCCGAAGGCACTCTCCCGGCGAAGATGCCTACTACCACAACCAACTTGCCAAAGAACCACACACCACCACTACCGTGGCTGCTTTTGCCTCCGGGCCGCGAAGCCCGGCACTTGCGAATAAAAAAGCCAAACCCGCTGCACGAGTGCCGACGAGTTTAGCTTGTCTTCGCCCAAACTTGCGTGGGAGCAAGTAACTTTATCGGCCGAGCCGAACATTGTCAACTGCTCCCCCCGGCAGTTTTTGCTCTTTTGTGTTTCTGCCGGTCTTGAATCGCCCAGGGGACGTTTGTCCCACCGAGGACATCAGAGATTCTATCGGCAACCGGGGGGGCTGCCAAGTCCCCTTGGCAGAAAAAATTTTCCGCCGGTCGCCGGAACACGTCAGGCAACCTTCAGCACGGCGGTTCCCTGGATCTGGCCGCGTTTCAGGGCCAGCAGAGCCTGGTTGGCCTGGGCCAGCGAGAACAACTGCACCTGGGGGCGCACTCCCGCGGCTAGGGCCTCTTGGAGCAGATGGCGGCCGTCTGCCCGCGTGTTGGAAGTGACGCTGCGCAGATCGCGTTCCCAGTACAAATGCCGCTGGTAGTCCAGCTCCGGGATGGGCGAGAGGTGGATACCGGCCACGGCCAGCGTACCGCCGGGGGCCAGGTGCTCCAACACCGGGGGGACCAGATGCCCGGCTGGGGCGAACAGGATGGCCCCATCCGCAAGCCAGGGCAGCCCGGCCGGATCGGCTCCGGCCCAATCGGCTCCAAGCTGCCGGGCCAAGTGCTGGTGTTCCGGGGTACGGGAAAGGACGGCCACTTGCAGCCCTCGGGCCTTGGCCAGCGGCAGTACCAGATGGGCCGAAGAGCCGAAGCCCACCAGCAACAAACGGCCTCTGGCGGGAACCCGGGCCCGTTCCAGCGAGCGGTAGCCGATAATCCCGGCGCAGAGCAAGGGGGCAATCCATTCCGGGGGGTGGTCTTCGGGCAGCGGATAGAGGAACTCTTCGTAGGCGACCATCTGCTCGGCGTAGCCGCCATCCAGGTCGTAGCCGGTGTAAAGCGAGTGCGGACACAGGTTTTCCCGGCCGGAAGTGCAATAACGGCACCGGCCGCAGGTTCGGGCGAGCCAGGCCGCTCCCACACGCTGCCCGGGCCGGAGCCGCCGACATCCTGGGCCCAGGGCTTCGACCACTCCCACCACCTGGTGGCCAGGCACCAGCGGGAGCCGTTTCGGGGACAGGTCCCCTTCGACCACATGCAGATCGGTACGGCACACGGCACAGCAGAGAACTTGCAGCCGCACCTGGCCGGGGCCGGGGGTGGGCTGGGGCAGAGTTTGCTCAACCAGCGGGGCAGCTTCCGCCGGGGCTTGCTGCAACAAAACCTGAGCCTGCATGGGAGCAACCTCGGCAACAGGGCAGTCATTCTGTAACCGGACCAGATGGTACTTTCCAGCAGCCCATTCCGGCAAAGAGCCGCATTATACCAACGGCAAAAGGCAACCAGGCCATGCAAAACAAACCACCGCCTGGAAAAGCGTCCACGTTTGGCCACAGGGCCCCCGGAAACTCTTCCCGGGACTGCTTTCGCGGAAAAGCGAGAAGGGGAAACCGCCGTACTTGGCCGCCGGAGTAGCATCTGCCAGACTGGAGTTTTCTGCCGGAGCGGGACACTGGGGCCAGGCCGCGTTTACGCAGCACAGTTTGAGGGCATGGACGCCATTCGTAGCGACGGCCTTTTCGGTTTCAAACAAGACATTCCTCCCGAGGAGGGTTCCTGTTTTTATGAACGCTCAATCTGCTACCGCCCGGGCACGTTCCGCCCACGCGCCTCCGCGGGGTCCGGAAGAGCTGGGGCTGAAAGAATTGCTGGCCATCGGCGTGGGTGGGATGATTGGCGGGGGCATCTTTTCCGTGTTGGGCATTGCCGTGGACATCAGCGGCCACGCCGCTCCGCTGGCCTTTCTGGTCGGAAGCGTAATCGCCATGGTGGCCGGTTACAGCTATGTGCGGCTGGCGCTGACCTATCGCAGCGACGGAGCCAGCTTCACCTATCTGGAGCGCGCTTTTCCGCAAACGCTCGCCGTGGCCGGCATCGCTGGCTGGACCGTGGTGGTGGGCTACATCGGCACGCTGGCCCTGTACGCTTTTACCTTCGGAGCCTATGCATCGCACCTGTTCGGTTTGGGCGACGTGCCGCTTGCCCGCGAAGCGTTGGCCGTGGGCGTGCTGGCCTTTTTCCTGTTTATCAACATGGCCGGGGCGGCCAAGATGGGCAAAGCCGAAGACGTGGCCGTGTACGTGAAGATCGTGCTGCTTGCCCTGCTGGCCGCCGTGGGCTTTTTTACGGTTGACGCCCGGCGCTTCCAGCCGCTGCTGGACCGGGGGTTCGACGCCATTTTGCTGGGCGGGGCCGTTATCTTCGTGGCTTACGAAGGATTCCAGCTCATTACCAATGCGGTCTGCGAAACTCGGGACCCGGAACGCAACATTCCCCGAGGGCTTTACGGTTCCATTGTCATCACTTCGCTGATCTACGTGAGCATCGCCTTCGTGGCCATCGGCAACCTGGATGTGAAAACGCTCCACCAGGCGGCCGAGTACGCTCTGGCTGCCGTGGCCCGGCCGGTGGTGGGAGAATGGGGCGTGGTGCTGGTCGATGTGGCCGCCATGCTGGCCACATCCTCGGCAATCAACGCCACGCTGTTTGGGGCAAGCCATCTCACTTACGAGATGGCCCACGATAATCTGGCTCCCCAGGCTTTTTCGTTTCGCAATCGCACGGGAGTGCCCGTCTCGGCGGCGGTGGCCATCGCCGCTCTGGCAGCCCTTTTGTCGGTGTTGGGCGGGCTGGAGCTAATCGCATCGTTTTCCAGCATGACGTTCCTGCTGGTTTCCATCATGGTTTGCGTGGCCAACTTGAAACTGCGCAAAGAAACACACTCCGCCACCTTGTCGGTAATGGCCGGCATCGGACTGATGCTGGCCACGGTGGTGCTGCTAGGGTTTTATATGTGGCAGCACGAACGTGCCGCGCTGTATTTTTCATTGGGTACCTATGCTACCGTAGCGGTCGTTTTTCTGGCGTTTCGGCTCTATTGGCGGCAGGCGAGGCGGTCTGGCAATTCCCCGTAGAGGGCCGATTCCTCCCAAGGCCCCCGCAACGATTCACGACTCCTGGACATGGGAACTGTGCCGATGACAAACAAATGGTTGCCGCTGGTTTTGTTGCTGGCCGCAGGCTGGGCCGGTCCCACTCCGGCCGCCGAACCGCAACCGGACGGCCCGGGGGCAGTGCGCATCGTGGCCCATCGCGGCGCGATGACCGAACGGCCCGAGTGTACCCTGTCGGCAATCGCTCGAGCCATCGAGCTGGGGGCCGATGCCGTCGAGCTGGACGTGCGCACCAGTCGGGACGGGGTACTGTTTCTGCTGCACGATCCGACCCTGGACCGCACGACCAACGGCCGCGGTCCGGCCGCCGCGCTGACGATGGCCCAATTGAAGCAACTCGACGCCGGCAGCCATTTCGACCGGCGGTACCGGGGGGAGCGTATTCCCACCCTGGCCGAAGCGCTGGCCCTGTGCGGCAACTCGATCGACGTGCTGCTGGACCTGAAAGAACAAGGCGAAACCTACGCCCAACGGGTGGCCCAAACGGTGCGCAAACACGGCCGTCCAGAACGCACAATCCTGGGTGTGCGCAGCGTGGCTCAGGCCCGGCGATTCCGCCGTTTGCTGCCCGAGGTGCGCCAGCTTGCTTTCGTGGCCGGGCCGGAGCAGATCGACGCGTTCGTCCAGGCGGGCGTGCAGATCGTGCGGCTCTGGCCCCGCTGGCTGGACTCCCCGGAGGGCAAACGCTTGGTGGAACGCCTCCGGCAGCAGGGCGTTCAGCTCCAGCTCAACGCCCGGCAAGGCACGCTCCAGGAGATTCTGCCGCTGCTGCGGTATCGGCCCGACTGGCTGCTAGTGGACGACGTGGCCCGGCTCAAACAAACCCTGGAACGAGTACGGAAGTATCGAGCCGTTGTGGCCCGACTGGAACCGTGGGTCGAAATCGGCCCAGGCGCCACGGCGGTGGGCTGGGTGTCCGGCCCGGGCGAGCCTACGTTTTTGAATCGAGCGTACCGGATGCTTGAGCTTCCGGCGGAGCTTGTCGGGCAAGTGCGGGTGATGTTCGCCGGCGGAGAGGGGGACCGTGTGCGGCTGCGGTTTCGCCGTCCGGCGGTGGTCTTCGCCGCCTTGGAGTACAACGCCACGGGGGCCTGGTCTTTTCCCGAGGACTGGCCGCCGGAAGCGTTCGGCTGGCGGCTATTTCGCCCCCGCGGGTATCGCGGCACCAGCAACGCCACCCTGGGCGGCAAGCCGCACTATGCGGGGGTTTACGTGCGGGCGTTCCAGCCCGGAGAAGAACTGACCGACATGCCGCCGTGGTGGGTGTGCCTGGGCATCGTCCACCCGGAAGCGGCCCGGCGTATCCTCGGCCCCGAATTTGACCTTCGCGCCCCGGGCCCCGCGGTGCGTCCGTTTCTTTA
>WFOE01000111.1 GCA_015488215.1 Planctomycetales bacterium
CCGCATCGGATGCTAGTGCATCCAGCGGGCCAGCAGCGTAAGCACCACCGAAAGCACGACACTGACCAGAATGCTGGTGGCCAGCGGAAAGTAGAAGCGGCCGTTTTCGGTTTCGATGACGATGTCCCCGGGCAGGCGCCCCAGCCATGGAATCGACGGGAACACCAGCAGCACCAGCCCGACCAAGGCGATCAGCCCGCCCAGGATAACCAGCATCCAGCCAAGTTGCTGCATCGGGATTGCCCTTTCAGCTTGCGTGGCGTTTGGAGCCCTTGGCCGAAGCCAGTTTTCCCGGAGTGTTGCGGCGGCTCTTCTGGAGCTTTTTGCGCAGGTGGGCAAACTTGGTGGCCGGTTTTCGGGCGCCGGAGCGTGGTTGGGCCATGGCGTGCTTTCGGATGGAAAAGGAGTTTGCTCGAGTTGCTCTCCCCGTGCCGCAAGTCCCGGGAAAAGCAACCGGAGGAACTGACCGAGGGTCCAGCAAATTATACCCCCGCCTGACCCTGGGGCGAACCGGCGGAAGTCCTCCACAAGCCTGGGAGACTCTTTACTTTCCTCCGCAGGCGGCAAAGAATGGGGGTTTAGCCGTGCGGAAGTGGTTGCCCTAGAGGGCACCGGCGTGTAATTTTTACAGCTTTGGCTTTCACTAACGCAACCTATTGTCGCGTATCGAGGTTGGGAGGTCTTTTCGGTGCCGGAACCGATTAGCGGAGCGGACGTGGTTGTCGAATCGTTGGTTCGTCACGGGGTGGACGTCGTGTTTGCCTACCCGGGCGGAGCCAGCATGCCGCTGCACCAGTCGCTGACGCGCTATGCGGACCGCATCCGCACCGTGTTGCCGCGGCACGAGCAGGGGGGCGGATTCGCCGCCGAAGGCTACGCTCGTTCCACCGGCAAGTGCGGCGTCTGCATCGCCACCAGCGGGCCCGGAGCCACGAACCTGGTCACCTCGATTGCCGATGCCAAGATGGACAGCATCCCCCTGCTGGCCATCACCGGGCAGGTGAAAACGCCCGTAATCGGAAGCGACGCGTTCCAGGAAACGCCCATCGTGGAGGTGTGCCGCGGCATCACCAAGCACCACTACCTGGTCACCCGGGCCGAGGACCTGCCTCGGGTGATGAAAGAGGCGTTCCACATCGCCACCACGGGTCGTCCCGGGCCGGTGTTGATCGACCTGCCCAAGGACGTGCAGGAGGCCCACATCGTCCCCGACTACGACGTGCCGATGGACCTGCCCGGCTACCGCCTGCCCGAGGGCAAGCCGGACCCGGAAAAAATCCGCCAACTGGCCGAGGCCATCCGCCGCGCCCGGCGGCCGGTGATTTACGCCGGTGGGGGCGTGATTGCCAGCGGGGCTTCCGAGGAACTGCATCAGTTGGTCAAAAAAACCGGCATTCCTGTGGCCCTGACCGTAATGGGCCTGGGCGGCTTTTCCAGCTACGAGCCGGAATGTCTGGACATGCTGGGCATGCACGGCACCGTGTATGCCAACTACGCGGTCAACGACGCCGATCTGCTCATCGCCCTGGGCGTGCGGTTCGACGACCGCGTAACCGGCAAGCTGAGCGAGTTCGCCAAACGGGCCACCATTGCCCACATCGACATCGACCCTTCGGAAATCAACAAGAACAAAGTGGCCCACATCGGCATCGTGGCCGACCTGAAAGCCGCGTTGCAGGAGCTGAACCGGATCGTCCAACCGCCGGAAGACCTGTCCGAATGGTGGGAACAGATTCACCGGTGGAAAAAGGACAACCCGCTCAGTTACGACAAGCAGTATCCCGGCATTCTGCCCCAATACGCCATTGAGGAGCTTTGCCGGATTACGCGGGAGCAGAATCCAATCATCGCCGTCGGCGTGGGCCAGCACCAGATGTGGACCGCCCAGTTCTGGAAGTTCCAGTCGCCGCGGACGTTTTTGTCCAGCTCGGGGTTGGGGGCGATGGGCTTCGGGCTGCCGGCGGCCATGGGAGCCCAGGCGGCTCATCCCGGGCGGCTGGTCATCGACATCGACGGCGACGGCTCGCTCCTGATTAACGTGCAGGAGATGGCCACCTGCTACTGCGAAAAACTCCCCGTCAAAGTGATGCTGCTCAACAACCAGCACCTAGGGATGGTCGTGCAGTGGGAAGACCGGTTCCACCAGGGCAATCGGGCCCACACCTATCTGGGTCCAATCGACCAGCCCGAAGCCCGAGGCCAAGGTAACGGGAAATTGCCCGAGCGCTGGTATCCGGACTTTGTAACCATCGCCAAGGGATTCCACTGGGGAGCGGCCACCGTCCAGCGGAAGGAAGACCTGACCGGAGCCTTGGAAGAAATGCTCTCCTACGACGGGCCGTTTCTGCTGGACGTGCACGTGCCGTACCAGGAGCACGTGCTGCCGATGATCCCTTCGGGAGCCACGGTGCGGGAACTTATCAAGCAGTAACGCCCTTCGAGCCGCGGGACTTTGCCGGATCATGCAGTGGCCCCTGGAAGGCCAGGACCAGGTGGCGGCGTATTTCCAGTCGCTGCTGCGACAAGAAAAGCTGCCCAGTAGTTTTCTGTTTGCCGGACCGCCGGGCGTGGGCAAGTGGACCGCCGCGGTGGAGCTGGCCCGAGGGCTGCTGTGCTTGCGACAATCGCCTGAACAGCTCACCGGTTGCCGCACATGCCGAAGCTGCAAACTGGTGGAAGCCGGCACTCACCCGGACCTGATCCTGATAGAGCTGCCCGAGGGGAAAAACCAGATTCCGCTAGAGTTGGTGGCTGGATCGCGCGAACGCCGGGGGCAGGAAGGGCTCATCCATCAGATCGCCCTGCGGCCGGACGTGGGCACGCGCAAAGTGGCCGTGATTGACGAAGCCGACACCCTCACTCCCGAGGCGGCAAACAGTCTGCTCAAAGTTCTGGAAGAGCCGCCGCTTGATTCCGTGCTGATTCTCATCTCCCACAACCTGGAACAACAACTGCCCACCATTCGCAGCCGCTGCCAGGTGGTGCCGTTTCGTCCGCTTTTGCCGGAAGCGATTGCCCGGCTGGTGCAGCAGTTGGGCTGGACCGATTCGGCCCAGGAAGCCCAACGGGTGGCCCGCTACGCCGGTGGCAGCCTGCGACAGGCCCGCGAGCTGCTCGACCCGGAACTTTGGACCCTGCGCAGCGCGGTGCTGGACGAACTGGCCCGACCCCGGCCACGCGGGTTTGCCATTACCGAACAGGTAAGCCAAGCCCTGGAAAAGCTCAAGCAACCGGCCCAGCGGCGCAACCGAGCCGTGCAAATCCTGGGCTTTGTGCTGGGGTTTTATCACGCCCTGGTGTGCCGCCTGGCCGGGGCGGAAGCTCCGGCCGATGAAGAGCTGACCGGCTGGCTCGACCGAGCCGAGCCCGACTCGTGGCATCCGGAAGCGGCCCAAGTGTGCCTGCACCGGGTGGTGCACGCCCTGGAACTGGTCCAGCGCAACGTCCAGGTGGCCCTGGTGTTGCAAGGACTCTGGGAGGACCTAGCCCGGCAGACAGCCCATCGCCGGACCCCGCTCTATGAGCTAGAAACTGTGTTCGACCGTTCCCCCGGCGTAGCAGCGGTTTAACCTTCCGACCTGGCTGCAAATTGTGCTTGCCGCTTCCAGAACTTGAGAAACGCCTTTGGCGGCGTGGAACGCCCGGATTTCACGGCGAGCCCCGGACTTCAGGCCGGGGAGGTTGGAAGAAACCGGAGAAAGACGCTTGCTCGTTGATTTCCTCCGGGAGCTGACGCTCCCGGCTCGCCGATTCCGTTTGGAAGAATCAGCGCTTGTTCTCGCATTGGTGCGGAAGCACCGCGCAAGCCGCACAGCGCACGCCGCAAGCCGATTCTTGCCGGTGCGGAAGCACCCCTTCCATCCCCCCACGCCTCCAAGCCCCCACGCCCTCGAACGTCGGCGGCTCGCCGATTCGCGATCACGGGCAACGAGCTACCGAGTACGAATTCCGAGTACGAGCACGAGTACGATTAGGAGCACGAACGCTTGCTGTTCCCTCGGAGCGGAAGCTCCGCGCAAGGCGCAGGTCGCAAGCCGACGCGCGCCCGGCGAGCCCCGGACTTCAGTCCGGGGAGGACCG
>WFOE01000112.1 GCA_015488215.1 Planctomycetales bacterium
GGGGCAGGAGTCGGCGGCGGCCCGGTGTTCGCCTGTCCCTGGGGAGGCACGGCCGGACTCGCCGCGGCCGGGGGGGGTGCCGGAGCCGCACCAGCCGGGGCCGGCGTAGGTGCAGGTGCGGGTGCCGGAGCGGTAAACCCACCGGGGGTTGCCGGCTGTGGCGTGGCGTTGCCTCGCCCGCCAAAGGGCTGGTAGGGCACCTGGGCCAGCAGCGTGCTTGGGTGCGGCCGGTTTCCACTTCGCCGGGCCGGTGTGGTTTTTGGCGTGGTCTCTGTGGCGGCTGGGCGGAAGTGGATCGGCTGGGGCTCGGGCTGCGCAGCACGGCTACGCCACTGCCACAGGGGCGAGGCCGTTTTGCTTCCACCGGAAGCAGCGTCACTTGGCGTTTTTCCCCGGCCGGAAGTTTCTTCCGTGGCGGTTTGCCGGGGGCGCCAGTTGCCCTGGAGGGTAATCACCACCGGCTGGTCCTCTTGCCCGTCCGGGCTCTGGCCGCGGAAGTGCTGGTGTTTGGCCCCAGCCACCTGTTCGTCTTCTTTCATGGGCCGGATGAGGATCCGGGGCACGCGGCCGCGGACCGGGTCGTTTTCAAACAGCATCGAGGCCCGTAGCCGCCGCTCGCTGGCCCGAATCTTGCGGATGTCCACGATGTCCCCCGGCCGAAGCGAAAGCCGGTTGAGCACGGTGCGCATGTGCGTGTGAGGGACTTCGCCTTTGATCTGCACCTCGATCCGCCCTACCCGATAGCGCTTGCCTTCCTCGATGGCATAGACCAGGTCCAGCTCGGGCCGGTCGTCCACAAACCGCGGCTCGGCTTCTATCTTGGCGAAGATGTAGCCGTAGCTGCCGTAGACTTCTTGCAGCTTTTTGATGTCCAGGTCCATCTTCGCCTTGTCGAAGGCTTCGCCGGAGCGGAGCTTCAGCTCTTGCAGCAGGTCCTGGCTGCGGAACAGGTGGTTGCCCACGAAGTGGACCTGGCGGATTTTGTACCGCGGCCCTTCGTAAATATAAAAGTGCACGGTGACCCAACTGCCGTCCTTGCTGAACTCCAGCTCGCGGCTCACCCGAGCGCGGAAAAAGCCCAGGCGGCGGTAGTAGTCAATCAGGGCATCGACGTCTTGTTCCACCTTCTGCGGGTCCAGATAACCACCGAAAACCCAAAGCAGAGGGGGTTTGGTCTGGATCTGAGTTTTCAGCCGGCCGTCGCTTGCCACTGTGTTGCCGTGGAACTTGACGGCCCAGACCCGCTGCACCGGCCCTTCGTGAATGAGGAACACCGCCCCGCGGTCGCCCAGCTTGTTCCCTTCCAGCACCGTGACGCGAACCCGCTGGAACCCCTTTTTGTGGTAGTATTCCTCGATTTTCCGCCGGGCTTCTTCCACCGAGTAGGGATCGAGCGGGTCGCCGGGCTTCAGCCCGCTTTGTTCGTCCAGCACCCGGCGGCTCACCTTCCGATTGCCGTAGTATTTGACGTACTTCAGCCGCGGTCGCTCTACCACCTTGTAGATGACCACCACCCCTTGCGGCAGCAGCCGGGTCTCGCTTTCCACGGTGATGAACCAGCGTGTGCGGTTCAGCCGGCGGATGTCTTCCTGGACCCGGGCCGGATCGTAAGGGCGGTTGGGTCGGGTCTGGATGTGCGGGATGATTTTTGCAAGCGGCACGTCCTGATTGCCCGCCACGCGCACGTCGAACACCATCCGGCCGACCAGCCGGCTGGTGGGCACCCCGGGCGGAACGGATTCGGCCGCCGGTCGGCTCGCGGCGGAAGGCGACTCTGCTTGGCCGGGCGCTTTTGCCGCCAGGCAGCACCACCACAAAAGCCCCAGGACCAGGCAACCGAACCGCCCGAGCTTGTGTTGCACGGCTTGCTTCATTCCCAAAGCAGCTTCGAGCCAGGGGAGGAGCCGCAAGGTCCCGGAGCAAAAGCGCAAAGGAGCTCCTGCCGCGGGAACCTTCGGCACCGCTGGCCGCACCGGACGGACCGCGTGGCGGCGTTCCGGGCGGCAAAGGGCTCCTGGGAATACCGCAACGGCAAGCCAGGCTCAAGGCGAGTTTGCCCGCCGCGGATGCCCCGACTGCTAGCAGCTCCAGAACCGGCAGCATCTCTAGCAGGGGGCGAACCGGCAGCTTGGGCAGACTGCAGGGGTTGCAGAAAGTGGGCCATTGTCCAATTTCAACAAGAGCCATTCCACGGTTTGCCTGGTCAAGTGCGAAGGATGTCTTGGGCAATGCGTTCCGGGACGGAGGCTACTGGCTCCTTCGCCCACCCCCGGCGAGCCTCTTGCCCGGCACGCGTGCTCCCATTCGTCCCGTTTGGGTGGACCTAGCCCTGCGAACTTGCCGATTACCGCTTTAGCACGCTAGCACCAGAGAGCAGATGTCCGCAACGGCCAGCAAGCTAGAGGTTTGTCTGGGCAGCGGCCGGGGGGGACGCCGGGCTGCTAGCAGGCTGCCCCCCCAGGGTCAGGGGGACGGCACCACTCCCTTTCAGACAAAAGGCTTACGGCACCATGAAGACAAGCGTCCGACGCATCGCGTTTACCTGCTCCGCGGCGCTGGCAATCCTTGTTCCTGCAGCGGCGAACGGGCAGACGATCGACGACTCCGGGCAGTGGCTTGCCTTTTTCGGCAACGGAAAACTCCACGTGGGCGAGTGCCCCCATCGGCTCCGCTGGTGGTTCGACGGCCATGCCCGGTTCTTCGACGATACGGGAGGCTTTGGCCAGAGCATCGTCCGTCCTGGGATCGGTTACGCGCTGGAGGACTCCTCGGCGGTCATTTGGGCCGGATACGGGTGGATACGGACTTCGCCGGCAACCTCTCCCGACTTCGACGAACACCGCATCTGGCAACAAGTAACCTGGTCCCGAAAGACACCGCGGGCGAATATTGGCTTTCGCTCGCGGTTGGAACAGCGATTTGTGGAAACCGGTTCCGACACCGGCTGGCGCTTCCGCCAACTGGTCAGCCTGCGCCGCCCGTTGGAACATGCCCCCCGGATTACTCTGGTTGTATGGGACGAGGTGTTTCTGCACTTGAACGACACCAACTGGGGAGCGGACGCAGGATTCGACCAGAACCGGATCTTCGTCGGTTTGGGATTTAAGCTGCGCCGTGACAGCCCCTTTCGTCTCGAAGTGGGCTACATGAACCAATACGTCGGCCGTGGCCCGGCCGCGGACCTGAGCAATCACATCGTTTCGGTCAACTTGTTCTGGAATCCCTGAGGGGTTCCAGCCTCGGCATGCTCTATACCGTCCGGCTTGCCGCCGCTTGGGTTTGCCCGCTCCGGTACCTGGCCGGCTTGGCATCCTGGGACGGCCGCTGCTGTCAGGCGCGGGCCATCTGCTCCCCGGCGGATTTCCCCACGGGTACTGTAACCTGTTTGGAAGAAGCAGGTTGCGGATTCGGGGCGGCTGGACCATCTCGGACCGGAATCGCTTGCGGCCCGGCAGCGGCATAGAATACCTTGGGGGAGCCACCAGGAGGGCGGCTGGACTGTCCCGGGGCATGGCCCGGCTCCTCTTCCCGCAGAATCCCACGTCTTGCACAAGGAGGCCGTTGATGTCCACTTCTGCTTCGGCGGTGCGTTCGTCCCGGCACGCGGTGGAGCAAGTTTCCATCGGGCAGTATTTGATCCAGCGCCTGCGCGACTACGGCATCCGGCACGTGTTCGGCATCCCGGGCGATTACGTGCTTTCCTTCTACGCCATGCTGGAGCAAAGCCCGCTGGAGACGGTCGGCTGCACCCGGGAAGACAACGCCGGGTTTGCCGCCGACGCCTACGCGCGCGTGGCGGGCATGGGAGCCGTGTGCATCACCTACTGCGTGGGAGGGCTGAGCACCTGCAACTCGGTGGCCGGGGCCTTTGCCGAAAAGTCGCCCGTGGTGGTCATTTCCGGCTCGCCCGGGCTGGCTGAACGGCGCAACAACCCGCTGATGCACCACATGGTTCGCGACTTCCGCACCCAGTACGAAGTGTACCAGCGGTTATGCATCGCCGGAGCAGAGCTGAACGACCCGACCACCGCCCGCCGGGAAATCGACCGCGTGCTCGATACGGTCTATCGCTACAAGCGGCCCGGCTACCTGGAACTGCCGCGGGACATGGTGCACGTGCCTTGCCTGCCGGGGGCGGGCTACGTGCCGCCGTTCCAGGAGAGCGACCCCAACACGCTGGCCGAAGCGGTGGACGAAGCCGTGCAGATGATCAACCAGGCGCGCCGCGTGGTCATCGTGGCCGGGGTGGAGCTGCACCGCTTCGGGTTGCAGGATGCGGCGCTGCAACTGGTCGAAGAGAGCGGCATCCCGTTTACCGTCACCATGTTGGGCAAGGGGGTGATTCGCGAAACGCACCCGCTTTACGTGGGGCTTTACGCCGGAGCCTTGGGCCGCAAGGAGGTAACGCAGTTCGTCGAAGAAAGCGACTGCGTAATTCTGCTGGGCACGTTCATGAGCGACATCAACCTGGGCATCTACACGGCTAATCTGGACCCAGGTCGCTGCATCTACGCCACCAGCGAACGGTTGCAGATCCGCCACCACGTTTATCCCAACGTGCAGTTCGAAGATTTCCTCCGCGAGCTAATCGCCCGGCACCCGACGCCTCCGCCTCGGGAAGTTCCTCCTTGGGCTAAGTACGACCAGGAACCAATCCGACTGGAGCCGCAGCGGCCCATCACGATCACCCGGCTCATTCGGCGGCTCAACGAGCTAATCGACGAGCACACGGTGGTCATCGCCGACGTGGGCGATGCGATGTTCGCTTCCACCGAACTGGTAATCCGTCAGCGGACCGAGTTTCTAGCACCGGCCTATTACACGTCGATGGGCTTTGCCATCCCGGCGGCCCTGGGGGCCAAGATGGCCAACCCGCGCCTGCGCCCCCTGGTGCTGGTGGGCGACGGGGCGTTCCAGATGACGTTCCAGGAACTTTCCACCATCATTCGCCACCGGCAAAACCCGGTGGTGCTGGTGCTCAACAACTGCGGCTACGGCACCGAACGGCTGCTGCATCCGGGCGATTGGAAGTTCAACGAGGTGCAGCCCTGGCAGTACCACAAGGTGCCCGAGATTTTCGGCGGCGGGGTGGGACACGAAGTCTGCACCGAAGGCGAGCTGGACGCCGCGCTGCACCGCGCCTGGGAAGACAAAGACCAGATGCACTTGATCCACGTGCATCTGGACCGCTGCGATTGCAGTAACACGCTCTCGCGCCTGGCCGAGCGATTGCAGAAACGGGTCGGTCCACACTGACCCTCTGCCTGAGGCGGCGGCCCGGCAGTCCCGGGCCTGGCTTGCTGCAGAGGTTGTTTGGAAACGTACGGGCCGTTCTTCTCCACCAGCTAAAGCTGGCGGCTCGCCGAGCGCAAGAGAGCAGCGCTTATCCTCGCATCGGAGCGGAAGCTCCATGCGCAAGCCGCAAGCCTACCCTCCGCGCCCCCACGCCCACTGGAGCCCCTTGGCCCGGGGGCTACGTGCCGGCAGTTTCGGCATCCAGTTGGTTAATCTCCTCCAGGTCTTCGATTCGCTCGAACTGCTCGGCCACCTCGGGCGAATGGGTCACAAGCAGTAGCGCCACTTTCTCTTCCTGGCAGGTGGTCCGCAGCAGGTCGATAATCTGCTGCTGGTGATGGGTGTCGACGCTGGCCGTGGGCTCATCGGCCAAGAGCAGCCGCGGGCGATTGGCCAGCGCCCGAGCCACGGCCACCCGCTGCTGTTCGCCCACCGAGAGGGCCGAAGGCAGGTGGTGCATCCGCTCGGCCAAACCTACGCGGCGCAGCAGCTCCGCGGCCCGATCCCGATCCGGCCGCCCGCCGCCGAAGCTCATCCCCAGCAGCACGTTTTCCAGGGCCGAGAACCCCTGGAGCAGATTGAAGGTCTGAAAGACGTAGCCGATCTTGCGGGCGCGGAACAGGTCGCGGCCTGCTTCGCTCAACCGGGTGATGTCGGTGCCATCGACAATCACTTTGCCCGCATCAGGCCGAGCAATCCCGGCAATGATGTGCAACAGGGTGCTTTTACCCGAGCCGCTGCGGCCCATCAGCACCACTTGTTCGGCTGGGAGCATTTGGAATCGCGGGATGTTCAGGATCGGCAGCGGC
Source organism: Planctomycetales bacterium (assembly GCA_015488215.1). Lineage (GTDB taxonomy): Bacteria > Planctomycetota > Planctomycetia > Pirellulales > S012-138 > S012-138. The sequence continues at coordinate 6,105 of WFOE01000112.1, forward strand.
GTGCCGTCTGGCTCGCGGTAGGTTTTGCGAACTCCTTGCAGATCGAGCACGGTCATGGGGCATCCTCGGGGACAACAGGCACGAGTCGGCACGGGTGGGGTTGCCGGTTTGGTTCCATCCTACATCACGGTTCCCCGGGGACGAAGCACCTCCGGCAAAACCCAGCCGCCTTGCCAACGCCGCCGCAGGGGGCATGATAGGGGGCATGAGCCATTCGGGTGCCAGTGCGGTTCCGGCGGGGGCGTTCCGCCAAGTGGTGCTGCCGCGGTTGATGATCGTGGGGGCGGCGGTGCTGTGGAGCATCAGCGGGTTGTTCGTGAAAAACGACCTGTTCGCCTCCTGGCCGGAACAGGTGCGCGGGGGTCTGCTGGCTTTCTGGCGGGCGCTGTTTGCCGCCGTGGTGCTGCTTCCGTTCGTGCGGCAGGTGCGCTGGCGGCCCGGATTGGTGCCCATGAGCCTGTGCTTCGTGGGCATGAACATCTGCTACTTGACTTCGATGACCTGGACCACGGCGGCCAACGCCATCTGGCTGCAAAGCACGGCGCCGATGTGGGTCTGCCTGCTCTCCTGGTGGCTGTTCGGTACCCGCGTGGCTTCGCGCGACGTGCTGCCGCTGGTGCTTTGTACCAGCGGGATCGGGCTCATTCTGTTCTACGAGCTGCAAGTGCCGGGGGCCTGGCAGGGCAACGGGCCGGCCGGAGTGGCCCTGGGACTGGCCTCCGGCGTGTTCTATGCCGGGGCGGTGATGGCCCTGCACTACCTGAGCCGCGAAAACACGATTTTTCTGGTGGCGCTGAACCACCTGGTGGCCGCCGCTGTGCTGCTGCCGTTTGTGGTCTGGAACGGCATCTGGCCCAACCTGCGGCAGTTGCTCTACCTGGTGGCTTTCGGCACGCTGCAGATGGGGATTCCCTACTTGTTGTTCGTGCGGGGGCTGCGCACGGTAAGCAGCCAGGAAGCCACGCTGCTGGGGCTGCTGGAGCCGGTGCTGGTGCCGCTTTGGGTCCACTTCGTGCTCCGCAATCCCGAAACCCGCTGGTGGAGCCTGGCCGGCGGGGGGCTGATCCTGCTGGGACTGCTAATCCGCTACGGAGTGCCCCTGCTGCGGCGAAGCGAGGTGGAAGGGGGCCGGCCCCTTGCGCAATCGGCCACCGCGGAGGTGCCCGCGGCCCCCGACAGTTCCCAGGGAGCTGAGTGATGATTCGCAATATGCTTTCCCGATGTCGGCTTGCACTGGCTGCGAGCCTGCTGGTGGTGCTTTCCACTTGCGGCTGGGCCCAACAGGTGGCCCGGCCTCACGTGGCCCAAGGTCGCGGCGGGGCGGTAGCCAGCGTGTGTCCCTGGGCCACGCGGACCGGCGTGCAGGTGCTCCGCGAAGGGGGCAACGCCGTGGACGCGGCCGTGGCCGTGGCTTTTACGCTGGCGGTCACCTGGCCCGAGGCGGGCAACATCGGCGGCGGCGGATTCATGCTGGTGCTGCCCGGACCGGGACAACCGGTCTGGTGCGTGGACTATCGGGAAACCGCTCCCGCGGCGGCCAAAGTAGATATGTACCCCTTAGGCGAAAAGACCCTGGGGGCCCGTTACGTGGGCGTGCCCGGCACCGTGGCCGGGCTGCACCTGGCCCATTGCCGCTACGGGCGCTTGCCCTGGCGACGGCTGCTGCGGGACGCAATCGAACTGGCCGAGCGGGGGTTCCCGGTAAGTGATGCCCTGGCCCGAAGTCTCAACCGCGTGCTACAGGACCCGGACAGTAAACCCTTTGCCGGACTGCGGCGGACGTTCGGCCACCCGCAGGGCCGCCCGTGGCGCAAAGGGGACCTGCTGCGGCAGCCGGAGCTGGCTCGCACGCTGCGGCTGCTAGCCCGGGAAGGCCCCAAGGCGTTCTACCAAGGCGAAATCGCCCGGCTAATCGTGCGGCAGATGCAGGCAAGCGGCGGGCTGATTACGGCCGAGGACCTGGCCCGCTACCGGGCCAAACTGCGCGTGGCCGTGCAGGGGCAGTATCGCGGCTACACTATCTACGGAGCCCCGCCGCCAAGCTCGGGCGGCATCTGCACCGTGCTGGCCATGAACCAGTTGGAACGCTTCGAGCTGCGCAGCCTGGGTCCCTGGTCCGCGCAAACCTGGCACCTGGTGGCCGAGGCGATGCGACGGAGTTTCCTGGACCGGGCCAGGCACTTGGGGGATCCGGATTTTGTGACCATCCCGCGGTTCCTCACTTCCAAAAGCTATGCGGCCCGGCTGGCCCGCTCAATTGACCCGCGGCAAGCCACCCCCAGCCGGGAACTGGCTCCCGATCTGCCCATCGTCGAAGAAGGTATGCAGACCACGCACTTTTCGGTGGTGGATGGGCGGGGAATGGCCGTCTCGAACACCTACACGCTGGAGATGAGCTACGGCTCGCGGGTGGTGGTCCGTGGGGCCGGATTTCTGCTCAACAACGAAATGGGCGACTTCAACCGCAAGGCGGGCCACACCGATACCCGAGGAAACATCGGCACGGCGGCCAACCTGCCCGCACCTGGCAAGCGGATGCTCAGCTCCCAGTCGCCCACGCTGGTTACGCGCAACGGCCGCGTCGTGCTGGTGTTGGGCAGTCCCGGCGGGCGGACGATTATCAACACGGTCGTCTGCCTGCTGGTGCGCACGCTGGAACTGGGCCAGCCGCTGCCGGAAGCGGTGGCCGCTCCGCGAATCCACCACCAATGGCTGCCCGACCGCGTGATGGCCGAACAGTGCGACGATCCCCGGTGGCAAAAGGTCATCGAGGGCCTGCGCCATCGGGGCCACCAGGTGGTGTTTCACCGAGGCACGCAGGGCGATGCCCACTGTGTGCTGGTCGATTCGGCCACCGGGCGGATGACGGCCGTAGCCGACGCGCGCCGCCAGGGGGCCGCGGCGGTGGTGGAACCGGCCGGAGGCGGCGAGACGGATTCCCGTGCCGGAGAACCGCACGACCGGGCGGAGTGATTCCCTCTTCTGGCGAAAAGACCTCGCGGCGTAGAATAGCCGCGTACAATGGAAAAAGACGGTCCGGCGGCCGATGGTCGCCATTTTCCCCTTGGTCGAAGGAGCCAGCATCTTGTTCCGAGGACTAGGCAACCTGATGAGCATGTTGCGGAACGCTTCGCAACTGAGCCAGCGGCTGGAGAAAGTGAGCGAACGGCTCAAGCGTTACCGCGCCGAGGGGGCAGCCGGCGGAGGCATGGTCCGCGTGGAATGCAACGGAATGGGGAACCTGGTCCGCTGCCAGATTGATCCTTCGCTGTTGTGCGAAGAGAACCGCGAGCTGCTGGAAGACCTGGTGGTGGCCGCCGCCAACGAAGCGATGGAAAAAGCCCGCGCCTACATGGCCCAGGCCACCCAGGAACAAATGGGAGCAATCCTGCCAGACCTGAACGAGCTGACCGCCCCGGAAGAGCCCGACCAGTAGAGGGCCGCAGTGCAGGCGTCGATGGCCATCGGGGGCAAAACGCAGGGATCGCTTTTCGAGGACCGACCCAGTAGGATAGACGCGGATGCGGCTCGGGTGCGTTTCGGGCGAGAAAGAGACGGCGCACTTTGCCGCACCGGAGCAAACGTGAACTCCTTCTGCCAGATGTGCCAGGTGTGATGAGTAGCTCGGGAGCCGTTGCCCAACTGATCGACGAGCTGGCCCGGCTGCCGGGAGTGGGCAAAAAGTCGGCCGAACGCATCGCATACCACCTGCTCCGGGTGCCGGCCGAGGAGGCCCTGCGGCTGGCCGAGGCCATTCGTCTGGTCAAGACCAACGTCCGGCACTGCCGCGTGTGTTATAATTTGGCGGAAGAGGAGCTGTGCGACATTTGTCGCGATCCCACCCGCCAGCAGGACGTGCTGTGTGTGGTGGAACAGCCCCGAGACCTGATTGCCCTGGAAAAGACCGGGTGCTATCGGGGACTGTACCACGTGCTGTTGGGCCGCATCGCGCCGCTGGAAGGGGTCGGCCCGGAGGACCTGACCATCAAAGCCCTGCAACGCCGCGTGGCCGAAGGGAGTTTTCGCGAAGTGCTGCTGGCCACCAATCCCACCACGGAAGGGGACGGCACCGCGCTTTACCTGAGCAACCTGTTGCAGGACTATCCGGTCCGCGTGACCCGACTGGCCCGAGGCATCACCAGCGGCAGTGTGTTGGAATTTGCCAATCGGGACGTGTTGAGCGACGCCATCCGGCTGCGGCAGGAGTTCCAGCCGGGAAGTACCCCCGCGGCGGACGCGGAACCCCAACAGAACTGACCCGGCAAACAAACCACGGCGGTCCCTGAACGAACCGAACGATTCCCATTCGCTTGAAAATAAACGGCAGGTTTTCCTATGCGACTTTCTCTGGGCCAGCATCAGCAACAGCGGCAGCTCCAGCAGCAGAAGATGGTGCTGGCCCCGCGGATGATTCAGTCGATGGAAATCCTCCAGTTGCCCATCACCGCGTTGCAGGAGCGGATTGAACGGGAACTGGAGGAAAACGCCGTGCTGGAGGTGGATGAAACCCCGCCGGAGGACGTGCTTCCCGAACCTCCGGCCGAAGAAGAGGCTCCGCCGCCGGACGTGCCCACCGAGGACGAACGGGAGCTGGTCATCCGCGAGGATTCGGACAACGCCGAAGACTTCCAGCGTCTGGAATCGGTGGCCGACCAGATTGCCGAGTTCAACGACGACTTCGACGACCGGCCCCGGGTCTCCAGCAACCGCCGCGAAGAGCTGGCCCAGCGCGACCACGACCTGATGGCCAACGCCGTGGGTCGGCCCCGTTCGCTCCAGGACTATTTGCTGGAACAGCTCGGCTACTTCGAGCTGGAGCCGCGGGTGCGCGAGCTGGCCGAACGGATTATCGGCTCGCTGGATTCCAGCGGGCGGCTGCCCGTGCCGCTGGAAGACCTGGTACCGGCCGAATGGGGCGAGGAAGGACGCCGCCTGGCCGAAGAAGCCTTGCGGATCGTGCAGCGGCTGGATCCCCCGGGCGTGGCCGCGCGGGACTTGCGCGAATGCCTGCTGCTGCAACTTTCGCCCGAGATGCCCTACTACCAGGAACTGCGCACGCTGATCGCCGACCACCTGGACGATCTGCTCCACAATCGCCTACCGGCCATCCAGCGCAAGACCGACTACACGCTGGAACAACTCCAAGGGGCCCTGGAACAGTTGCGCAAGCTGAACCCACGCCCCGGGGCCGAGTTCGAATACACGCCCACGGCTCCCGTCACCCCGGACGTGTACGTAGAAAAGGACGAGCAGGGCCGCTGGCGCGTGCGACTGGAAGACGAACGCATCCCGCGGCTCTACATCCGGCAGGACTACCGCCGCATGCTGGAAAACGGCACGGCCGACGAGAAGGTGCGAGACTACATCCGCCGCAAGATCAACGCCGCCCAGTGGCTCATCGACTCCATCGAGCAGCGTCGCAACACGCTGCAAAAGGTGGCCCAGGCCATCGTCGATCACCAGCAGGATTTCCTGGAAAAAGGGCCGGAGTTCATTCACCCGCTCAAAATGCAGCAGATTGCCGATAGGGTGGGCGTGCATGTGACCACGGTTTCCCGGGCGGTGGACGACAAGTGGATTCAGACCCCCCGAGGAATCTTTCCGCTCAAGCGTTTCTTCGTCGGCGGCACCTCCACCGAAGGAGGCGAGGAAGTGGCCTGGGACGTGGTGCGTATCAAGCTCCAGGAAATCATCGACAAAGAAGACAAGTCCAACCCCTTGAGCGACGACGAGCTGGCCAAAGAGCTGGCCAAACACGGCATCAAGGTGGCTCGCCGCACGGTGACCAAGTACCGCAAGGCGATGAACATCCCCAGTTCGCGCCAGCGACGCAACTGGGCCCTGGCTCAGAAACGGCTCCGCGGCCAGCAGGACCGGGATGGCAAGTAGCTTCGCCGCCCCTGGCCCCCGCGGCCCGTAGCACGGCAAACGACCATGAAGTGCCCCTACTGCCAGCAGGACAACGACCGGGTCATCGATTCCCGCAGCGCGGAAGGGGGGACCGTCATCCGCCGCCGCCGCGAATGTCTCGGCTGCGGCCGCCGCTACACCACGTACGAACGGGTGGAAAAGCCCACCCTCTACGTAATTAAAAAACACAACGAACGGGAACCGTTCGACCGGGAAAAGATTCTCCGCGGCGTGCAAAAGGCTTGCTGGAAGCGGCCCATCTCCGCCGAACAGATCAACGACCTGGTGGCCGCGGTCGAAGCGGCTATCTACGCCGAATACGACACCGAAGTGCCTTCCCAGGCCATCGGCGAACAGATTATGCAGCAGCTCAAACACCTGGACCACGTAGCCTACGTCCGCTTTGCCAGTGTGTATCGCCAGTTCAAGGACGTGCGCGACTTCCTGGACGAAGTGGCCACACTGGAATCGCCCGGGCAGGACTAGAGCGGCTTGCGCCGTGCGCCCTGCGCAAGGAGCTTCCGCTCCAGCGGATACGCAAACGTTCGTACTCGTACTCGTGCTCGCAATTCGCAATCGGCAACTCGTTATCTGCAATTGCAAATCGGCAAACGGCGAGCCGGGAGCGCAAGCTCCCGGAGCATAGCAGGGCCGTCAGCCACTGGGAGCTTCCGCTCCGATGTGAGAATAAGCGCCGATTCTTGCACACGGCGAGCCGGGGACTTCAGTCCCCGGAGGAGAAATAACAGAAAGCGTTTCCACTTACCTCCCCGGACTAAAGTCCGGGGCTCGCCGAAACGCTGAGTAGGATCGTTTGCCGGTGTACTCAATGAGTAATGAGTATTGGCTGGGTACTTAGCCGCCGCTTACCGGCGGGATGCAGGCCACCTGGTCCTGCGGCTCGATCTGCTGATCGCCGGAAGCAAACCGGCAATTGACGGCCAGTTGCAATGCCGGGGCCATCGGTTCCAGGGCCGGATAAAGTTCCAGCAGCCGTTGCTTGAGCTGGCTTGCGGTGAGCGGCTCGGTGGCCGGAACCTCCACCACGTCGCTTCCCACCAGGTCGCGGGCGGCGGCAAACAGTTGGACGCGGATGACACTCATCGGTGGCTCGCTTTTCCGGCGGAGAGGTTTTTCGGCAGGGTTCTTCCAAGTTTCCCGGCGTTTGGGGGACGGCACGCCTCGGCCGGGACCGACGCGCGGCTCGGCCGGGTCGGCTCAGGAGACGAACAGCTCCTCGCTACGCGTGGTGAGCAAGCGTTCCAACTGCGGCATCAGGCCGTAGCCCAGGGCCAGCAGCTTAATCGGATGCACGGTGGGCTTGGTGGTTCCTTGTTCCATTTGCATTTTACACGCGCTGCACTCGGTGGTGCCGGCCTGAACTTCCTGGCGGCGGATGGCGGTAATCAACCCCCAGCCGGCCCGAAGACTCCGCCGGAAGTTGGCCCTCGCCAGCCCGAACGTGCCGGCCATGCCCGAGCAGCCTTCTTCCAGATGGCGGACCGTCACTCCGGGAATGAGCCGCAGCAGGTTCAGTCCCGGCGTGCCCACTTCCAGGGCAATCAGGTGACAGGGGGCATGGTAAGCCAACGTAACGTGCAAGGGGCGGAAATCCAGTTGCAACTGTCCGGCCAGATGCAGCCGCCACAGATAGGTGCAGGCTTCGACCGTATGGGCGGCCACGAGTCGGGCGTCTTCGTCGTCCAGCAGGGCGGGGTATTCGCGCACCAGGCACAGCGCGGCCGAAGGTTCGGTGGTTACAATCGTGTAGCCCTGGCGAACCGCCTCGGCCAGCAGGCGGACGTTGTGCTCGGCTTGAGCCCGAGCGGCGTCGAGTACCCCCTGGGCCACCATCGCCATGCCGGAGTACGTCTGCTCAGGGGGCACATACACGGCCACGCCGTTGTGTTCCAGCACGGCCACCAAGGCTTCGGCCAGTTCCACGTCGTGATAGTTGGCGTAGTAGTCCACAAAAAACAGCACCTTGCGACCGCTGCGGCGCGTGGGCCGGGTAAGCCTGCGCCGGGCCGCTTTTTTCAGAAACGGTCCGCGGGCAAAGCGGGGCAGTTTGCGCCCCTGGGCCAATCCCCAGAACTTTTCGATAGCCCAGCGGGTCCACCGGGTGCCCAACGCCCAGTTGAAAAGCCGAGGGAACCGCGTCCCCAGCCGTCCCACCAGGTCCAGCCGAGTCAACAACCACTGCACGCCTTGCAGCCCGTTAGTCCGCACGTAGGCGGCCTTGGCTTCAATCATCAACCGGGGGATGTCCACTTCGGCCGGACATTCCAGGCGGCACATCTGGCAGTTGATGCACAGGTCGGCCACCTGCTTGAACTCCTCGCTGGCCATTGCCTCGGGCGGAAGCTGGCCGGTGAGTACCGCTCGCATCAGCGTGGCTTTGGCCCGAGGCGAGGCTTCCTCGGCCGGGGCGAAGCGGAAGATGGGACACATCCGCTGCGGTGCCGATTGCACGCGGCAAGCCGCGCAGCCGTTGCACCGCCGGGCTTCGGCCAGCACCGATTCCAGCGACCAGTTCAACTCCGGCTGCGGAGCGCCGTCGGCCCCCTGCTCGGCCGAGTCGCCCACGGCCAGCTCCACCGCCCGCAGGCGATCCACCGCGGGCGATTCGCTTTCGGCGATAATCTTGCCGGGATTGAAAATGTTTTGCGGATCGAACAGCCGCTTGATTCGCCGCATGACCGGGTACAAAGGGCCGTATTGCAGTTTGACAAAACCGCTGCGGCTCAGCCCGTCGCCGTGCTCCCCGCTGATCGTGCCGCCGACGTCCAGCACCTGTTCGTACAGTCGGGCGGCCAGTTGCTTCATGCGGCGGCGGTCGCGCGGATCGGCCAGGTCCAAAAACGGGCGCAAGTGCAACTGGCCCTGGGCCACGTGGCCGAAAAGCGACGCGACCGTTTCGGTTTCTTTCAGCACGCGTTGCAGCCGGCCCAGGAACTCCGTCAGCCGCTCCGGTGGAACGGCCACGTCTTCCACCACGGGCACAGCCCGACGCTGCCCGCGTACCCGGTAAAGCGTGGGCACCACCCGCAACGCCAGGTTCCAGAACAGCTCCACTTCCTCCGGATCAAGGGCCAGCCGCACGTCCATGGCCCGAACGCGCCGACGCCGCAAGCGCTCGGCAAGCAACTGGAGCTGGTCGCGGACCTGCTGGGGCGAATCGTCCTGGAACTCCACCAGCAGCACCGCCTCGGCCGAACGGGGAATCAGGCCCAGGTAACGGGGGTCGGTTTCCCGGGCCAGGTTCAAGTGCCGCCGATCCACCAGGTCGCAGGCCGAAGGGCCCAAGTGCAGCAGCTCCAGCGCGGCGGTAACGGCCTGTTCCAGCGAATCGAAAAACGCAAGCGCCACTCCCCGGTGGTGCTTCAGCGGCACAGTGCCCACGGTAATTTGCGTAAACAGCCCGAGCGTACCTTCGGAGCCCACCACCAGCCGCGGCAGGTGGAGCGTGTCTCCTTCCAGCACCCCGTCGAGCAAATAACCGCAGGCGTTCACTTTGGTCCGGGGCTGGTGGGCCTGGACCAGCGAAGCGTTTTCTTCCAGCAGTTGCAACACGCCGCGGGCGATGCGGTCCAGGGCTTCGGGCAACCGGCAAGCCCGCACGTCCTCGACCGACACGGGACGCAGATCCACCACCTCGCCGGTGGCCAGCACCATTTGCACGTGCTGCACGTGGTCCCGCGTGGCCCCGTACAACAACCAGTGGCTGCCCGAACCGTTGACGGCCACGGTACCGCCCAGGGTGGTTACGCGGCTGGTGGCCGGGTCGGGACCGAACAGGCGCCCCTGGGTGCGCAAGTGGGCGTTGAGTTGTTCGTGCACCAGTCCGGCCTGGACGGTGATCCAGTCTTCGCCCTGGGCCAGAATGCGGCGCAGGTAGCGCGAAAAATCCACCACGATGCCCGGTCCCAGGCATCCCCCGGCCAGTCCCGAGCCGGCTCCGCGAGCGTGGATCGGCACGCCGTGTTCGGCGGCGTATTGGACACAGGCCACCACGTCGTCAAGCGTCTGAGGCACCACCACGGCCAGGGGGCGGATCTGGTAGATGCTGGCGTCGGACCCGTAGAGTTCCAGCATCGCTTCGTCGCAGCGCACCTGGCCGCTAATCACGCCGCGCAGGTCTTCCTGGATGCGTTGCCGTTGGGGGTCCATGGTCGTGGTGGCGATTCTCCGGTTCCGGCCACAGGGGGCAGAAACACTTCCACCTGGCAAGCACCTGCCCCGGGAAAACGCTTGCCGGAGGGGGCGCGGGCACCAGGCGGCTCTGCCGGCCGGGACCGGCTTGTTGGCTACATAGGGTACGGGGACCGGGTCAGGACTTGCCCGCGGTCAGCTCCGAGGGCTGCGCCTCGGCCTGTTGTTGCAAGCGAGCGGCAATCTGCCGGTGCCGTTCATGCACTTCCAGGTCGAAGGGGCCGTGTTCCTCCAGGTTTTCCACGCCCCGATACAGGGCGTGGCAGCGGTAGCAGGTCAGCACGTTGCCGAAAAACAGATACAACAGCAAATCCAGTCCCGCTGTGCCGAATAAAATGGCAAACGTGGCCACCACCTGGCGGAAGTACCAGGTGACACAACTGGCCGCAAAGCCCAGCACCACGATCCAGAAGCCCAGCTTTTGCGGAAAGTCCTTGCGCACGTACAGGTCGTCGCTGGGACACACCAGGCAGCGCCGCAAGCGGCCCTGGGAAACGTCTTCGGCCTGGTAGGCAATCTTCAGCCCGCAGCCGGCGCAGGTGAATTCGCCCCCCTGGGGGTCCACCGGAGCCTGGTTCTGCTGCTGGCAGCGCGGGCAGCGATAAACGACGTCCATGGTCCCAGTAAGGCTTTCCACCACGGGGAGCAAGAGGACCACCCAGCCAGGAGGCGGCAACCGCCTGGACCGGCCAAGGCACAACACGGGACTTTACACTTCATCATAAACCCGCACCGTCACCTGGTCGAGAACCACCGGCAGAGGTCCCCAAGGGGGTGACAAACGCTTGTTGGTGTTTTTCCTCCCTGAACTGAGGTCCCCGGCTCGCCTTGCCGTCCTCCGCCGACTGAAGTCGGCGGCTCGTTGAATCGCCGATCCCCGATAACGAGCTACCGAGTACGAACATGAGTACGAGTACGATCCCGAACGCTTGCTTTTCCGCCGGAGCAAAAGCTCTCCCTCCATTTCCCCAAGCCTCCACGCCCCCAAGCCTTCGCTTCCCCCTCACTTGCCCGCCGGGGGATTCTTCTGTTGGGCGGTTTACCGCTGTTGGAGCAGGAAGCTGAGCAGGTCGGCCGTTTCCTGGGGCGAGAGCACCTGGGCGAAGTTGGCCGGCATGGGCGAAAGCGGCAGCACTTGTTCGGCTTCGATCTGGTCGCGGGGGACTTCCACTTGCCGGCCCTCGCTGTTGACCAGCACGACGACCTGGCCCCGGTCGGCCAGCTTGAGCCCGGTCAGGACCTTCCCTTCGGCGGTGAGGAGCTGCGTGGCCCGAAACGCCTGATCGACCCGAGCGCTGGGGTCCAGCAGGTCTTCGGCCAGTCGGAGCGGGCCGCGCAAGCCCACGCCGTCCAGTTCCGGGCCGACTTTGTTCCCTCGGTTCTGGAGCCGATGGCACGCCTGGCAGTGTTTTTCGAACAAGGCCCGGCCGCGGTCGGGATTGCCACGGTTCTGGGCCGCCAGGGTGGCACGCTGCCGGATCTGGCGGCGTAGCGACTCCTTGAGCGGGGGCAGATGGGCCGTCAGTTCCCGCAGGCGTTTTTTCGCTTCCGGCACGTGGCGTTGCAGGCCGCGGATTACGTGGGCGTCTTGCAGTACGCGGGCGTCCACGCGCCCGGTCTGCACCGCATCCAACAGCCGGGGGGCCCAGCGGGCATCCCAGGCAAAAAAGCCCGCTGCCACGCGAGCCACCGGCTGCGGCAAGTGTTCCATGGCTTGCAGCAACTTGCGCCGCACCTCCGTCTGGCCGAAAGTGCCCAGGTGATGGGCCGCTTTCTGCCGCAAGTCCAACGGGGCTTGGCCGTCTTCCAGCACGGCAAACAGCACGGGAGCCGCCTGGGCCCCTTTGACCGCAGCCAGGGCCTGAATGGCCCCGCCGCGCAGGGTGGTATCGGCCTGTTTTCGGGCAATCAATCGCTGCAGTTCCGGGGCCATTTCCCCGGCCCGGACCTGTTCGATAAACCGCAGAGCCCGGATTGTGCGAAAATTGTCGCCTGAGGCGAGCAGTTCCCGGGCCGTCCGCACGGCCAGTTGGGCCAGCGGCTGGGGCCAGGCGGTCCCTCGCTGCCGATAGCCGCGATGGATGGCCTCCAGCAGCTTGAGCCGCTGGAGGGCTTCCAGCGCACCGAGCTTTTCGGCCACGGTGCGGCTCCAGGCGGAAAGCTCTTTGGCCTCCAGATGGCGCACTACGTGAGTCAGCCAAGGCTCGGGCCAGCGCGTTGCCGGGCTTTGGTCGAGTTGCCGGAGCAGGAACCGAGCGGCCTCGGGCCGGGGCACACCCAGACTCAGTTGAGCCAGACGGGCCCAGGCGTCCGAGTCGTCGGCCAACAGCCGGGGCAGGCGTTCATACGCCCCGGGCAGCAGCAACTGGTCTCGCAACGCCATCCGTACCGTATGCACCAGGTAATCGTCTTCGGGAGGCGTCCGCCGCCAGAGGGCCAGCAACGGCCGCAGGTTTTCCAAGGAGCGGTGGCGGCTCAGGGCCGCGGCGGCCACTCGCCGAACCAGCGGATGAGGATCCTGTAAGCCCCGATGCACCAGACGCCGCGGCTCCCCTTCCTCGGGCCACAGAGACTCCGGCCCTTGCCAGGGCAACTGGCCCAGCACGCGCTGGGCGTGCACCCGCACCAGCGGACTGGGATCGGCGGCGGCCTGCTGCACGTGCCGGGCGGTCAGTCGTTTCCGGCGCAAAAGCACCCAGAGGGCAAACGCCCGCTGCTGGGGAATCGACTCGGCCCCGGAAGAAAACAACGCTTCCACCCGCGGCAGCACGTCGTCCTCGGGCCGGCGAACCAGCTCGTGCACGGCCAGTCGGGCCCGGGTCACGTTAGCCTGGCCCAAGCAGCGTATCAACCGGGGCACCCCGGCCCGGCTCAGGTCCGGCAGAGGCTCGTCCGGGCGATGCGCCCCTTTGCCCGTGTAAACAATCCGCCATATCCGCCCGCGGTGGCGGTCGCGGCCCGGGTGGTCCAACGGCACTTCGTAATGGCCGATGATGCGGTTGTAGAAATCGGCGACGTAAATCGCTCCGTCGGGTCCCAGCTCCACGTCCACGGGTCGGAACCAGGGATCGTCGCAGCGGAGAAAGTCCGGCATTTCCTCTCCACGATAGCTGCTTCCGTGCCGGTGCAGCCGGTCGCGATTGATGCGGTTGGTTACCGGATTGCCGATGAACAGGTTGTTGCGGTACTCCTCAGGAAACTGTTCGGCCTGGTAGCAGACGATGCCGGCGATGGCCGTCGAGCCGTGCGAGTGCCGGAAAAGTTCCGGGCCAAAGCCCAGCCCGTCGTGAGGGCGACCAAAACTCGGGTAGTAAGCCCCGGGCAGCAGCAAATAGGCCGGTCGGGAATGGCAATCGGCCGAAAAGAGCTGCCCCCAGCGGTCCCAGGCCAATCCGAACGGATTCACCTGCCCGTGGGTAAAATGCTCCAGGTGCGTCCCCTCGGGAAGAAAGCGGAACGTGTTGCCCGAGTGCATGGTAATCTGGGAGCCGTGCTGGCCTCGCACGTGCGAGCGATTGGCAAATCCGTGGCAGGCGTACACCCAGCCGTCGATCCAGTAGCTGAGCGAGTTGATCATGCCGTGGGTGTCGCGGTACTCGAACCCGGTGAGTAGTTTGCGGCGCTGTTCGTAGCGGCCGTCGCGGTCCGCATCGCGATATTCGTAAACGGCCGGAATGCTCCACAGCAGCAAGGCATCCCCTACCGGTTCCACCCCAATGGGGATGTTCAGTCCCGTCACCACTTTTTCCACCCGGACGGCTTTGCCGCCGGGACCGACGCGGATACGGGCCACGAAGTCCCGTCCCGGCTTCCCCTCTGGCACGGGGAACGGGTACTCCAGCGTGCAGGTGGCGTAGAGCCGCCCTTGGGAATCGAAAGTCAAATTGATTGGCTTGGCAATCTGCGGCTCGGCGGCCACCAGTTGGATTTCAAACCCCGGGGGCAGGTGGAACTTTTTCTGCTGTTCCTGAGGGGAAAGCGGCGGCGTTTTGGCCACGAAAGCGGCGTAAGGGTCCGGCACCTGAGCCAGCAGAGGGCAAGAGTGCATTCCCGCCCAGAGCAGCAGAAAGCTACACCCGATAAGGGCGAAGAGGCGTTGCGAGGATTTCATAGTGTGCCGTTTCCCGGACGAGCTACGAGTAGGTGAAGGAGTAGGCGAAAAGGACTCTCCGATTGTAGCTGCGGCCGACCGGGATTGCACATCGGGCCCCTTCCAGGACGAGAGTCGGCTTGCGCACGCGGTGCTTCCACATTTGAGGGGATGAAGGCTTGGGGGCGTGGAGGGAATGGGGAAGAGCTTCCGCTCCGGCGAAAAACCAAGCGTTCGTTCTCGCAACCGGTAATCGGTAGCTCGTTCTCGGTGCTCGGGACTCGGTGCTCGGGAATCGGTGACGGCCTTTCTCTGAGCCGCCATCCGGTGGTCTTCGCTTATACTTCGCAACCTACCCTCCTTGGATAAACCTTTAGCCTGTGAGTCCTGGCTATCTGCAAAAGCTGCGTGGCAGAGGAAAAGCCAATCTGATTTGCCGCCTGCTGCTCAGGGGAACGCCGCCACCTGGGGGGAAACGCTCCAGGTTCGGCTGTGCCCAGGCCGAAACCTATCACTGGCCCCGCGCACGCGACCGGCCCCGGGTGGTTGGCCGGTCCCCCGTTTCGACGGATTCGCAATCGCCCAAAGGAGGGGTTATGAGTCTTGCTTCTCCCTGCTCTCAGGCACCGGCTCGGTGGTTGATGCTCTCGGTGGACGCCAGCAATCGGGAACTGCTGCGCACCCATCCTGAACTGGAAGACTGCCTTCTTTCCTTCCAGCGGGAACTTCGTCGCCGGGCGCTGCAAGCCGCCTGGATTGTCGGCTGCGAGGGGGACCAGGCCGGGGGGGAACTTCCCTCGGGCGAACGGATTGTGTCGCTCTCGCCGACCTTGGCCTCGGAAAAGGCCGCAAGAGAGTCGTTGGGGATGGCAATCCAGAAGGCCCAGGAGCACCACCCGGGCGACGTGCTTCGGGCGGTGGCGGTAACCGGAACGTGGGCTTCTCCGCACGGGGACTTGCTGGTCCGGCGGGGAATCCAGGCCGTGGTAACGTTGCCGCAGCCTCTTTCCTGGCCCGCTCGGTTGCTGCGGCGCGGCGCCGCGGGGACGGACACCGGGGCCTTGCAGGTGCTTCGCTACGGGTTGCGTCGGCTGCCGGTTACCCATCTGGTGCCGCGGCAGGTGTCGGCCTTCGCCCATCTGGCCCGACGAAAACGCGACCAGTACCGCTATTTGCACTTGCTGGTTCCGGCCGAAGCACTGCTCAGTGGCCGGGGAGCCCAGGCGGTCACGCTGGCCCTGGAGCTGGCCCAGGAACTGGTCCATCGCCACCTGTGGTGCTGCGTCACACCGGGAGAGCTGCTTTCGATTCTCGATACCCAAAGCCAGCGCCAGGGAGCCACTTCGATTCTCCGCCGCGCAGCTTGAGCCGCCCGGCCGGAACAGGTTCCCCCGGGCCGGATTCCCCCAGCCGAGGTGTCTTCAGCCTAACTGGAGCCGGTACTCCTCATGCGGTCGCCGGGCGGGGACCACTTGCCAGGCGGACCGATGGGCAAACCAAGCCGCCACGGCCGCGGCCCGGCGCGTGTCCAGCTCTCCGGCATGGATGTGCAGCAGATAGCGCACTTGCAGCGGCGATTCGCTGGAGAATCGCTGGTCGCCGAACATGCAAAGCGAAGGCCCCATCCAGCCGTTGCTCCGCACGTGCCAGCCGCAGGGGTGGTTCGGGTTGGCCGGGTGGTCGAAACAGGTAATTCCCTCCACCGTGCCCGCTCCGCCCGGGCCGCTGTAGTCCATCCAGGCGGCGCGTCGGCCGAAGATGGCCCGTTCTCCCGTGCGGCCTTCGCTGCTGGTGAGCCGGCCCTGGCCGAAGTGTTCGCTCAGCGTCTTGGCCACGCGGATGCCCAAGGGACCGAAGTTGGTTTTCTCCAGCACCAGCTCGCGGCGGCCGGGGCCGGGCCGGAACGTGCTTTGCAATTCTAGCAGCCACTCTCCTCGGGAGAGCAGTTCCCGCTGGCTCCAGTGCGGATGGACCACGGCCACCATCTGCTGTTGCATCAGCACGTGGGCTTGTTCGTCCAGCCAGTGGAGCAGCACGGCCACGCCCGCTTCCTGGTCGCCGTCCCGGTACACGAGCCACTGCCGCTGCACGATGCGGCAGCGGGTGCGGTCGTTCCAGAAGTTCTTGCCGGCCACCTTGAAGTGGGCGAACCAGAGCGAGCGGTGATGGTCTTCGCTTGGGGCACCGGGGTGTCCCATCCGCGTGAGCGTGTGTCCCGAAGGACCCACCACCGGGTAGAAGAACGGCCGGGGATACTGCGGGCCGAAGTGCCAGCGAAGACACTCCCGGCCTTGCAGCAGGAACTGCACCTGGTGTTCCGGCAGAGGCACCACCTGGCAACGCGGAGGCATGGCGGTTTTCTTCCAGCAACAGAGGACCCAAGGACCGCCCCGCCGCTACTGCGGCAGCGGGGGACCGATACGCACCTGGCGGAACCAGACCGGCTCGCTGTGGTTCTGAAGCCCCAGGTAGCCTTTCAGCCGCCGCTGGGCCAGTTCCGGATGGCTCTTGGCGTCGGCATCCACCACCAGGTGGCCGTTGTGCCAGATGCGATAGCGCGTACCGCGGCAGTCGATTTCCAGCGAGTTCCACTTGCCCGCCGGATGTGCCACCCGCGGCCGGGCCGGCACGATGGCATAGACACTGGCCGAATACTGATAGGGCTTCAGGTTTTTGTACCGCGGGGCGGCATCGTCCAGAATCTGAATCTCCACCCCGGCGTCCTTCTCGCCCAGGGAGCGGCCGCGGTGCTCTCCGCTGCGGGGAACGCGCACGTACACGCCGGAGTTCCCCCCGGGCTGCAAGCGGTATTGCAACCGCAGATTGAAATCCGCGTATTGCTTGCGACTGCGAAGCCAGGTGCCTCGTTCCCCGGTGCAAAGGAGCAGGTCCCGGTCCATCTTCCAGCACTGGCCGCGTCGGGGATCGGCCGGTTCCCAGTGCTCGGAGAACCCATCCGGGGTAAGCAGCGGCCGGTGGGCCAGTTCCACCAGCTCCACGTTCCGAAAGGCGAACCGCCCGCCGCCGGGCACTTCGGCCTGCAGGCCCACATAGCCCCAGGAGCGTTTCAACCCGGAAACGCCCCAGGCCAAACGGCCGTTAATCTTCAACTGGGCCCGGTCGCCCTGGACCAGCAGTTCCATGCGATTCCAGCAGCCCGGTTTGACCAGGTCCGGGCGGGGTCTGGCCCCGGGCAGGCCGCCCACCTGCCCTTCGTGCCCCTGGAGCAGATTAATCTGGTAGCCGGGCGGCCAGGGGCGTCCCGGCTCGGGGAGCGGAGCGCGGAAATAAATCCCGGAATCGTACTTCTCCTTCCGCTGCGGCTTCCATTCCAACCGCAACAGAAAGTCCCGCTGCGGGTGGTGGGTGCGCACCAGCCCGTTGCCGGCGAGGAGCTCCAGCACCCCGTCGCAAAGCTGCGCCTGGCAGCCGGTTACCACCCAGTGGTCGCTCAATTCGCCCAGGGTCAGCAGGAGCCGTGCGCCCGGCGGGCACTGCCGGGCCGGAAGCCCTCCCGCGGCAAGCAACACGCCGGCGACAAACCAGGCGGCAGGAAGAAGCAAGGGCCGGACTCGTCGAGGCAGGGACGGCATCTTCGGCGGCTCCTTTGCACCAGAGGCGGGAAACGGCACGGGGGAAAATCACGCCGGTGCCATTGTGTATCACCGCCCGGCCCGGGGCAAATGTTTCCCCACCCGGAGCGTTTTGCACCCTCCGGGGCAAATCTCCAGGGGAAGTTTTGCCGTTGGCAACTTTCACACACTCATTACTTCACAGAAGCGACCTGACGTCCTTTCAGTCGGCGTCAGAGAAGTCGGTGTTGCTGGAATTGGGTTTCCGCGGCAGTTATGATGAAGTTTCCCGCCTTTTTTCGACATTCCTTTGCCCGGCTCGGATAATCCTTGGGAGCCGTTGGCACATTGCAACCAATCAGGAGGAACTCCCATGTCGGCACGCCGGTCGTTTGGTTCTTTGCTCCCGCTTGGGTTCCGCTGGCCGAGACTCTTTTGCTGGCTGGCTTTTGCTGCGGCGGTGCTCTCGGCAGTGCCCGCGGCCGCCCAGCAGTCCGGCGGCGTGCTGGAACTTCGGCCTGGCGACAAGGTAATCCTGCTGGGCAACGCGCTGGCGGAGCGGATGCAGTACTTCGGCTACTTCGAAACACTGCTGCACAGCCGGTTCCCCAAGCATCAGTTGGTGGTGCGCAACCTGGGCTGGTCGGGTGATGAGCTGACCATCCAGATGCGGTCCAAGGATTTTCAGGACCACGGTCACCGGCTGGAAGACCACAAGCCGGACGTGATCCTGGCCTTTTGGGGGTTCAACGAATCGTTCGCCGGCCCGCAGAAGGTGCATAAGTTCATGGACGACCTGACCCGGTTCGTCAAAAAGATTACCAGCACCAAGTACAACGGCAAGGAACCGCCGCGGCTGGTGCTCATCTCTCCGGTGGCTTACGAACAGACGGACAATTCGCTGTTGCCGGATTGGCGCAAGCTGAACACCCAACTGGAAATCTACACCGGAGCCATGCGCCGCGTGGCCCAACAGCAGGGAGTGGGTTTTGTGGACCTGTTCCATCCCACGGCTCGGGCCATGCAAGAGGACAAAAAGCCCTGGACTATCAACGGCGTGCACCTGAGCCGTTACGGCTACCGGCAACTGGCTCCGATTCTGGACGAAGCGCTGTTCGGTCCCCGCGCCCCCAGCTTGCCGCGGCTGGACCAACTCCAAGCCCTGCACCGCGAAGTGCAGGAGAAGAACCGGCAGTTTTTTTACGACTATCGGGCCGTCAACGGCTACTACATCTACGGGGGGCGGAAGAAACCGTTCGGCGTGGTGAACTTTCCGCCGGAGTTTGCCAAGCTGCGGCGGATGATCGCCAAGCGGGACCGGCGCATCTGGCGCGTGGCCCAAGGGCTGCCGGTGCCGGAAAAGATCGACGATTCGGACACCGGGCCGCTGCCCAAGATCCCCAGTAACGTGAAGAACCCGGCTCCGATCCTCCCCACGCGCGAAGCAATCAAACGCTTCACGCTGCCGGAAGGCTACCAGGTGCGGCTGTTCGCCTCCGAGGAACAGTTTCCCGAGCTGCAAAACCCGGTGGCCATGACGTTTGATTCCCGGGGACGGCTCTGGGTGGCCACGAATCCCAGCTACCCGATGATCTCCCCGGGCCAGGAGCCCAACGACAAGATTCTTATCCTGGAAGACGTGGACGGAGACGGGCGAGCCGACCGCTGCAAGGTGTTCGCCGACAAGCTGTACCTGCCCATCGGCTTCGAGCTGGGCGACGGGGGCGTGTACGTTTCGGCCCAGCCGAATCTGCTGTTCCTGAAAGACACCGACGGGGACGATCGGGCCGACGTGCGGGAACTGATCCTGCACGGGTTCGACTCCTGCGATTCGCACCACGCAATTTCGGCTTTCGAGTGGGGACCCGGCGGCGCCCTTTACTTCCAGGAAGGGACGTTTTTCCAGAGTTCCATCGAGACGCCCTACGGGCCGGTGCGGCTTTCCGACGCGGGCGTGTATCGTTTCGAGCCGCGTAGCTGGCGCCTGGAGGTGTTCGTCTCCTACCGGTTCGCCAACCCCTGGGGGCACGTGTTCGACCACTGGGGTCAGAACTTCGTGGCCGACGCGTCGGGTGGGGCCAACTACTTCGGCACGGCTTTTTCCGGGGCGGTGGACTTTCCTCGCAAGCACCCGGGGATGAAGCAGTTTCTGGTCAAGCAGTGGCGGCCCACCTGCGGCTGCGAGATCGTTTCCAGTCGCAACTTTCCCGAGGAAGTGCAGGGCGATTACCTGCTGAACAACTGCATCGGGTTCCAAGGGGTGCTTCAATACCGCCGCCGGGAGGAAGGCTCCGGCTTTTTCGCCGAGCCGGTGCCGCCGCTGCTGCGCAGTTCCGATCCCACGTTCCGGCCGGTGGACCTTCAGTTCGGCCCCGAAGGTGCCCTGTACGTGCTCGACTGGTGCAATCCGCTTATCGGCCACATGCAACATTCAATCCGCGACCCGAACCGCGACCACACCCACGGCCGCATCTGGCGCATCCATTACACGCGCCGCCCGCTGGTCAAACCCCCGCGGATTGCCGGTGCTCCGGTGCCGGAGCTGCTGGAACTGCTCAAAGAGCCGGAGCTACGCACCCGGTACCGCGTGCGCCGCGAGCTGCGCGATCGGCCCACCGGACAGGTCGTGCGCGAGCTGCACCACTGGGTCAAAGCCCAGGACCCCAAAGACCCGAACTACTGGCACCACCTGCTGGAAGCCCTGTGGGTGCACCAGCACCATCATGCGGTAAACCCGGAGCTGTTGAAGAAACTGCTCACTTGTCCCGAGCCGCGGGCCCGGGCCGCCGCCACGCGGGTGCTTTGCTACTGGCGGCGCGAGGTACCCGACGCGTTGAAGCTGCTGCAACAGCAGGTCAACGACGGCCACCCGCGCGTGCGGCTGGAAGCGGTGCGGGCGCTGAGCTTCTTCGAAGGCAAAGACGCCCAGCAAGCGCTGGACATCGCCGTGGAATCGCTCGTGCATCCGCAAGACTATTACCTGGAGTACACGCTCAAGGAGACAATTGCCACGCTGGAAGGACGTATCAAGCAGTACAAGGAACTGCGCAAATAGCGCCGGGCCGTCCTCCGGGGACTGAAGTCCCCGGCTCGCCGGATGCGAGAATCAGCGCTGATTCTTGCCCCGGTGCGGAAGCACCCAGTGGCTGCAGCCCGACCGCCTCTCCCGACTAAAGTCGGGGGCTCGCCGGATGGCCGATTCACGATTACCGGCAACGAGCTGCCGAGTACGAGTACGAACGCTTGTTTTTCCGCTGGAGCGGAAGCTCCATGCGCAAGGCGTAGGTCGCAAGCCGCAAGCCTCTCCTCGCCCGGTGCGGAAGCTCCTGCTCAAGACCCAAGACGCAAGCCCCAAGACCTCTCCAAGTGGCAGCTCGCCGGGAGCTACGTCATCGCGTCTGCTGCCATCCCCTTAAGAAAGCAGCAACTCCAGGTCCTCTGGCCGCAGTGAACGGATCGGGTTGCCGTACAGGAATTGCGGCTCCATCTTGTAGTCGTTTGGGAACTCGTCCTCGCGGCGCAACAGCAATCGCGGCGCAGGACTCTGGCGGCGGATGGGAAACCGCAGCGGTTCGGGCAGAAGCTCCAGGGCCTCGGGGGGCAGCAGCGAGCTGGCCCACTGGGAAAACGCCGGTACTTCCTTCTCCGGCACCCCGAGCAGTTCGCCTACCGACACCACTTCCAACCAGTGCCGAGCCGGTCCCGGGGCGATGCGGTACATTTTCCCGCCGGCCAGCAGGTAGCGGTTCCCCGGCAAGACGAGCAGTTGCTCGTCGGTTTCCCAGACGGTCCCGTCCGGAGTGATGAACCGCGGAAGAAGGAACCAGCGACCGGAGTTCGCGTCCCGGCGGCAAGCCAGTTGGCACTGGACCAACTGGCCGGTCCAGTGCAGGGGAAGGGTGGGCACGTCCTCCCAGCGGTTTCTCATCCCGGCCTGAACCACCCAGCGGGGATGGTCCATGAGCTGGGCCATCGTGTTAGGTTCCAGCGTGCCAGACAGTAGCCAGCGATCCATGTACCCGACGAAATAACGGAAAGAACCATGCCAACCGCTGCCGTAATCGTCGGTTTGAATGGGACGGCCGAGCTCCCCAATCAGTTGCAGCACGCGGATGTCTTCCGGCGGCAAGTTATCATCCCGCTCCAGTTCGCCGCAGTAGTTGGAACGCACCCGCTGCCGCACGCCCCACTCGCCCGAAGAAAGCCGCTTTTGCCGCCAGATGGCTACGGCCCAGGTCTTTCCATCGTTGTCTGAACAGGTCAAATCCACGGCGAACCAGTACCGTGCGTCGGCAATCGCCGTGGTCGCCCCCCTGCGGGCGCCACCAGTCCGGAATGCGCCAAGGGGCGTCCTCATCCCATGGCCAAGAA
>WFOE01000113.1 GCA_015488215.1 Planctomycetales bacterium
GCCCCCACGCCCACCGAAGCTGGCGGCTGGTGGTGACACAGGCCAGAGAAGAGTCCGGCGGCTACGGCTTTTCTTTCGGCGGCGGCAACCCCGGGGCACCGCGGCGCTGCAAGTCATACACCACGATGGGCTCGGCCGCGTGGTTGGCTGCGGGGTCTTTCTTTCGGGCCAGGTTCAACGCCACGTCCCGGGCGTTGTCGTCGGGACGCAGGATGTCGTGCATCCGGTGGTGATACTGAGCCCGCTGTTTGTCGCCCAGCATGGTGTAGATCTGGTACAGGTTGTAGTGGGCCGTCAGATCGTCCGGGTTGAGCTTCAGCGTGCGATGGAACACCTCGGCGGCTTGCTCAAGCAGCTTGCGCTGCCGCTGCTTTTGCCCGTCGCGCCAGTAGAGCTTGGCCCAGTTGAAAAGCGTCAGCCCTAGCTCGTTGATCACCACGTCGTCCTTGCTGAAGTCGAAGCGGCGGCGGCGCAGCTCCTCGTAGCGGTCTTCCAGAATGCTGCGAAACGCCAGCGCGGCCTGATCCCAACGGCCGAAACCCTGGTGGATTTTTCCCTGCACCCAGGCCACCAGCCACCGGGGCGCAGGCGGATCGGCCCGCTTGGCCCGATCCAAACACTGCTGCGCCTTGGCCCAATTGCCGCGGACCAGATGGACTCGGGCCTGGTTCAGCGCGCCGTCCCAGCGCCCCAAGCGTTCCACTTCGCCGAACGCCCGCAGCGAGAGGGACAACTGCCCGTACTTGCCCGCTCCCTGCACCTGCAACAGCAGGGCGATGCCGAAATCGTTCCATCGCTGCCAGGTGGGGATGGGCGATTTCTGATCGGTGCTGACCAGTTCCGGATCGGCTCCCGGGGGCACGTCGGCTCCGTCGCCCCCGGCCGCTGCCACCGGCAGATCGACCCGATCCTGGGCTAGCAGCGTGATGGGCAGATCGATTTTGTAGTCCGGCCCGAACACGTATCGCATGTAGGTCAGGTCGAACTTGCGATAGTGAACCTTGGCCTCTACGGTGATTGTTTTGCCGTAGATCCACGGCTGGTCCGGCACGCGGAAGCGGTAGTGGATTGCCTGGGCCGAACCGGGCGGTATCTGGTGATTGTACAGCGGGACGAAGATGTCCTCGGCATTGCGGCGGTCGATGCGGTTGCCGTAGCGGTCGAGCATGTACACGTTCAGGAAATAAGCCCAGGGGTCCACGCGGCCTTCTTCGTCCAGCGCTCCACTGCGGCCGATAATCCGGTCGCCCACCCGCAGGATTAATTCCACCCAAACCTGGTTGGAATCGACTGTGCCCTGGGTGAAGTGGTGCCCGGTACGCAGATTGCGCACCACCACATCCAGCAGATAATCCTGGCCGGGCTGGAGCACCGGTACTTGGGGCCGGAGCACCGTTAGCAACGGGGCGTCGATGGTCCGCCCGCGGCGAATGGCAAACAGGTCCACCCGGACGCAGTCTTTCAAGAACTCCTGGTGCACCTTGACAATCTCATGGTCCCCTCGCCAGTGCGGCAGCGCGGTGTTGGCCCCCCGGAACAGGTGATCGTGAATGCTGGGCACGGTGGTGCCGGGGAAGCGCTTCGCGCCGAAATCGTTGGAAGCCACCAGCGGCATGTGGCACTCCGCACACCGCGTGGCCGCTTGCGGCGGGTGGTAGAAACTGCGCGACCCGTGGCCCGACACCCCGCTCAAGCGGTGGCTGTCGTAGTGGTTCTGCCCCCGCAGGAACTCCTTGTAATGCGTCAGCTCCTTGGGCAGAAACACCTTGTGGCACACCGAGCAGAACTCGGCCGTGCGGTGTAGCGGCTTGAGGAACGCCCGCTTGTGCAGCTCGGGCTTGGCTTTAATCAAGCGGCGATTAATCGCCCGGAGAATCGGATTGTTGCTGTTCTGGAACGGGTACTCCGGCGGCCGGGCGATGGTGTAGGCTCCGTTGCCCCGCACGCTGTGAATGTCCGTGATGGCGTGGCAGACCGTACAGGTGATTCCGGCATGCGCGGTGGGTTCCTTCTTGGGATCGAAGTTCGGATCGTCAAACTTGCCGGTCAGCAGCGGTACCGGGTCGTGGCACGCGGCGCAAAAACGACTGGCGTGGACGTTGCCGTCCCGCTTTAGCAGTTTTTGTCGGGTGTTGTTCACCGAAAAGGCGTAGGCCGGATTGTTGAACGAGCTGAAGTGATGGGCGCTATGGAACCACTGATGGTAGGCGTCCTGATGGCACTCCATGCAGAACTTGTCGTTTTGAAGCCATGAGGCGTCGGCATACTTGCCGCTGGCGATACGGGTCAGGGCCGGGGCGAACATCTCCTGGCTGGCTTCGGCCAGGGCCGGGTCGGGCTGTTCGGCTTCGTACCAGTGCACCCCCACCATCGCCAGCACGAACAAGGCCACCGCGCCCATCCAGGTCAGCCCTCGCCGCCACTGAAGCGGCGGACCGGCCAGGCGGTGCAGCACGTAAGCCCAAACCGCTCCCAGCGGAGCCACCACGTGCACCCAGTACAGCACGTTCCGATAAGCCGAATCGCTCTCATCGGCAAAAGCCAACAAGAATCCCGTCGCCAGAACCGCCACCGAAAACAGCAGCAGCAGATACCAATCCGCACCGCATGGCGATTCGGCCACCTCCACGCCGCCCGCAAGTGCACGGCCAGAAACACCACAAACGGCAGCGTGAAGATGACTCCCAGCAGAATGTGCAGCAACACCATGAACAGATAGAAGGTGTTCTGCAACGTGACGGCTGTGCCACGGAGCTGCTGCACCCATTCCAGGAACGTGATCGCAGCCAGATAGACGGAGTTGGCACCCAACAGGGCCAACAGCACGAACACCACGGTAAGCAATCGGGCCAGGCGCGGCCCGACGGGAGAATAACGCCGGGGAGCAGAAGACTGGTCGGACATGACGGCACCGAACGAAGACTGCTGGAGGCGGCAGAATAACCCTCAAACGCGGCACGCTAGTACCGGCAGTGCTCCTTCGGCGTGCGGTTCTGACACGCCGCCTCTCTGTTCCTAGCTTCCAGTATAGCCGACGGCCGGGGGTTTCCTATTAGTTTTCTTTATATTTTGCGTTGGGTTTCCTCCGCCCAAAGGACGGAGCCATTGCAACCGTTCCCAGCCGGAGCGTTTTGCGGAAGAGAAACGCTCTCGCGCCACAACCTTCTTCAGTAAAGCAAGTTACGGCCAGTCACCATTCACGGGGCTGTGGAAGCGTTCGCTTCGGTTTCGTTGGACAAGCAGGCCAGGGCAACCTAGTTTTTCAATGGATGAAACGCCCTAAAAAGGAGCCTTTTGTCCGGTACCCTCGTCCCATTGTCCCGAGTGTCCGAGCCTGCTGATGATTTCCCCCAGCCGTATTTCCAGCACGGCACTGGCCACTGCGCTTCTTGCTTCGGCTGCAACGGTGTTGTTTCATGCCGTGGGGCCGGTCGCTTCTCGCGCTGGAGCGCTGCTGGAAATCGGATTGCCGGTGCTCTCGCTGCTGGGGCTGGCGTGGTTTGCCTGGAGCGTGTATTCCGAGTCCCGGCTCCTTCGCTACGCCCTGCGGCAACTGGCCCAACAGCCGACTGAGGTCTGGCCGGATTTGGAAGTAAGCCGGCTCAATGTGCCCTCGGGATGGAAAAGCACTCTCCAGCCGCTGCTGGAAACTATGCGTTCCGCGGCGGAACGGCTGGTCGAGCTAGAACAACAGCAGTTGCAGCAGCGTTTCCGGCAACAAGAGGCCCCGGACCAATCGCTGGAACGGTTCCTGGAGAGCCTGCCGGATCCTGTATTGCTTGTCGACGCTCAGGGTCGCCTCGCCCTGGCCAATCGGTCTGCTCGGCGCGTGCTTGATATGAGGCCCGAGGAGGAACTTCCGGCGCCGCTGGACCAGTTGGACGCTCCGTGGCTGGTCCGATTGCTGGAGCAGGTGGGAACGCACCGGGTTCCCGGTACGGCATCGGCCGAAGTCCAGTTGCAAGTGGGCGGGACGCCCCACTGGTACAAAGCGACGGCCACCTCGTTTGGAACGCCCGAAGCTCCGCAAGTGTTGTCGGCCGTCAGCGTCATCCTGCACGATCTGACGCCGCTGCGGACCATCCAACAGCGGCACGCGGAGTTCGTCTCGGCCGTAAGCCACGAAATGAAAGCTCCGCTCTCCGGAATCCGCGCCTACACCGAAATGCTGCTGGACGGCGAGGTCGAAGACGCCGAAACGCTGGAGGAGTTCCTGCGGGTCATCGACTCCCAAGCAGACCGGCTGCGGCGATTGATCGAAAACCTGCTCAACCTGGCTCGCATCGAAGCCGGCGTGGTGCAGGTGGAGAAAAAAATCGTCCCGCTCAACGACGTGCTGGAAGAAGCCGTTCGGGTGCTCATGCCCACGGCCGAAGAAAAAGGCATCCAAGTGCGTCAGGAGCTCAGTCCCATGTGTCTGCGCGTGCTGGGGGATCGGGACCAACTGCTCCAGGCGGCGATCAACCTGGTTTCCAACGCGATCAAGTACACGCACCAAGGGGGCTGGGTCGCCGTGCGGAGCCGGAGCCGCGGCGAACAGGTGCAGTTCGAGGTCGAGGATTCCGGCGTGGGCATGACCCCCGAGGAATGCCAGCGCGTGTTCGACAAGTTTTACCGGATCAAGAAGAACAACCACATGGCCTCCGGCACGGGACTGGGACTGCCGCTGGTGAAGAGCATCATCGTCGATTTGCACGGTGGGCACATCCGCGTGGAGAGCAATCCGGGACAAGGGACGATTTTCATCGTCGAACTGCCCGCTGCTCCCAGCCGGGCCGCTTACAAGGAGCCCGCTCCTGCCGTCGAACAATCTTCAGCCTGAGGGGCGCTGCCCGGCAAAGCGTGTCCCGGCCAAAAGCTCTGCCGGACTGAGGCCACCGGCACCGGTAAAAAGACAACGGATTTCCTCATCCGACGCGGTCCAACCGAGAACTTGCCACTTGGAGGAGATGCACCCGATGACCGCCAAAGTGCTCGTTTGCGACGACGAAGCCCACATTGTGCGAGCGGTGGAGTTCAAGCTCCGGCGAGCGGGGCTGGCAGTGGTTACGGCTCGGGACGGGCAAGAGGCCTGGGAGCACGTCCAACAGGATGTTCCCGACTTGATTGTTTCCGACTGCCAGATGCCGCGGATGAACGGCCTGGAGCTGCTGGAGCGGCTCCGCTCCTGGGAACCTTCGGCCCAGGTGCCGGTCATCATGCTTACCGGCAAAGGGTACGAGCTTCCCGTGGCCCAGCTCCGCGAGCGGCTCGGCGTCGCGGCGGTGTTGAGCAAGCCGTTCAGCCCGCGAGAACTGGAAGCCAAGGTGCTCCAGCTTCTCGAGCAAACAACCCCCGCAACTCTCAGCTAACGGAGCCTGGTCGTGCAATTGCCTACCGAAGTGTTTGGGGACGTGGTGGTGGCCCACGCCGGTGATGAACTAGCCGGGCAGGGAGCGGGGGAAGTGGCCAACTTCCTTGGCCAACTGGACCCTCCCCGGGTGGTCCTGGACATCGACGCGTTGGAAATCGTGGACAGCCAGGGACTGGAGGCCCTGCTGGATGCCAAAGACCACCTGGTGGAGCGAGGCGGCGACCTACGAATCACCACCACCAACAAGGTCAACCGCACGTTGCTGCGGATTACTCGCTTGGACGAACACCTGGCTGTGTTCGACAGCCTGATCGACGCCGTAAAAAGCTACCAGGGCTTTGTCGTTTCGCCACCGAGGGATTCCACCGCGGCAGGAGCCACACGATGAACCCCACTGCTGCTCCCGCGGTTACCTACCGGCTGGGCGATCTGTTGCTCCAGCGCGGCTACCTGGCCCCCGAGCAACTGGAGGAAGCCCTGCGGTTGCAGAAGCAGCCGGAGCATCGGGGCCGGCTGCTGGGAGAGATTCTGGTTTCGCTGGGCTTTTGCACCGAAGAGCAGATCACCGAGTGTCTGGCCCAGGAGTTCGGCATCCCCTTTGCCCGGCTGGACACCCGGTTATGCGATCTGCAATGCGCGGACTTGCTTCCGCGGGAGTACATCGAGGCCAACCTGGTCGTGCCGCTGTTTCTGGTTCGGGACGTGCTCACCGTGGCTGTGGCCGAACCTTCCAACCTGTTCCTGGCCGACGAGGTGGCTTCGCTGACCGGCAAGCAAGTCCAATTGGTGGCCGCTCCGGCTCGGGACATCCGCCGCCTGATTACCAATCTGCCCAACTCGAAGGTGTTCGTCATCGACGACATCATCGAGGAAACCCAGGACGGCGAGGTGACGGTCATCGAGGACGTGGTGGAAGATATTTCCGACATCGAGGAAGCGGCCGGCCAGTCGCCGGTCATCCGCCTGGTCAACTACATCATCTACACCGCGGTGAAAGAAGGGGCCAGCGACATCCACATCGAACCGGCCGAACGGTGCCTCCGCGTGCGCAACCGGGTCGACGGCCGCCTGTACAAAGCCCTGGAAGTGCCCAAACATCTGACGGCCGCCGTCACCAGCCGCGTGAAAATTATGGCCGCCCTGGACATCAGCGAGCGGAGACTGCCGCAGGACGGACGAATCCACGTGATGCTCGACGGGCGGAAGATCGACCTGCGGGTAAGCACGTTTCCGGGCTCCCGGGGCGAAAAAACGGTGATTCGCATTCTCGACACCCGCAGCATCTCCCTGGAGCTGGAACAACTAGGCTTTACCGAGGAAATTCTGCACACGTTCCGCGAACAGATACGCGCCCCCAACGGCATCGTGCTGGTGACCGGTCCCACCGGCAGCGGCAAGTCCACCACGCTCTACGCCGCCTTGAACGACATCGCCAGCATGGAGAACAACATCTGCACGGTCGAAGACCCCATCGAGTACCACCTGCCGCTGATAAACCAGTTCCAGGTGCAAGAGCGACTAGGGCTCACTTTTTCCAAAGCCCTACGGACCCTGTTGCGACAAGACCCCGATGTCATCATGCTGGGCGAGATTCGCGACGAGGAAACCGCCCGCACGGCCATCCAGGCCGCATTGACCGGCCACCTGGTTCTGAGCACTCTGCACACCAACGACGCCTGTTCGGCCGTCACGCGGCTAATCAACATGGGCGTCGAGCCGTATCTGATCGGGGCCGGGCTGAACCTGGTGTTGGCCCAGCGGCTGGTGCGGCGTGTCTGCTCGCGGTGTTCGCAACCGTTCGAACCTTCGCGCAAAATGCGGCGCGCGTTGGAACAACTGGGCATGCCATTGGACCGGCTCTATAAGGGGACCGGCTGCCGTCACTGCCGCAATACCGGCTACCGCGGACGAATCGCTATTCACGAAATGCTGGTCATCGACGACGAGCTGCGGGACGTCATCACGTCCAACCCCACACTGCTCAAGGTGCGGCAGCTCGCCCGGCAAAAGGGGATGACCACCCTGCTGGAAGACGGACTGCAAAAGGTGCGCGAAGGAATCACCACGCTGGAAGAAGTCTGGCAGGCCGTAGGAACGCAGCTCAGCGCTTCGACGAAGGAAGCGCCCGTCCGCGGAGCGTAATCGCTACACGGGACCCGGCAGTCCGGGCCAGAAAAGCTATGGTTGAACAGCCGCCCCTTTGGTCCAGGGGGCTTCCCTTTTGTTCAAAGGCGGTACGGGATGTCCTGGTCCTCGCCGACAAACTGGTCTTCGCAAACCGCCGTGGCGGTTCGGCCAGAAGAAGCCGAAGCGTCCGCCCCGGGGCTGCGCGAGGCGGAAGCCAACGCCGAGGAACTCCTGGGGCTGCTCACTCGCCCGATTACCAAGAAGGACCTGCTGCAATTTACTGACCAGTTGGCCCTGCTTACGGACACGGGGGTTTCGTTGGCCCAGGCGGTGCGGACCATCGCCGAACAGGAATCCCATCCCCGGCTCCGCCGCCTCCTGGAAGACCTGCTGGACAAGCTGGAACAGGGTGAGGATTTTTCCCGGGCGTTGGAAGACCATTCGCGGCTGTTCGGGCCAACCTACGTCGCCCTGGTTCGGGCCGGGGAAGCCACCGGACTGATGAGCCAGATGCTGCAACGGGTGGCCGACTACCTGCGGGCGGAGCTGGATACGAGGCGGAAGGTCCGAGCCGCTATGGCCTATCCGTGCGTGATGGCCGTGATGGCCGTCGGCGTTACCATATTTCTGCTCACCTATGTTTTGCCCAAGTTCACGCCGCTCTTTTCCCGCCGAGGGATGGAGCTGCCGCTGCCCACCCGAGTGGTGCTAGCTATCTCCCATGCGTTGATGGGCTACTGGTGGGCGTGGCTGCTAGCGTTGGGGGCAGGCGGTGTCGCCTTGGCCTGGGCCCTGCGGAGCGAAGCCGGCCGGTGGCACTGGGACGGACTGAAGCTGCGTCTGCCGGTGCTGGGGCCGCTGGTACAGCGGATTATCCTCAGCCGAAGTTTGCGTACCCTGGGCGTGCTGCTCCACTGCGGCGTGCCGCTGCTGGATGCCTTGCGGCTGACCAGCCAGGTAAGCGGCAATCGCCGTTATCAGGAGAGTTGGGACCGCGTGAGCGAAGAAGTGACCGCGGGCAAGGAAATCCACGTCGTGCTGCAGGAAGAGCCGCTATTCCCTCCAATGCTAGTGCGGATGATTGCCACGGGGGAGGAAACCGGCCGTCTGGACGAAGTGCTACAACGCATTAGCCGGCACTACGACCGCGAAGTGGAAGCCGCCCTGAAGACGGCTACCAGCTTGATCGAACCGCTGATGATCGGGGTGATGGGCGTGGTGGTCGGAGGGATTGGCCTGGCGCTGATGCTGCCCATCTTCAAACTCAGCAGCCCCGGCTAGGCCAGCATCGCCGGCCGCGCTACTCTGGTTCTTTGCACCCGGTATGCAAAAAACCGCACCTTCGGCGATGGTGCGGTCGACGACAAGAGCGGGCGACGGGACTCGAACCCGCGACATTCAGCTTGGGAAGCTGACACTCTACCAACTGAGTTACGCCCGCAACGCTGTTGTTTCTTCCTTTGTATTCTGTCGCC
>WFOE01000114.1 GCA_015488215.1 Planctomycetales bacterium
TTCCCAGCCTGGGGATACATCTTCTTCTGCTCCGTCAAAAAAGGACTCTGCTCCCCCTAAGGAAGAATCCCCTCCGTCCGAAACAGAGAAAGACGTGCCAACGGCTCCCAATTCTAAACCGGAGCCCACGTCTGAATTGCCGGACGACAAGCCACCTCAAACGGCATCGAAACCGGATGCCGGTCCGATGTCTTCGGCATCCCTTCCGCCGACGCAAGCTGGTAATCGGAACGGTCAAACAACTGGCCAGACTCAGTTCCAAGATACATCACCAGCATCTACGCCTTCTGAATCCCCGCCTAAAATTATTTCGCAACTTCCCCTGTCTCCTGAGTTTATGCCTCAGCGGCTTCAGGAACGTTTGGCGACTCGATCCGTTGATTACCTGTTAGAGCAACTCGAACCGCAAAACGAAGTTGACCAACTGGTTTACGACGCATTGGACCTTTCTCGTCATGCGGTTCGCTTATCTCGCGATCAGTTGCTTCCACAGCTCCATGCAAGACTTCTTCCCTGGTACGGGCGGTATCCTGCTCTGAGAGTCTTTGCGGAAACAAGGCCGCCAACCGGACCTTTTCTTTGGGCCCAATGGCCGTCGATGGATGCTCCGGGCGGGGGGCTTGTTCGTACATTTCATGGGCATAAGAACCCCGTAAAGCATCTTGCATTTTCCTCCAATGGAAAACGTTTGTTCTCTATCGCTGGATCCGAGCTGTTTGTGTGGGACGTTGCAACTGCTAGGATCAATCGGCGTCTGTCATTTCCCTCCTGGCTGTCCGCAGCCGCCTTCGTTCCACTTGGCAATGTCGTGGTCGTAGCTACAAGTCTCAACACTGTCGAGATCTGGGATCTCAATGCACTGCGTAGGATAAGAACCCTGCGATTGCATTCCAGCCGCATATGGGCAATGGATGTTACACCCAATGGGCGCTACCTAATAACGGGATCAGAAGACCAGAACGTTAAAGTAGTGGACCTTCATCGAGATAGGCTCATTTGCAGCTTTCCCGTAAATCAGCGTATTTCTAGAGTTACCACTACTCCCAATGGGCAATATGCTTTTGTTGCCTTGTCTGATCGCTCTCTCCAGCAGTGGGATGTTGCTGCTCGGCGAATTGTTCGCACTTACCGTCCTGGCAATTACATCAGTTCTCTAGCTGTTAGTCCTGATGGGCGTTTGGTTATCTGTAGTATAACGGGGGGGTCGGTTAAGGGATGGGAAATTGCCAGTGGAAGGCTTGTTCTGTCGGTCTTTGCCCATAACCGCCATGTGGCCTTTGTCACCATGGATCAACAAGGCCACTATTTAGTCACATGCGGCAACGACGAGGAGATCAAAATATGGGATATCCAAAGAGGTACCGAAATTGCCATGTTACGGGGCGCAAGCGCTAATCTAACAACCCTAGCCATTTCGCCAGATGGAAAATATCTTGCTGCGGCTGGTTACTCTCCTTCTATTCGAATGTGGCTATTTGAAAAGCCTAAGCTTCCTCCCTTGGTTCGGCATAACGATGGGATAGGCACGATAGCCATAAGCCACGATGGGCAGTGGGTTGTCTCCGGTTCTCTTGACAGCACCGTGAAGATATGGAACACCGAGAGTGGCCAGCTCGTCAAAACAATCGAAAGCAATCGTGGTCCAGTCTTAGCACTGACGGTATCTTCTCGGAACCAAATCGTCTTTGGCAGTGGCATCAATCTCCAAGTTGCCCCGTTGGAAAGCGGAAGGGTTATACGCGACATGTCTGGGCATCGCGATTTGATTACGTCCGTAGTTGTAACGCCAGACGGGCGGTATGCAATCACCGGGTCCCACGACGATACGATCAAACTTTGGGACATAGATAATGGCAGGGAACTCGATACATTTCGAGGACATCGTACAAGCATATGGAACCTGGCCATCAGTCCAAATGGCTTATTTCTCGCTTCTGCGGATGGGGGTTCTGGAGCCAGGCTGTGGAATCTGCCAGAAAGACGGCTTATTGGAAGGATTCCTCGTATTGGGGGGGCTACGCCCGAGCCTGTTGCATTCTTTCCTAATAGTCGCCGTCTCCTGATGGCATTAAATAAAGGCTATACCGATTCGATTCTTAATATTGTTGCTATTCCGCAAGTGAGGGCGCTGCGGTCGATTCCCACTGACCAAGGGCGCATATTAACGATTGCAGTGCATCCAAGTGGAGATTACTTCGTTTCTGCGGGAAGAACCGAAACGATTGGAATATGGGATGCCAGAAAGGGGCGGTTGCTATCCCAATTTGCTGTTGACGATCGCATTAGCGAGTGTGTTTTTAGTCGTGATGGAAAATATCTGGTAGCCAGTGGAAGCAAGAATGTTTACGTGTTCCGCTTTGAGGTACCCTCTCGCAAATGAGGGTATGCCGACAAGGCGTGGGAGCTTTTCACTCTCCTGTTGCGTGTTTTCGTCCGTCTGGACGGTTTGCTGGAACCGAACGATCGCCCGGTATGAAAGTTGAAGAGATTCTCTGAGAAATATTTTCCCGGTTTTTGCCATACGCACTGAGACTACTTACGGGGCCGGAGATTATTAAGTTGGGACTAGGGATTCAAGCCAGCACCGAAACCAACGGCCTGAACGCTGACCTTTGGCGTTCTGGTGCAGCAAATCCGCTTACTCCCGCACGCGGGCGTAAGCTGGTACATCGGGCACGACTCCGGGGCCCAGATCCGTTTCGATGTGGATGGTCCCCTGGTACTTGCCCGGCTTTTCTCCCTGGAAAGTCACCGTGATCAAGTGCAGCGTCTTGGGTTTTTCGTCCACCTGGAACTGGAAACACTGGTCGGAGCAGTGGATGGCGGTAATCCGGAACGGCTTGGGGCCCCGCACCACCAGGCGCTTGCTGGCCTGCTGGCCCGGCTTGACCACGCCCACGAAAAGCGGCGAAGGGCTCACTACCACGCTGGCTTTGACGCGGGCCTGCACCAGCACGGGAAACTCCCGGCGGCGGTCGTTCACCTGCACCCGCAGCGGTACTTCCCAGAATCCCGTGGGAGCGTCCCCTTCCAGCGTTACTTCCAGGCGGTACTTGATGCGATTGCCCTGGCGATAGATTTCCTGCCAGTGAGCTTTCAGATAGGGCACCGGGCTTTTCACGTCAACGATCTGCCAGTCCGGGCGACCTGCGTAGTCGATTGTTACGGCCCCTTGGGCCTTCTGGCCCGGGGCAACCGTGCCCAGGTCCACCACTTCGGGATGCACGACGATGTCGCTACGGATGTAGCCGGTCACGTGCAGTTGCACTTCGGCATAAAAGGGCTGATCGAACACCACGGTGATGGTCGCCCCACGGCGGCCCAGGAACGCTCGGGTGTTGTATCGGGCCACGATTTCGCTGGTTTCCAGCGACTTGAGCGTCCGCTTGGTGACCGTAGGTGTGGTGCATCCGCAACTGGAACGCACCGAGGCCACATGGACCGTCTCGCGGTAGAGGTTCTTGAACTTGAAGCGGAACTCGGCTTTGGCTCCCCGGGCCACCGTGCCGAAGTCGTGATGGGTTACTTCGAACATTCGCCGGGCCCACTCCTGGGCCTCGGCCCGCGAAACGAGAAGCAACACGCCCAGGGTCAGCAGACACTTCGCCCAGCCCACGTGGTGTTTCATCGCCGGATCTCCTCTGCCGGGAGGGAATCAGCCGCCACCGGCGCGCTCGGACGATACGAGTTGCAGCGGCCCGAGGAGTAGCTAGACACCCGTGTCGGACCGGCAGCGGCGGTTGGGATTCCTTGGGTGTGTACAAACCTTGGCAGGTCAATCACTTGGGCACTTTAGGACGTATGGCCCGGGGGTGTCAACGTCATGTACTTCCCCGTCGGGGTCCGGTGCCCAAGCTACCACCCAGTGTGGCTATCGGCCGCCGGAGCTGGGTGGGTCCAGTCTGCTTCAAACTGGGCAACTTTTTCCGCTGGTAGTGCTTGCACGGGTTTTGCGGGGCCGGGGGGTGTGTTGGGGAAAATCCAGGGAATTTGCGTACCCTCTTGCCACCGGGTATGTTTTTCTTAGGATAAAAAAGTCAAAAACTGCTATCGTTTCCACGAGCTTGTTGCGGTTAGGCTCCCATGGCTTCCATCGGCGCACCGCTTGAACGGACGGCTCTCCGCACCGCGGGCGGCCCCCTGGGCGTGCGCACCGGCATAATCGGCATCGGCATTATTGGTGCGATTATTGCCGGCCGTGAGCCGCGACCTTGGGAGAGCTGACCGCAGCCGCATCCGTTGCCCCGAACAAGCCCCGAGGTCGCCCGGCCTTGGGGCTTTTCCTTTTTGTGCCACCACGGTTTTGTGCCACCACGATCCAGCGAGCCTCCTGCCATGCGACGCATTCAGATCTACGACACCACGCTCCGCGACGGCAGCCAGGGAGAAGGGGTCCACTTTTCCTTGCAGGACAAACTGCTGCTGGCCCAGCGGCTCGACGAGCTGGGATTCGATTTCATCGAAGGCGGCTATCCGCTTTCCAACGAGAAGGACGCTCAATTCTTCCAACGCGCCGCCCAACTGCGCCAGCAGGGCAAGCTGCAACAGGCGGCCATCTGCGCCTTCGGCATGACCCGCCGACGCGGAATGCAGCCGGAAGAAGACCCGGGCATGAAAGCCCTGCTGGAGTCCCAAGCTCCGGTCATCACCGTGGTGGGCAAGACGTCGCCGTTGCATGTGGAGCACGTGTTGCGGGTTTCGCTGGAAGAAAACCTGGCCATGATCCAGGAGACAATCGACTACCTGCGTCGCTCGGGCCGCCGGGTAATCTACGACGCCGAACACTTCTTCGACGGCTGGAAGGAAAACGCCGACTACGCCCTGCGCACACTCCGGGCCGCCCAGGAAGCCGGGGCCGAAGTGCTCGTGCTCTGCGATACCAACGGCGGCTCCATGCCCGAGGAGGTAAGCCACATCACCCGCACGGTGGTCGAGCAGGTGGACGTGCCTGTGGGCATCCACTGCCACAACGATTGCGATCTGGCCGTGGCCAACTCGCTGGCGGCGGTGGACGCCGGGGCCGAGCAGGTGCAGGGGACCATCAACGGGTTCGGCGAACGCTGCGGCAACGCCGACCTGATCTCGGTGGTGGCCAACCTGGCGCTGAAGAAAAAGGGCTACCAGGTGTTGCGGCCCGAGAGCATCCCCCTGCTGACCGAGCTTTCCCGCTACGTGTATGAGCTGGCCAATATGAACTTCCGGCCCAACCAGCCCTTTGTGGGCCAGAGCGCTTTCGCCCACAAGGGAGGGATGCACGTCCATGCGGTGAACCGGATCACCCGCAGTTACGAGCACATCGAGCCGGAACAGGTAGGTAACACGCGGCGGATTTTGATTAGCGAGCTTTCCGGGCGGTCGAACATCCTGGCCCTGGCCACCCGGTACAACCTGGAACACGACGCGGAGCTGGCCCAGCGCATTCTGGCCGAAGTGGTGCGGCTGGAAAACCGCGGCTACCAGTTTGAGGCGGCCGAAGGCTCTTTTGCCCTGCTGGTGAAACGCTGTGCGGGAACCTTCGCCCCCCATTTCGAACGGATCAACTACCACGTCAACGTCGAAACCGACCAGCACGGCCGCACCGTGACCGAAGCGACGGTGAAGGTGCGGGTCAACGGCCACATCCGGCACGAAGTGGCCGAAGGGGACGGGCCGGTCAACGCCCTGGACGCCGCGCTGCGCAAGGCCCTGGAACCCTTCTATCCCCAACTGAAGTCGATGCAACTGGTCGACTACAAGGTGCGGGTTATCAACTCCGAGGCAGCCACCGCGGCCAACGTGCGCGTGGTCATCGAAAGCCGCGACGAGGAAGAAACCTGGGGCACAGTGGGCGTGAGCGAAAACATCATCGAAGCAAGCTGGCTGGCCCTGGTCGATAGTTTTGAATACAAACTGTACAAGGACCAGGTGCCCAGTCCGGAAGAAAACACCGCCGGGCAGGGAGCCCAGAGCGTCGGTTCCCAGGGCGGCTAAGGCCCGGGAGCTGCCGGACAGTGGCACTTGCCGGCAAGCGGCTGGCCTTGCGGATCAAGCAGGGCAAGAAACGCCGCCGGTGCGGCCCGCAAGCTCGCGGCTTGCCGAAAGAAAAAACGGAACCTGCCTCACCGACTACCCGCCGATTTCCGCCATGACCACCATTGAGCTGCCCAAACAGTACGAACATCTGGAAGTGCAACGCCGCTGGTATCCTATCTGGGAACAGCGGGGCTACTTCCACAGCGAACCCGACCCGCAACGCAGGCCCTACTGCATCGTGATACCGCCGCCGAACGTCACCGGGGCGCTTCACCTGGGCCATGCGCTGAACAACACGTTGCAGGACATTCTCATCCGCATGCGCCGCATGCAGGGCTACAACACGCTATGGATGCCCGGCACCGACCATGCGGGAATCGCCACCCAGGCAGTGGTGGAACGCCGCCTGTTGGAAGAAGAAGGCAAAACACGGCACGACTTGGGCCGCGAGGAACTGGTGCGCCGCATCTGGGCCTGGAAGGACGAGTACGAAGCGAGGATCCTCTCCCAGCTCAAGCAAATGGGCTGTTCCTGCGATTGGGCACGCACGCGGTTTACGCTCGATCCGGTCTGCGCCCGGGCGGTCCGCTGGACGTTCTTCAACTTCTTCCGCGAAGGGCTCATCTACCGCGGCAAGCGGCTGGTCAACTGGGACACCTATCTGCAAACGGCCGTCAGCGACGACGAGGTGTTCCACGAGCCGGTGCCGGGGCATTTCTGGTACATCCGCTACCCGGTCATCGATCCGGCCGAGGACGAACCCCGCTACGTGGTCGTGGCCACCACGCGCCCCGAGACGATGCTGGGCGACGTGGCCGTGGCCGTGCATCCGGACCCGGAAGCCGCCCTGGCCAAAGCCGAAGAGGCCGTCCGGCAAGCCAAGGACAAATCGCCCGAGCAGCGGGAAGAGGCCCTGGCGGAAATCGCCCGGCGCCGCCGCGAGCTGCTGCCGCTATTGCTGAAACTGCGCGACATGGCCGCCGCCGGCCGCAAGGTGATGCTGCCGCTGCAACAGCGGCCCATCCCGCTGATTCTGGACACCTGGGCTAAGCCGGAGATGGGCACCGGGGCGGTCAAGATCACCCCGGGCCACGACCCGAACGACTACGAAGTGGGCCTGCGGCAAAAGCTGCCCATGATCAACATTCTGAATCCCGACGGCACGCTGAACGAAAACGCCGGCCGGTACCAGGGGCTTACCATCGCCGAGGCCCGCCGTCGCGTGGTCGAAGACCTGGAAAGCCAAGGGCTGATCGAAAAGGTCGAAGAGCGGATGATCGACCTGGCCCATTCCGACCGGTCCAAAACTCCCATCGAGCCGAGACTGGCCGACCAGTGGTTCGTGCGGATGGACCAGTTGGCCCAGGCGGCGATGGACGCCGTAACCGACGGTCGGGTGAAAATCATCCCAGAGCGGTACGCCAGCGGCTACCTGGCCTGGCTGAGCGAGAAACGGGACTGGCCTGTCAGCCGCCAGCTCTGGTGGGGGCACCGGATTCCCATCTGGTATGCGCCCACGGTCAGCGAAGAGGAACTCAAGCGCACTTTCGCCGGACGCGACGACGTGGCCTGGCACTGGGACCAGGAGAGCCAGCAGTTTTTCATCTGCTCCCGGGACGAAGACCTGCCCGAAGACGCCGTCCCCGGCCACAAACTCCGCCAGGAAGAGGACGTGCTGGACACGTGGTTCAGCTCCGCGCTGTGGCCCCATTCCACGCTGGGCTGGCCGGAACAGACGCCCGAGCTGCAATACTACTATCCCACCAGCACGCTCATCACCAGCCGCGACATCATCACGCTGTGGGTGGCCCGAATGGTGCTTACCGGGCTGCACAACGTGGGCGAGGTGCCGTTCCGCGAAGTCTATATCCACCCGAAGATCCTGGACGGGTACGGGGAAACCATGTCCAAGAGCAAGGGGAACGGCGTCGATCCGGTCGATGTGATTGAGAAGTTTGGCGCCGATTCGCTGCGGTTCGCCCTGGCCCACCTGTGCACCGAAACGCAGGACATCCGCATGCCGGTGCAGTTCGAGTGCCCTCATTGCGGCAAGCCGGTGCCGCAAACGCGCGAAAACCGCACGCTGCCGCGGATTACCTGCCCCCACTGCAAAAAGGACTTTTCCACCCAATGGGCCACCCGGCCCGAGGATAAAGCCCTGCCCCGCGGTCTGGTGCTTTCCGAGCGGTTCGAGTTCGGGCGCAACTTCTGCAACAAGCTGTGGAACGCCGCCCGGTTTGTGCTGATGAATCTGGAAGGCTACCAGGCGGCCGAAACCTCGCCCGAGCAGCTCCGGCTGGAAGACCGCTGGTTGCTCTCGCGGCTCAATCAGGTGGTCAACCAGGTCACTACGGCCCTGGAACAGTATCGCTACGCGGAAGCGGCCCGGGTGCTCTACGACTACGCCTGGGACGAGTTCTGCAGCTTTTATCTGGAGATGTCCAAGTACCGGCTGGCCCAGGAGGAGCAGCGGGGACTGGTTCAGCGGGTGCTGGTCCACGCCCTGGACGTGCTGATGCGCTTGCTGCACCCGATAATTCCGTTCTTGACCGAAGAGGTATGGCAGCAGTTGAACCGGCTCGCCCCGCAGCGGGGGCTGGAACATCCCCAGGCTGCGGCCGAAAGCGTGGTGGTGGCTCCCTGGCCCCAGGCCGACTTGTCGCTCGTGGACCAGCAGATCGAAGAACAGTTCCGCTTGTTCCAGCAAGTGCTACGGGCGGTGCGGGAGATTCGCTCGCGGCAGAACATCCCGCCCAAGCGCGAAGTGCCGTTCCGCGTGCGGACCAGCGAAGAAGTGGCCGCGCTGCTGCGGCCCATGCAACCGTACTTCGAAACAATGGCCCGAGCCCGGCCCACCGACTGGGGTCCGGACGTAACGCCGCCGGTGCCCGGGGCCAGCGTGACGTTGCCGGAAGCGGAAGTGTTCGTCGATCTGGCCGAACTGATCGACGTGGAAGCGGAGCTGAAGCGCAACGAAAAAGAGCTGGCCCGCCTTCAGAAGCTCATCGCCGGCAAGGAGAAGAAGCTGGCCAACGAAGGCTTTCTGAAAAACGCACCAGCCGAAGTCGTGCAGCGGGAACGCGAATCGCTGGCCCAACTCCAGTCGCAGCGGCAGGCGGTGCAGGCGTTCCTGGAGCAGTTGCGCGCTTCGCGCACCTGAGGGCTGCTCTCGCCCCCCTCGGCCTTCCGCGTCCTTACGTGGTGGCCAGCTCGAACAGCTCGGCCGGCGGTTCCGGCTCGGTAATCTTCAGGTCGAACTTTTCTTGCAGGATCTGGAAGATTTTCGGCGTGATGAACGCCGGGGGATTGGGGCCCAGCCGGATACCCTTGACGCCCAGGGAAAGTAGCGTCAGCAGCACGGCCACGGCCTTCTGTTCGAACCAGGAAACAAGCAGCGTCAGTGGCAGGTCGTTCACGCCGCACTCGAACGCCTTGGCCAGAGCCAGGGCCACCTGGATGGCACCGTAGGAGTCGTTGCACTGGCCCATGTCCAGCAGTCGCGGCAGGCCGGCCACCGTGCCGTAGTCGTGGTTGCGGATGCGGTACTTGCCGCAGCCGAGCGTGAGGATGACGGCATCTTGGGGCACGCGAAGAGCCGCCTCGGTGAAGTAGTTGCGGCCCAGCTCCGCCCCGTCGCATCCGCCAATCAGATAGAAGTGCTTCACCTGGCCGGACTTGACCGCTTCGACGATTCTGTCGGCCAACGACAGGATGACCGAGTGATGGAAACCGATGGTGCTCTCACCCTGCTTGTCCTCAGGCAGCGGCGGGCACTGCTTGGCTAGCTCAATCACCTCGGAAAAATCGTTGCCGCGGATGCGCTTGCCGCCGGGAACGGCCGTCACCCGGGTGGTAAAGAGCCGGTCCTTGTACGTCTCCCAGGGGATCAGCACGCAGTTGGTGGTGGCCACGATGGGACCGGAAAACTGCGTGAACTCCATATGCTGGTTCTGCCAGGCGGTGCCGTAGTGACCGGCCAGGTGCGGATGGGCCTTGAGCTTGGGATAGCTATGGGCCGGAAGCATCTCGCCGTGGGTGTACACGTTCACGCCGGCGTCCTTGGCCTGTTCGAGCAGATCGGCCAGATCCAACAGATCATGCCCGGTGACCAGGATGCCGGGACCGGCTTTGGTCCCTTCGTACACGGTGGTCGGTTCCGGGGTGCCGAAACGCTCCCGGTGGCCCCGGTCCAGCATTTCCATCACCCGCAGGTTGTGCCGCCCGCATTCCAGGCACATCTCGAACAGGCTGTCCAGGTCGAAGTTGACGTTGGTCATGGTGGCAAAAAGCGCCTCTTCGATGAAGGCGTTGACCTCCTCGTCGGTCTGGCCTAGCCGCCGGGCGTGGTGCGCGTAGGCGGCCATCCCCTTGACCCCGTAGAGCAGCAGCTCCTGAAGGGCCTGCATGTCCGGGTCTTTGCCGCACACGCCCAGGTCCACACACCCGACGCCGTTGGCCGTCTGCTCGCATTGGTTGCAAAACATGGACAGGCTCCTTGAAACAAGAGGAGGGAAAGGCTCATTCCCGCCCGGAGGCCGTGCCGCTGGGGGCAGGGCTTTCCGCCGGGAGTGGCAGGTGCAGGCAAGCATAGCCCAAGCAAAAGAGGATATCAAGACCTTGATATCTATTTTGTGCTAAGCTACCATGAGAGCCGTTGGACGGCCCGCCGCCGGGATCCCGTGGGCTCCGGCCCCGGTTCTCACCCGCCGAGTGGTTGCTTCCCGCCCCCGTTGCAGAAAGGAACCTGCCCATGAAACGCATCGACGAGCAGCGCCTGGAAAGCGATCTGGCCTATCGGTTCCAGTATTTGCAGGAGTTCATCGGCTTCGGGCCGGAGGACGTCCAGGCAATCCGCGCGGCGATTCCCCATCTGGCCCCGCGAATCGGAAAGATTGTCGAAGCCACCTACGAAAAACTGCTGGCCTACGATGCCACTGCCCGGCACTTTCTACCCCGGCAGCACGGCTACGAAGGCGAAACCCCCGGCAGCCTGGACGAACTCTCACAAGACCATGCCCAAATCCGCTTCCGCAAGGAACACTTGCAGCGGTATCTGATGAACCTGCTGGGACACTCGTACAACGAAAAGATTGCCGTTTATCTGGACATGGTGGGCAAGATGCACACGCCCAAGGCCGGGAATCCGCAGATTGACGTACCGCTGGTGCAGATGAACGCCCTGATGGGACTCCTGTCGGACATTCTCTGGCAACACCTGGCCGAAGCGGGCTTGCAGGGCGAGGAACTGCTGCGGATAGGCCGGGCGTTCAACAAGTTGTTGTGGCTGCAGAACGACTTCATCACCCGGCACTACGCCCAAGCGGCGGAACCCCCGGCCGAACACAACGGGCAACCGGCGCGTTTCTCTCTGGCCGGGGATCGCGTAAGCTGAAAAGACCGGCCCGGCCGGAAAAGCAGCGTCCGGTAGGCCTGGGCCGGCAAGGCATTCCAATGTCCGTATCCCGAGTGGACTCTGCGCCCGGGACCGAGGAGGAACGATGCGCCGCTTGGTTTGCTGGTTGCTGGGGCTGCTCTGTTGCGCCGGTCCGGCCACGGCCAAAGAACCCGCGCCGCAACAGCCGCGGAGGAACTTCATCCTCATCATGGCCGACGACGTGCTGGAACAGCACCCGCTCCAGGAACCGCTTTCGCCTCAGGCGGCCGAGGCGCGGCGGATGCTCCAGCACGCCTTGGTCCAAATACCCGCCCGGGGCCGTGCGTTGCTGAAGTTCACTCGTCCTCCCAGCCGCTGAGCCGGGCCGCCTCTCCGGCTGGCACACTGAAAGAAAAGTCGCCCGGGTAGCCCCAAACCGGATTCGGACGTAGGATGGAAGGCAGCAAAACCAAGCGTTTTGCAGTTTCCGGCCCACGTTGCATCGGCCACAAAGACACCATCGACCAACATCGCATTGGCCACGCAGCCACCAGTGGCCATGTACCGGCTATGCAGCTATTGGCCGATGTTGTGTGGGCCATCGGAGCGAGCATCCGGTTCGACACAACTTGCCCCCGTAGCTCAATTGGATAGAGCAGCGGACTTCTAATCCGCAGGTTGGAGGTTCGAGCCCTCCCGGGGGTGCTCCGGTCAAATGCGGACAGAAGCGGTCTAACTGTCCTGGAAGCGGACAGTTGCGATTGCTCTCCTGGGGCAGGTGGGAATCGGCCGTGCGGTCGGATGCGGACAATTGATGACAAACAAAGTCGCGCGCACGGGCAAGCTGATCGGTAAGCCGAGCCGGCTCTCCGTGCAAGTGCCACCATGTGCCGGGTCCCAGGCCAAGCACCTCGTAGCACGCCGCCGCGTCCAAAAGCTGTCGCACTTGCTCCCGACACTCAAGCGACAAGTGATCTAGCGGATGCCGGACTGCCTTCTCCCGAGCAGGCTCTTTTCCCTGCGGAGACACTCCCCTGTCACCTGGGGGCCAATGGGCAGGATTCTGTTGCGAAAGCGTGTCCGCTTCGGGCGGGCACGGGGAAGAAAAGGGTCCTGCCGAGGGACAA
Source organism: Planctomycetales bacterium (assembly GCA_015488215.1). GTDB lineage: Bacteria > Planctomycetota > Planctomycetia > Pirellulales > S012-138 > S012-138. Next base: position 12,514 of record WFOE01000114.1, read on the forward strand.
TAGGGCAACTGTTCCACGGCACGGACCAGGTCCTTTCGGAACGCATGTCCGTAGCGGTCGTAGGTCAGGGCGAAGGTGCTGTGTCGGGCCAGGGCCTGCACCACCTTGGGATCCGCCCCGCAGCGGGAGAGGTGCGAGATGAACGTGTGCCGAAGCGCATGGAAATCCACCACCCCCTCTTCGGTCTCGAAGGGAATCCCCGCTTCGGCCAGATCGTGCCGCAGCATCTCGGCTGCCCGCTGGCACCAGGTGCCAGAGAACAACGGGCTGTTTGCGGGCGTGGACTCGTGCCGATCCGCCAGGTAGCGGCGAAGTCTCCAGGCGGCCTCCCGGGGCAGCGGTTGCACGGCCTGTTGGCCGTTTTTCGTGTAGCTGGCTTCCACCCGTACCTGGTAAGGCTCCTGCTCCAGTTGCAGACCTGCCGGAACCACATGCCGCAGCTCCCCGCAGCGAAGCCCCGTGGTGAGGGCCAGCAGGTAAAGCGTCTCCCGGTCCCTGCCGTCCAGTCCGCGAAACTGCCTGGTGGAACTTCGCGTTGTTTGCAGCAGTTGCTTGATCTCCCCCACGCTGAGGGCTCGCCGCTTGCGGCCCGAGGCGGCCACCTTCTTGGGCGAGGGTACGCTCAGGTTCCGCAGCGGATCCTGGGCCAACCGGCCCTGCCGCAACAGCCACCGGCAAAACTGCCGTATCGCCTTGGCGTAGTAGCCGCAGGTGGTGCTGCTTAGCCCCTGCTTGGGGTCCCGGCTCCGCAGCTCCATCTGCTCCAACAGCCACTGGGTGATCGGCTCCGGACGAAGCTGGGCAAGGTGCCGGGCATCGATCGCCCGGCACAGGCGGCGGATTCGCATGACCACCAGCTCCACGTAGCCGGAGCTGCGCTGACGCAGCAGCAAGTCCTGGCGAAACTCCTCCACCAGCTTTTCCAGCGGAACCTTGCTGCTTTCGAGCACTGGATCGAGCAACCCGGCGGCTTGTAGCTGCGATTCCCGCTCCAACCGTCGGGCAAGCTGTAGCGTAGCCTGCTTGTCCGTGTAGCCGGGTACGCGTTTCTCTTTGCCAGTGACGGCGTCCACATAGATGGCATAGTACTTCTTGGTCTTCTTGCGGATGCGCTTGCCCGTCTGGCAATCGTATCGGGTATATGTCAGTTTTCTGGCGGATGCCATTTGCTATTCTCCTTCTGGTACGTGCTGAGTTCCGCAGGGAGCGGACAACCTAGCTGTCGCCCTCTTCTCCAGCGGCGCCGGGAGGGCAGCCGTCGGCCAGCCACTTGCGGATCACGTCCGGCGGCCACCGCAGCATGGGACGTTCTTCCGACCCGATCCGTATCGGTGGCGGCACGCGGCCCGAGCCGATCCAGCGGTGCAGCGTGCGGCGGGAAATCTGAAGCAGTTCGCACAGATCCTCGGGGGTCCAGAGGCTCTCCATAGCCGTCATCTCCTGGAAGGTGGCTTGAGTCGAGGTTTATCTCATTCTATCAGGAGTCGGGTCCGGCGTGCGCTGGACTGCGCCGGTTGCCGGACAGGGTTCTGTGGCCCCCGCACCAGCTCGGGGCCTTGATTCTGTCTTACGGAACCTCTGAACAACCCACCAAAACGGCGGAATGGAGTGTGTCTAAGTATTTAGGAATCGTTTCACAAAGGATTTCTGTCCAGAGATGCCTGTTTTTCAGATGATCTAAATCCTTTTCAGGCCCTCAACGCCGGCTCGGCGCGCCCCGCGAGCCGCTAACTCACGCCTGGCAACGCCGCTCGCCTCAACAATCGCCGGCGGTGAAGATAAATATTGACACTCGCCGCCACCGCCCAGGCGTACCGAAGATTCTTCTCCAAACCCCGAAACCGGACCCGTCGCCACCCAAACACGTGCTCCACCCGGCTACGCACTCGCGACTTCCAGCGGTTCCCCGCCCGCTCCGCCTCACTCAAAGGACGGCCCCGCCGCTCTAGCGGTTCTTCTTCGAGGTAGGAGCCGCTATCAGCGTGGCATCGACGATCGTCCCCTGGTGCACCTTGATCCCGTGCGAGGCAAGGTGGCACTTGACCACCTGCAGCATCTTCGGCCCCAGGCGGTGCTTTTCGATCAGGTGGAGGAACCGCAGGATGGTCGTCTCGTCCGGCGGGTCGTCCCGGCCCAGGGCTAGGCCCAGAAACTGCTGCACGGCGTGCGAGTCGTGCATCAGTTCTTCGGTCTGCGGGTCGGTGAGGGAGTACCAGATCTGGAGGAAGTAGAGTTTGAGCATCCACAGCAGCGGCTTGGGCCGCCGGCGGTCGTGCAACACGATTCCTACGATGCTCTACACCAGCCCAGCACGATTGCTCGCTGGAAAGCCCGTTTCACGACGGCCGGCTGTTCCGGAAGTATCTTGCCCGCTGAGGCCATCGCATCACGTTCCACTTTTTGCCGACTGTGCTCCCCAGACCAATCCGATTGAACGGGTGTGGTGGCACCTTCATGAGGAAATTTCGCGGAACCATCGCTACCAAAGCATGGAGGAATTGCTTGACCTGACTTGCCAGTGGCTTGCGTTCAAGCAGCAATTCGAGCTGGAAACCTCGATTTACCCCCGAGCCAATTCCGCTGGGGAACTGCTTTTGCGTTTTTGTGGGGTTATTTAGCTGGTCCCGATCTTACCCGGGTTGTTGTCCGTGTAATCGAAATTTCCGGTGGCAAGCAGGCAGACTGCTTGCCACCTTTAAATCGCAGATCATGACTCGTTAGCCGAATCAATTCTCGCGCTTCAAGGTTCCATCCGGCCAGATGATTAGAATCTTTCTCGCGATTTTCCGCGCGTAGCGTATGGTCGTCCAGGTCCCGCTGCGAAGCTTTTCTTTATAGCCATCGGGCATGGCGATCAACAGCTTGCAGGCGTTGACGATCGCTTGGCCTTGTGCGCGAAAGTCCCTCGCTTCGTGAACCCGGACGGCACCTTCGCAGTACGCCCGATCCTTTTCATCCCTTGGCGGGTGGATCTCCACCGGAATCTGTCGCTCCAAGCAGACCTTGTGAAACGCAGCGTCGGCGCCCTCTGCGTCGCCATGGTGGGCAGCGGTCACGTTGCCGAGTTCATCGAGGACTTTGCGGAGAGATTCGACCTGATCCTCAGTCGGGCCGCGGCGACTGCCGGTAAATCCGATGACCAGACCACCTCGTTTTTCGCTCATCCTGGGTCCTCCTGGCTAATCGGGTAGGAAACGTCCACCATGGTTCCCGCCATAGGATACGGCCAGGCTGGCATTTTTTTCACCGCATACCAGGAGAGTCGAGTTCAGCGGACGGAAGAAAACGTCGGCACTGCTTTTTGCACGCTCGACCGCGACCGGCCAGCGGCCAGCCCAGAGTCGGCCTCATCCGGCTTGCGGGTGATCTGCCAGGCGGAATGCCTCCAGTGGCCGGAGAGCAAACCAGATCCTCCTTCCAAGACTGAAAAGCGGCCTGTCCTGTACGAAGAGGCCAACGTGGACAACGCCGCTCAAGATGCCAATAATACTTTCGCTCGGCCCGAATAAGCTAAAGCGAACCATCGTCCCGACTCGGGAACAAGCAAGCATCCTGGGGCGCGGTGTTCAGCGGGCCGGTGGTGGAGGGGCACCTGTCCCGACGTTCGTCGATTGCGTCTAAAGCCGTGAGGGAGAATTGGATGGCAGAATTGGCGGACCGGAAGAGCGACCAAGTGGATCGGGAACAACCGGTGTTGGGAATCGACATCGACGGATGTCTCCTTTCTTCCGCATACTGACTCAGTGCTGGCCAGGCCCGGTGGTTGTCATCAGCATGCGGTACGACCGCCCGAAGACGGAAGCCTACCTCCGGGAGTGTGGTATTCGATACACAGAACTGGTCCTTGTGGAATCGTTCGCCGCCAAGTCCCAGGTGATCCAAGAGCGAAACGTCGCATTTTTCATCGACGACCAACCGGAGGTGCTCCAGCACATTCCGGAGCAAGTGGGCGTGTTGCTGTTCCGCAACGGGGGCAACTACGATTACGAAGAGCGCAAGTGGCTGTTCAGCAACGAGACGGCCAAGATCATTTGTTAGTCCTGCAGAGGGTCCATTTGCTTGAGGCGGGCGAGAAACAGCTCTACCTCTCTCCTGGACGCCGCCCCCCATCTAGGGGGCAAAGCCTCGGCTTAGCCCACGATTTTGGGCGATTTGGCGGCTGCGCATTTCACACAAGGGGGGTCTGATGTAGCAGCCCATCAGGCGCACACGGTAACCGCATTGGCGAGCCGCGTGTGGCCGCGGGCAAGGTAGTGCGCCGGGGAGGGACCGTCGGCCAGCTCGCGAACCGTCCACACGGCAGGGGGCTCTCTCGTTTCGGGGGGAGTAAGCACAAGTGCAGCCAGAACGCCCGGCGAAGCAGCCGCCCCGGTCGGGGACATGGAGGGACAGCTCTGGAACGCCGGTCCCAGTCACAGCTCTTGTGGCGACTGGGCAAGCGGCAGGCCGGTTCGTGCGCTCGAACAAGCCTCGGCTTGGAAAAGCTCCCAACCAGGCAGGCCGAAGGGACCCTCCCCCGGCGTGGCGAAAAAAATGGTCGCTTCTCCGTATAGAGTGTGGCCGGGATGGTCCCGGTCCCATTCGGAAGGCTCTCCGCACCACAAAGAAAGGAGCGTTGCCTATGCAAGACCGCTACTCCAGCGTTACCGAATCTGGACAATTCGGCTCCTGCTGCCGGGCTGCTTCCTGTAACCCCCGCCAAAGCCGGGGCTTCAGGCGGAGAATCCAGCGGGCGCCCGGCTTGTTGGGGTACTTTTCGTGAGTCACTTCCACCCGGCCCAACAGTTGCCGCAGCACCAGGGCCGCCCGGGCCGTGTCCTGGTTGAGCAGTTCCCGCAGCCGCTCCAGCAGCCGGCGCAAGTCGGGTAGCTTGAGCGGCGGCGGAGGCTCAAGCTGTTCACGCAGCCGGGCTAGCTCCTCTTCCAGTTCCATCCGCTCCCGCTCCAACTGGCGAATCCGCCGCTGGTAGCCCTGGCATTGCTGCGGGTCCTCTTCCGCTTCGACCAGGGTCACCAGCTTGTCGATTCTGCGACAGAGCTGACGCAGCTTCTTCTCCAAGGGGGCTACGTCCGGGCGTGGGGCTCGGGCCAACTGCTCCAGGTAGGCGTTGGCCTGCCGGAGGAGCCTCTGGAGGGCCTCCTCGGTCAGTAGCGACTCCCGCAGCCACCCGAGCACCGTCTCCTCCAGCATGCGCGAGGACTTGCTGGTACACAGCGAGCAGCGGTCGCGGTACTCCTTGCCCTTGGGGCAGTAGAAACAACGGTACTTGCCTTGGGAACGGTACAGCACCAGCTCGTGCCCGCAGTAGCCGCAAAACAGCGTCCCGCTCAGCAGCGTGGTGGGGTAGAGCTGGTTGCGGCTCCTTTTGGGCCGGCCTCGGCGACCGGAGGTCTCCTCCAGGCGGCGCTGGGCCGCCTCCCACAGCTCTCGGCTTACGATGGCCAGTTGCGGCCGGAATCGCCTTTTCACGGCCGAGTCGGGCTTTTCCTTCACGCTCCGCTTGCCGGTGTCGGGATCATAGGTGCTCTGACGACGGTTCCAGACAAACTCGCCCACATAAATGGGGTTCTTGAGCATGGTGCGCACCGTGGTCTGGCTCCAGCCGGACCAATTCTCGGGGGCCAGTTTATTGAGGTGCCGGGCGATCTTTCCCGGGGACCACTTCCGGTGGGCAAACAGCTCGAAGATCTCCCGCACCACCGGTGCCGTCTCCGGATCAAGGCACAGCCGCTTGACCACTCTGCCGTTGGGCTTGCGGATCACGTTTCCATGTTCGTCCCGGGCCGGTATCATCGCGTAGCCGAACGGCACCCGGCCCAGCACCGTGCCCCGCTCGGCCGCCCCCTCCATTCCCCGCAACACCCGCTCCCGCACGAACTTGTGTTGCATCGACGCACACATGGCCATGGTGTGCAACTGCACCTGGCCGAACTCCGCCTGCAGGTCAGACCGTCGGAAACTCCGATGATCCGCACGTTCTGCTGCCGAAGCCTCGCGGCCAACCGCAGCCATTCCAGCGTGTTCCGCGAAGCCCGCGTGTAGTCGTCGATGTAGAAAGTGGCCTCGGCCGAAGTGGCCAGCGCCTCGGCGGCCTGGCAGGCCAGTTGAAAACCGCGCCGGTTGCAATCCAGCCCGCTGATCCCGTAGTCGGCAAACACCAACGCCCAGGCGACAAACTGCAGCTCCTGGCGCGCCCTGCGGAGAATGTTGCGCAACTGGTCGCGGATGGAAACCGGATCGCTGTTGTCGCAAGAATAGCGGCAGTAGCAACAGGCAAGCGCTGGGGACTGCTGCTTGCCATAGATGCGGTTCAACCGGGCAGTAAGCCTCTCCAGGGTGTTCAGCTTCTGCGGGTCGAACTGGGGCTGAGCGTACTGGTCCTTGAAGGCCTGCACCATGTGGGCGACCGTCTCCGGGTGTGGCTCAGGCAGCCAGTCCGCGTCGGCCAGTTCGGGCCACAGTTCCCGTTGCAGGGCCAGATATTCTCGGGCCAGCCGGCCCAGTTCTTCATCCGGCGGCAGCCCCCGTTGCCAGGAATGGCGAAGCGGCCGGGGCGGCGTGCGGCGGATGATTTCCTCCTGGGAAGGGTGAGGGTTCTGAAAGCCATCTGTGGAGGAAGCAGCCTGGCGATTTGCCTGTTGGCGACACTCGGCATGATGAGGATTCTGCATGGCATAACCTCCCTGTTACAGCGAGGAAACAGGAACCACTGGGCCCGAGGGCATCCGGCCCTTCAGGCTTGCGGTGAACAACGTCAGCAAACGTCGGTAAGGGACAGTTCATGGTGGGAATCCGGGATTGTCTCAGGTTGGGAAGCGCTCTTTGGGGAAGCTCGTCCCGGGCGGAACCGAACGATCCTCGGGACGAGAAAAGGCGGCGGTCCAGGGCTGGCTTTCTTTGGCTTGCTGCCGGAGGTAGGGATTGCTTCGATCTGGGAAAGTTCGTCCGTTGTTTCCCTGCCGCCGAGACGAGAAGGCTTGGCCTGGGGTACTTGGCTCTTCCGGCAGAAAAACCTCTGGTATCAGTCCAGCCAGAAGGAGGATGGCCCGTTGGGTGCTTGCCGGCAGCCGGGGAAAGCGAGCCACCAGCTCGGCCAGCCCGAGCAACACCGGCGCAAGCGGAACCAGGCAGTTGCTAGTCGGGAAGTCCCGGCAAGCTGATCGGCAAGCAAGAGAAGCGACTTGCTGTAACCAATGGAAGCTAAAAGAGTAAGAATGCGCGGCGCAGTGGCCTTTTAATCCGTAGGTCCGGGGTTCGAGTCCCCGCAGCCTCACTCCGGTCAAATGCGGACAGAAGCGGTCTAGTGCGGTCAAATCTCTTGCCCTGCAACAAGTTGCGGAGATTCTGCTCCGCTGCTTCTTTTCCAGCCGTACTGGCACGTGCGGACAACCGCGGCCAACTGTGTCCGCCGCGGGGTGGCAAGAACGGTGGCGCGGATGAGCAGGTAGTCTGCCTGGTTTTGGAGCCCGGACGATTACCCGGAAACAGAAAAAACGCTGCTGCTTCACAGTTCTTGGTTCTTGGCGCGAAGCTTTTGTTCTGAGGGACTGGGAGGCGTGAAGTCTCGAGGCCTAGCTTCTGCTCGGGGTAAGGAGGGCACCGGTCCTTGCACTCGGCAAACACTCGCTGCAAGCCGAGTCTTACTTCCTTTCGAGAACCTCGGCGACCTTCTCCGGTCGGTGGTAGCGCAGTGATTCTTCGGCTGGGATTAGCTGTCCGGTTTCGCTGTCCCGGTGGCGCACCAGGTGTAGGGCATCCTGGGAGCCGGTAAAGAATCCCTGGGGGGTAACAGCCAACCAGCCTCCGTTTTCCAGATGCCACCAGCGGAGAAGCTCCTGGCCGGTCTCCACATCCCACACCCTGGCACTGCCGTCCCAGGAACCGGTAACTACCAGTCGGCCGTCGGGACGGAAAACAGCGGACTCAACATCCCAAAAGTGTCCCCGGAAGATGCGGATATTTTCTCCTCTCCAGGCATTCCACAGAATCGCCGTTTTGTCGTCTGAGCCTGTGAGCACAAAGCGACCATCGGGACTAAAGGCCACGGATGTGACGTAGCTAGCGTGTCCTTGGAAGGTACGAAGCCGCCGGCCCGTTCGAACATCCCACAAAATGGCTGTTTTGTCCGCTGAGCCTGTCAGGGCAAAGCGGCCATTGGGACTAAAGGCGACAGATGAGACGATGGATGAGTGCCCTCGGAAGATGCGAATCTGCTTTCCCGTGCTAATGTCCCACAAGATGGCCGAGTCACGGGAACCGGTGATCACCATATTCCCATCGGGACTAAAGGTTGCTTTGCGCCCGCTGAAAGTGTGAAGCCGCTGGCCCGTCTGGATGTCCCACAAAATGACCATGTTGTCATTTGAGCCTGTCAGGACGAAGCGACCATCGGGACTAAAGGCAACGGATGAGAGGCTGACACGGTGCCCCTTGAAAGTGCGAAGCCGCTCTCCCGTCGCTGCGTCCCACAAAATCGCTGTGTGGTCATCTGCTCCTGTAAGCACAAAACGTCCGTCGGGACTAAAGGCGACGGGTCTGACGTAGGGGGTATGCCCCAGGAAAAAACGAATCTGTTTCCCTCTTCGGGCATCCCACAACACGGCCGCTCCGCTTCCACACCCTGTAAGGACAAAGCGCCCATCGGGACTAAAGGCAACGGAATTGACCACCTTAAAATAGCCCCTGAGACTGCGAAGCTGCTCTCCCGTCCGGGCATCCCACAAAATGATTAGGGAAGTTCCACCAGAGCCTGTCACTACGAAACGCCCGTCGGGACTAAATGCAACGGATCCGACGCCGAAACGGTGCCCCGTGAAAGTGCGAAGCTGCTCTCCCGTCGCTATGTCCCACAAAATGGCTTTCCTAGAACCAGTGAGCACGAAACGGCCATCAGGGCTGAAGGCGACGGAATTGACCGGTCCAGAGTGCCCCTCGAACGTGCGAAGCGGCTGACCCGTCCGAGCATTCCACAAAATGGCCGTCTTATCATATGAGCCTGTGAGCACAAAACGCCCATCAGGACTCAAAGCAACGGATTTTATATCGCGAGTGTGTCCCACGAAGGTGCGGAGCCGCCGGCCAGTCCGAACGTCCCACATAATGGCGGTTTTGTCCCAAGAGCCAGTGAGCACGAAACGGCCATCAGGACTAAAGGTGACGGAGCTAACGTTCCTAGAGTGCCCCCTGAATATCCGTACCGACTTTCCCGTCCGAACGTTCCACAAAATAGCTGTTTTGTCACCTGAGCCAGTAACGATAAAACGCCCATTGGGACTAAAGGCCACAGATGTGACACCGGAAGAGTGCCCCCTGAAGGTGCGAAGTTGTTTTCCTGTTCGAGCATCCCACAAAATGGCCGTATTGTCCCAAGAGCCGGTAAGCGTAAAGCGGCCGTCGGGACTAAAGGCCGTGGATGTGACACCGTGAACGTGCCCGTTGAAAGTGCGAATCTGTTCTCCCACCCGGGTATCCCACAAAACGGCCGTTTCACTAGATCCTATCAACACGAAGCGACCGTCAGGGCTAAAGGCGACAGACTGAATAACACCACCGGGGCCAAGTTGTTCCACTGGCTCGCGGGGCGGAGGTGGTGGCGTTGAAGGTACTGAGTCCCCTTTCTGCGCCAAAGGCATCGGACCGGCATCCGGTTTCGATGCCGTTTGAGGTGGCTTGTTAGCCGGCAATTCAGACGTGGACGCCGGATCAGGATTGGGAATCCTGGGGATGTCGTTTTCTGTTTCGGACTGGGAAGATCCCTCCTCGGCAGCCGAGTTCTTCCCTGACGGAGCAGAAGAAGATGTATCCCCGGGCTGGGAAGGCTCCTTCGGTCTGTCCTGCGGCACTTGGGCTCGGGCCAATTCGCGCGTGCCCTGGCGGACGACTACCTGCCCCTGGATGTAATCCACCCGCACCGTGACCCGTTGCCCTCGGCGGAGAATGAGTCGGTTGGTTTCAAACTGAAAATCTCCCCGACGCACCACCAGAGCATAGGAACCTGGCTCCACCTGGATGTCTTGGCCTCCCGGCACGCCGCGGAGCGTGATGTTGGTCCCTTTGAGCTGGACTTCCACCTGCGGGTCGTTGATCTCCA
>WFOE01000115.1 GCA_015488215.1 Planctomycetales bacterium
CGAGCTGCCGAGAACGAGCGTTTGGATTTCTGCCGGTGCGGGAGCACTCACGCAAGGCGCACGGCGCAAGCCAATTCTCACCCGGTGTGGAAGCAGGCTCGCATTCCCCCAAGCCCCCAAACCTCCACGCCCTCCAAGACCTCTCCCGGGGGCAGCGCTACCGGGTGGCTTAAAATCCGAAAGCTCGCCACCTCAATGCCGGAAGTGCCGCCGGCCGGTAAGCACCATCGGCAGGCGGTGCTGGTTGCAGGCGGCGATGACTTCGCCGTCGCGTTTGGAGCCCCCAGGCTGCACCAGCGCCACCACTCCGGCCTCGGCGGCCAGGTGGACCGAATCGGCAAAGGGGAAGAACGCATCGGAAGCCAGCACGGCCCCCCGGGCCCGCGGACCGGCCTTTTCGATGGCGATGCGCACAGCGTCTACGCGGCTCATCTGACCGGCGCCCACGCCGACCAGCACCCCGTGGCGAGCCAGCACGATGGCGTTGGATTTGACCTGGGCCACCACCTGCCAGGCAAACTCCAGCTCCGGCCAGAGCTCTTCCGGCACGGGCGTTTCGGTGGGCACGTTCCAGCTTGCGCGGTCGATTTGGACCCGGTCGGCTTGCTGCACCAGCAGCCCTCCGGCGATGCTCCGCAGGTGCCAGGCACGGCTCTCGTCGAGCAACTGACCCACCTCCACCAACCGCACGTTGCGCCGCCAACTGGGTCGGGTGGTAAGCAGCTCCACCGCCACTGGCTCAAATGCCGGAGCGATAATCGCTTCCAGAAAACCGGCCTGGGCGAGCTGCTCGGCGGCCGCTTCGTCCACCGGGCGGTTGACGCCCACGATTCCGCCAAAGGCGCTTTGGGGATCCCCGGCCAAGGCGTTTTCAATCGCCTGGGGCAGCTCCGCGGCCACCGCCGCTCCGCAAGGATTGGTGTGTTTTACGACCACGGCCGCCGGTTGCTCGAAGCTGCAAGCGGTTCGCCACGCCGCGTCCAGGTCCAGGTAGTTGTTGTAAGAAAGTTCCTTGCCGTGCAGTTGCCGCGCCTCGAGCAAGCTGCCCGGTACCGGAGGTAAGCCCTGTGCCCGGTAAAGCGACGCGGCCAGATGCGGGTTTTCGCCGTAACGCAACTGCCCGGCTTGCCGCAGCGAAAGTTGCCACCGAGACGGCAACGATTCCTGGCCCTCTAACTGCGCGAACCAGTTGGCGATGGCCCGGTCGTAGTCGGCCGTGTGGGCAAAGGCTTCGGCGGCCAGGCGCTGCCGCAAGGGGAGCGAAAGCCCGCCGCAGGTTTCCAGTTCCTCAATCACGTCGGCGTATTGCTCCGGCGAGGTGAGAACGCCCGTGAAACGGAAGTTCTTGGCTGCCGCCCGAACCAGGCTCGGGCCGCCGATGTCGATCTGCTCGATGGCCTCGGGCACGCTCACCCCGGGCTGGGCGACTGTCTGCTCGAACGGGTAGAGGTTCACCACCACCAGCTCGAAGGAGACGATGCCATGTTCCCGCATCGCCCGCTGGTCTTCTTCCACGTCCGCGCGGCGAAGGATGCCGGCGAAGATTTTCGGGTGCAGCGTCTTGACCCGACCGTGCATCATCTCAGGAAACCCGGTGTACTGGGCCACCTCCTGCACCGGGAGGCCGTGTTCCTGCAAGTGGGCCCGTGTGCCGCCGGTGCTGTAGAGTTCCACGCCGCGTCGGACCAAGGCCTGGGCCAGTTCGACCAGACCGGTTTTGTCGCTTACGCTGAGCAAAGCTCGGGTAACGGCCAACGGCTCGCCGGGTTGGGGCATGGCGGTTCCTCCATCAAGCAACGGGACACCTCATCGGCGGCCAAGGTGCCGCAAGCCCCCAAGAGCCTAACCCGGCGCCAAGCCGTTGACGAGGGGGGCACTGCCACCGGCCCGGGCCGGCAGGGCCGATGCTTCCCCGCAGGAAGCGGCAAAACCGCGCAAAACCGCCGCAACACCCGGAACCGCCCCCGGCCTGCGCCGCTGCCTCCGTCGGGAACGGACCGTTTTCAGCCGTCGGCTGCTTGGTCGCATGCAAGGTGCGCGTTATCACTGGGAGCAGCGTTGGCTGGGTGGTAATCGTGTCCCGTGTCGTTTTTCTACCAGGGCAACTGCCATGCGAATCGGGCTGGTCGGCTACCAGGGTTGCGGCAAAACCACGCTGTTTACGTGGCTTACCGGCGTGGAGCCGGACCTACGCGCTCGCGAAGGCCAGCGAGCCATGGCCATGCTCGACGACCCCCTGCTGGAGCAGTTGCAGCGAATCTACCGGGCACGCAAAGTCACCCGAGCCTCGCTGGAACTGGTCGATACGCCGGGACTGAACCGCTCGCACGAAGGCAACGCCGCCCGGCTTGCCGCGCTGCGGGAAGTGGACTGCCTGGCCGTCGTGGTGCCGGTGTTCGCCGGGGCCGATCCGCAGCAGGACTTGCAGTCCTTTCAGGAAGACCTGCTGCTGACCGACCTGGAAATCCTCACCCGGCGCATCCAGCGGCTGGAAGAATCGGTCAAACGTCCCAAGCCTTCCCGGGAACAAGAACTGGAAGAACTGGCCGCCCTACGCCCACTCCAGCAGCAGTTGGAACAAGGCGAGCCGCTTCGGCCCGAGGAGATGACGCCGCTCCAACAGCGCGTTACCCGTCCGTTTCGCCTCTTTGCCGAAAAGCCCCGACTGGTGGTGTTCAACGTGGGCGAGGATGAGGCTTCCGCCCAGGCCCAACAGGACCTGCAAAGCCTGGTGGCCCCGTCGGTGGTGGTTCCGCTGGGCTTCGAGCTGGAAACGGCCTCCCTTGCCGAAGAACAACGCCAGGAACTGGCCCAGGAGTTCGACATCCAGCCGGCCGACCGCAACCGGGTGCTTCAGGCCATGCTGGAAGCATCCGGGCAGATTGTCTTTTACACCTGCGGGCCCAAGGAGGTCCGCGCGTGGCTGCTTCCCCGCGGCGGCACCGCCCTGGACGCCGCCGCCGGAATCCACACGGATCTGGCCCGGGGGTTCATCCGCGCTGAAGTCTTCCGCGTGGAAGATCTATTGCGGCTGGGCAGCGAACGGGAACTGAAAGCCCAGGGCCTGCTGCGCCACGAACACAAAAACTACGTGGTCCAGCCCGGCGACGTGCTGCTAATCCGCCACAACTGACCGCAGAACCCGGTGGCCACCGCCCTCTTTGCCCATCCGCCGCCCCGGCTTGGCCAAGTGCTCTTGGCACAGCGGGACGGGTAGTGTACATTAGAGCACATGATGAACACACGGACACTTTTGGCAGGAGGCTGACTCATGTTGGTACTGAGCCGCCGGGTAGGCGAGGAGCTGTGGATCGACGACAACATCCGCGTCGTGGTGCTGGAAACGCGCCGCGGGCAGGTGCGGTTGGGCATCCAAGCCCCGAGGGACGTGCCCGTGCTGCGAAAAGAACTGCTCGGTCCTCCCAAGGCAACGGTGGCCAATTGGGAAAAGCAACCCGGCAGATGCAGCACCGAATAGCCACGATGCGGGAATCGGCGTGTGCTTCTGCTCAACGGCAGCTCTTTCCCGGAATCGTTCCGCTGCTGAAGAACGTCAGGGCCTGTGCTGAGCTTCTAGCGCACGCCCCCGCTGGCTCGTTACGGGAACGGATAAAAGGCGAGCCGCCCTGCTAACCGACTGTCACAAAACTTCCGGCCGCAAGCGCCCCACCTGAGGCTTGGAGCGACGGCCAGAGGGTGACGTGACACGCTCTTAGCCCGGTGCAGTTTGGCTTGGTGCATGGCCAGTCCCGGACATCGGTCCGGGGAGCCGGAGAAAAGCGCTTGCTGATGTTTTTTTCTCCGCCGACTAAAGTCGGCGGCTCGCCGTTTGTCGGAACCGGCGCTTCTTCTTGCCCCGGAGCGGAAGCTCCTTGCTCAAGACCCAAGACTCAAGACGCAAGACCTCTGGAGCAGAAGCTCCACGCGCAGGGCGCACGGCGCAAGCCCATTCCTGCCCCGGTGCGGAAGCACCCCCTCCATCCC
>WFOE01000116.1 GCA_015488215.1 Planctomycetales bacterium
GGGCTTGGAGGCTTGGGGGGATGGGGGGAGAGCTGCCGCTCCGATGCAAGAATAAGCGCGGATTCTTGCAAGTGGCAATCGGCGAGCCGCCAGCTTTTAGCTGGCGGAGGAGAAACAACGAGCAAACGTTTCTACTTGCCTGAAGTCCGGGGCTCTCCGGCAAGAGGGCGCTGCGCCCCAGGGCGCATGTGGGCCGAATCCGCACACCCCTTTTACGCCAGGCGGAGGCGTTCTTGTTCCAGGGCCTGGACCAGAAACTCGACGGCTCGGGGAGCCATGTGGTTGTAATACCGCCAGCCGTGTCCTCCGGCCGAAGTTTCCAGATCGCACTCGTGCGGCATGCCCATGCTGGCCAGTTTCATGTGCAGCCGGTCGGAACTTTCCCACCAGCGGTGGTCCTCCGGGTCGCAGGCAAACCAGATGTGCCGCGGCCAGGCCAGCGGATGCACGTGCAGCAATGCCGTGTCCTGCCGGCAGCGTTCCTGGTCCGGGTACATGGCCTGGAGCACCGGGTCCCCTTCCGCGTATCGCTGATGGAAGTCGATTGCCGGGGCGATGGCCGCCACGGCCGGAAATAGGTCCGGGTAGCGGAACGCCAGCCGCAACGCGCCCTGGCCGCCCATGCTCGTGCCCAGCAATCCCACCCGCCGGGGCGGCAGTTGGTAACGCTCCCGAAGCCAAGGGAGGACGTTTTCGCGCACGTGAGCCTCCGGCGTCAGTTCCGGATCGAACTCCGGGCACACCCGGTCCACCCACCAGCACGGCCCTCCGTAGGGCACCGCGACGGCCAATCCGTGCTGTTCGAAAAGCCGGGTGAACACCTCGTTTTCGACCAGCCGAGCCAGATGGACCCCATGCAAGTAGATTAGGCAAAACCCGTGCTCGTGCCGCCGGGGCGGTTCGTACAAATCCAGGGGATGCCCAGCCAGTTCCAGTTCCTGCCAACCGGGGAGCATCGCTTTCCCTCCTGCAAACGGTAGGTGCGCAAGCCGGCCGAGGGGGCGTCCGCGCCCCAGTGTAGCACTCCGGCCGCCGAAGAACACCGCCGAGGACAGAGCGTGGCATTTGCTTTCGCTTCCGGGTAAAACACGCAGCAGGTTTTTTCGAGCAAGTTCGTCGTTCGGGTTGCGGAGAGCAAGGAGATCGTCCCATGCCGGTATACGTGCTGGCCACGCTGGATACCAAGGGGGCCGAAGCCGACTACGTGCGCAGCGTCTTGCAGCAGCAGGGAATCGACGTCGTGCTGGTGGACACCAGTTGCGTGGGACCGGTTTCGGTTCGGGCCGACGTGCCCCGGGAGGAAGTGTTCCGCGCCGCCGGAACGGAGCTGGAACAGCTCCAGCAGAAACAGGACCGCGGGGAAGCCGTCGCCGCCGCCGCCAAGGGAGCGGCTGCCCTGGTGCGTTCCCACTGGAAAGCCGGCCGCGTCGAGGGCGTGCTGGGACTGGGCGGCTCGGCCGGAACCACTATCGGTACCACGGCCATGCAGGCTTTGCCTCTGGGCGTACCCAAGCTGATGGTCAGCACGCTGGCTTCCGGCCAGGTGCGGCAATACGTGGGCGACAAGGACATCCTGATGCTCAACTCCGTAGTGGACATCGCCGGGCTGAACCGCATCAGCCGCACCGTACTCCGCGAAGCTGCCGGAGCCATGGCCGGCATGGTCCGCGCCGTAAGCCAAAGCGAACAGGCCGACGACAAACCGCTGGTGGCGGCCACCATGTTCGGTGTAACCACCCCCTGTGTGCAGCGGGCCCGCCAGGTGCTGGAAGAAGCCGGCTACGAGGTGCTGGTGTTCCACGCCACGGGCACAGGCGGCCAGGCGATGGAATCGCTGGTGCGCGACGGGCTGCTGGCCGGCGTGCTGGACATCACCACCACCGAGCTTGCCGACGAGCTGGTCGGCGGAGTGCTTTCGGCCGGCCCGGAACGACTGACTGCCGCGGCCGCCTGCGGGGTGCCGCAGGTGGTTTCCGTCGGCGCGACGGATATGGTCAACTTCCACGCCCCGGAGACGGTCCCCGCGAAGTTCCAGGGCCGCCGCTTCTACCAGCACAATCCCACGGTCACGCTGATGCGCACCACGCCGGAAGAGAACGAAGCCCTGGGCCGCGAGATTGCCCGTAAAGTTTCGGCCAGCCGGGGCCCGGCCGCGGTGCTGCTTCCGCTGCGAGGCGTTTCGGCCATCGACGCCGAGGGGAAGCCTTTCGATTGGCCCGAGGCGCGCCAGCGGCTCTTCCAAGCCATTCGGGAAAATCTTTCCCCGCAGGTAGAGCTGGTGGAGCTGGACGCCCACATCAACGATCCGCAGTTCGCCGAAGCAGCCGCCGCCAAACTGCTGGAACTGATGAGCAAAAAACAACCAGTCGCCGACGAGTAGCCGCCCGACCTGGCTGCAGGAAACGCGCTCCTGGTGCGCGGCAATCTGGCCTCATCGGACTGCCTGGCTCGCTGGGCTGCCAGAGGTTTTTAACGCCGCACGCGGCTGGGCCGCCGCCAGGGAAGGGCCGCCGACGAGGAAGCGCCGGAACTAGCCGTGCTCTCCCCGGCGGAGCGAAATCGGGAGTGCGACTTTCCGGATGGGGCAGGAGCTTCCTTGGGCGTGCTGCCGCCGCTGCGCCGGTCCGGCACGCGCTGGAAAGTCCAGTTGACCTGGGGGGCCGGCTCCTCAGGCACCCAACGGGCCAACTGTTCTCCGCTGCGGCGGTCCAGCCGGAATACCTGCCCGGTGCCCGAGCCGTCTACCGGAACCACGTACACCGCGCGGGAGTTTTGCAACAGGTGGCGCAACTGTCCCAGCGTCACCTGCGGGATGCGGCGTTCGGATTCCCGCTGCCCCACGGCTGCGGCAATCCGGCCCGGATCGGGCAGCCGTTGCCCGCTGGGCTGCCAGGGCGGCGCAGCAGAAGGAGCCTGCGCTTTCGGCCCAGGCGGCACGGGGGCCGTCTGCCGTTTCGGATTCCCCTGGGCCAGCATCACCTGGAGCGTGTTCTGCGGGTGGCGATACACGAACGAGAGCTTGTGCCGGTCCAGTTCCTGGTAGATGGAACCCAGGGCCGCATAGAGCCCTTGGTTGTCGGAAGGGATGGCCGCGTTGCACACGCCCACCAGGTAGCCTTCGCGGCTGAACAGCCCGCCGCCGCTGCGCCCGATGACCGGCTGCCCGGCCGCCTGGAGGTTCGGCGGACCGGCGAACCGATCCAGCGAAGTGACCCGGCTACGCCAGAGCGTGGGCGGGCGTCCCTGATCGCACCCGATGGTGATAACCGGATCGCCCACCCGCACGCGGTAACCCGGCGGAGCCACCGGAGCGGCCACGACCGAAACCCCGGGCCGAATCACCAGCAGCCCCAGGTCTCGCTTCAGATCGTAACCGATCAACTGCGCCGGTAGTCCCTGGGGGGCACCGGGGCCGAACATATCCACCACCACCCGGCCCTTCCCTTGGGAATCCCGAAACAGGTGCCCGCAGGTCAGCACCAGGGCCTTTCCGTTTCGGGCGTCGATGATTGTGCCGGAACCGAACGAATAGCCGGAAGGGTCGTTCACCTTGATGCGCACGCTGGCGGCCATCAGCAGCGATTCCAGTCGGGCTTGCTGCTGGGCCGGATCGCCCGATGGAGCCGAGCCACCGGGCTGCGGGCCCTGCCGGGCCGGAAAGCTCTGCCGCGGCGGCTGGGCCGGTGCCGAGGCGGAGGAGCGGAACGGGTCCTGAGGCGCGGTGCCGCCGGAAGCTGAACGACCAGTCCCCCGGCGCAAATCCCGGCGCAGCAACGAGCGAGCCTTGGCCAACATTTGCAGCAACCGCCCCCGGCTCGTGGCACCCACGTGCCGGTCCACCACCCGACCGCGCACCAGCATCACAAAGCAAGGGATCTGCCGCACGCCGTAGCGCCGGGCCAGCTCCGGCTCGTGGTCGATGTTGACCTTGCGCACCGGATAGCCTTCCTGGGCCAGACGCCGCACCACGGGATTCATCGCCCGGCACGGGCCGCACCAGTCGGCGTAGAAGTCCAGTAATACGGCTTCCGCGTCCGGGACTGCGGCCAGCGCCGCCACGCACACCAGGTAGTGCATGGATACCCTCCTTGGCACCGGGGAGGAACACATCGCCGCCTGCGGGCCATCCGTGCCGGCAGAGCGGCGGGTCCGCAAACTGTAGCGGCAAGTGGCCCCGCGGCACAATCGCAACCGGCCCCCTCTGGAGCCAAAACCCGCAAGCTATCGCCGCGCGCAGTGCTGTAAGCCAAGGAGAACTCCTCGCCGATTCTTCACAGCGGGACGCCTCCTGGGACTCGGGGGAGGGCTGCGCCGGGAGTTCGGTTTTGTCCCGGCACCCGGTGCGCTACAATCAAACAAAACTCGCCGTGCCCAAAAGCTGGAAAAACGGCCCCGGACAGAACGCAGCGAAGAAACACGCCGCGGCCGTCCCTCTACCCTAGACGGCAAGCCCTGAAACCATGCATCGTTTCGACCTGGAGAGTTTGAGCTACGATCCGCTGCACGGGTACATTCCGTTCGTGGCTCGGCCGCTTCGTTCCACGGGCGAGGCCACCGAACGCGAAGTGATTGACCACCCCTGGGTGCAGCGGCTGCGGCACATCCACCAGTTGCAGACTGCCTGGTACGTGTTTCCCACGGCCGAACACTCGCGGTTCCAGCATGTGTTGGGGGCCATGCATCTGGCTTCGCGCGTGGTAGGACATCTGTATCCCAGCCTGCGCAGCGTCTGCCCGGACGCGCCCAGCCGCGGCTACGTCGAAACACTGATGCGGATGGCCGCCCTGCTGCACGACGTGGGCCACGGCCCCTTTGGCCATTTTCTGGACGACCACCTCCTGAGCCACCACGGGCTGACGCATGAGACACTGGGCCAGGAAATCATCCGCCGCGAACTGGCCGACCTGCTGCGCGGCTTGCGCCGCAATCCCAACAGCGCCCTGGAAGAACACGAGCAACTGGACCCGGAACACGTGGTCTATCTCATCGCCCGGCCCCGGGGACAGGAACCCGAAGTCCCCCGGTGGTTGCAAATGCTCCGCAGCTTGTTTTGCGGCATTTACACGGTGGACAACATGGATTTCGTGCTCCGGGACGCCTACATGACCGGCTACAGCCATCGGGCGTTCGACCTGGAGCGGTTGCTGCACTACAGTTTTTTCTCCGAGCAGGGACTGACGATCCATTCCCGAGGACTTTCGGCCCTGGTGCACTTCATCGAGATGCGGGCGGAGCTGTTCCGTGCCGTGTACTTTCACCGCACGGTGCGGTCGCTGGACTTGCTGTTGCAGGACCTGTTTGCCGAAAGCCGCGAACACCTGTTTCCCGGCAACCCGCTGGACCATCTGGAAGAATACCGCCGCTTTACCGAGTGGTCGCTGCTGGTGGAGGTGGACCGCTGGAGCCGAAGCGACGACGCCGAAAAACGCCGGCTGGGCCAGGCGTGGCAGCAGTTTCTGCAACGCCGCGTGGTCTGGAAAATGGCTTGCCAGCGCGAGGTGCCCTTTGGCAGCGAAGATGCCGAAACGCTCTCCCTGCTCACCGAGCCGGAGCTGATCGAACGGCGACTCCGCGAGCTGTTGCCGCAATCGCTACGCGACGAACCGCTCCGGGTGGACGTGGCCCGCTACGTCCATCGTCCCGGCACCCAGGGGCCTGCTGCCGGGCAGAACTTCCTGTACGACGAAGCCAGCGGTCAGGTGCGTCCGCTGGAGGCCAGCGCGCTGTATCGGCGGCTGCCGCTGGCTTATCGCATCTGCCGCGTGTACGTCCGCCGGCCGGAAATCGGCGCCCAGGTGGCCCAGGCCCTGGACCGGCTGCTGGGCGGCCAAGGGCCGGACATGCTGACCAACATGTAGCCGGACCGGCTTCCATCTTGGTAGTGTCGCCAGGGACAATACCTGCCGCAGGGTCTTACATGCCCGGGGCAACGGGCATCTGCGGTTGCTGAGCGGGACGGCTCTGGAGCCACTTGCGCAACTGCAACACGGCCATCAGCCAGATGATCGCGTAGATCAGGCTAAAGACCACCGAACAGATGGCCGCTCCGTAGAGGAATCCCACCAGCTCAGGCTCCTCCTGCAATTGCGCCTGGAGTTCCGGGGGAGGGTAAAGGAACGCTTGCACCACGCCGAGCACCGCTCCAAAGATCTTAATCACGAAAGTAGCAATCCCCGCCGGAACTGCCCTCGCATCCCCGCGCAAGCCCCACACGTCGGTGGCCACGGCTAAACACATAATGCCAACGCCCAGCATGGTGGAAAGAAAGACAATCGGCGTTTGAGTGGGGTTCCGGGCAATTTGTTCGATTTCCAAAGCCCATCCCACCAGACCGACGATGAAGCCCACCATGCCCAAACCGTTCAGCACCAGGTCGATGATAAACATCACCTTGGCGAACATCGGAATGCCCTGGCTTTCGTATCCGGCGGGGGGCATTCCCGGGCCGGGCTGCGGGGACTGATACGGATTGGGCATTCCGCCGGGTACCTGACCGTAACTCATTTGGCGTTTGGCTCCCTGGTACGAGGAGATCGTTCCCCCTTCGCGCCGTGGAGGGGGCGCTCCTTGGCCGAACAGTGGACGAACCGCCCGGGGCGGTTCATACGTCGCACACTTGCACCGCTTCGCGCAGTGAAGCCAGCGGCTCGCCCGTAGGGATAAACTCCTGTCCTACGTAGCCCTGGTAGCCAATCTCCACCAGAGCCCGCATCACAGCCGGGTAGTTGATCTCCTGCTTGGGTCCCAGTTCTCCTCGGCCGGGATTGCCCGCTACGTGCACGTGGGCAATGTAATCCTTGAGCTGGTGGATGCGCCGCACCAGGTCCCCGTCCATAATCTGCACGTGATACACGTCGAACAGGAACTTCAGCCGGGGCGAACCGACGCGGCGGATCACTTCGATGCAAAAGTCGGTATGGTCCCCCTGATAGCCGGGGTGGCCCTTCATCGGGTGGGTGTCGTCCCGGGTGTTGAGCATCTCCAGACACAGGGTCACGCCCCGCCGCTCAGCGTAGCCGACGATTTTCTTGAACCCTTCCACACAGTTGCGGATGCCCTCGTCGCGGTCCAGGTGCCCGCTGCGCGGATTGTCCACGTCCCGCAGCGAATAGCCGGTAAAGGCAATCACATTGGGGAACCCGGCTTCGGCACAGGCGTCGATCGATTTCCGCGTGGCGGCGATCACCTCGTCGTGGTACCGGGGGTTGTTGTACCCTTTGACAAACGGCGGATACTTGCCCAGGTCGATCATGGCGATGGCACAGACCAGCCCGTGACGTTTGAGCGTCCCCCAGTGTTTGGTCGGAATTAGCTCGATGCTCTGGCAACCCAGTTGTCGGGCCACCTGGCACATCTTCTCTACCGACCAGTAAGGTGCAAAACACCAGTGGGCAATCGACTGCCGGATGCGCCCGCGCCGAGCGGGCTTCCGGTGCGGTTTCGGCTGCTGGGCCCTTGCCCGGGGACTGGCCACAAGCCCCGCGCCGGCCCAGGCCCCCAGCGAGCCGAGCCCCAAGTACCGCAACCACCGCCGCCGCGAAAGAAAAGCTGCCGACATGGTCTGCCTTCTCCTGAGAGTGGAACCCTTGAGCTGAAGCCCCCTACAAGATAATCGCTCGGCAACTCGTTGTCACACGGCGACGAAAAACATCCGCCGTGTTTCGAAAAAACCGCGTTCCACCTGGTGAAAGAGCCAGGCGCCTCGGAGGCAACTTATACTCTCAAACAATTAACCGTGAATCGGTATCTAGTCGGCACTAACAGCGTGGCACAAAACCCTCTGGTGTTGTTCTAATCCTCGGGCGTGACGCTTGCGGCCGGAAGTTTCGTGATAGCCTCTAGGAATGAACATTACTATTCTTGCCCCGGTGCGGCAGCACGTTGCCCAAGACCCAGGCCCCAAGACGCAAGACTTCCCGGTGCGGAAGCCCCCCATCCCCCCACGCCTCCAAGCCTCCACTCCCTCCCGGAGCGGAAGCTCCTGCGCAAGTCGCACGGCGCAAGCCGCAAGTCGCAGGCGCAAGCCGATTCCTGCCCATTTAGATGTCCACGATGACTTCGGCCAGATAGCCTTCCCGGGTTCGCTCCACCCGCAGCCCGTGGTAGGTGATGGCCTTGACTTCGTGGTCCAGGCGATGGCGGTTCGGGTCGGCCGCTTCGCCCCGGCAGAGGGCTTTCAGTTTCAAGGGAGACGCTTCGGCGTCGATTTCCACCTGGAACTGCGAGAGCAACAGCCGCTTGCTTTCGAAGGCGTAGAGCAGCTCGTCCAGCCAGTCGAACAGCAGATACTCCAGCGAATCGCTTTGCAGTTCCACGCGGTGTTCCTGCCGCGGTTCCACGTCTTGCAGGTTGAGCACAATCATCTGGAACAGGCCGCGGCCTGCTTCGGCGAACAACTCTTCCAGCGTGCGGGCGCGGACGCGCAAGCCCAGGTCGGCCGTGTGGTCGAAGTGTTCGAACATGGCATGTCCACCAGCCAGAACCTACTGCCAGGGGAAGCTCAACCGCCCGCGGCCGGAGTGGACTCCGGTTGGTCGAACCGGGCAATCACGGCACAGCCAATCGAATCGCTCCAGATGTTCACCACCGTGCGGCTCATGTCCAGCACGCGGTCCACGGCAATAATCAGCCCTTGGGCTTCCAGCGGCAAGCCCACCGCCTGGAGGATTACCACCATCATCACCAGCCCGGCATGAGGAATACCCGCCGCGCCGATGCTGACCAGCAGGGCCGTGTAGGCCACCACCACTTGCTGAAAAAGCGTCAGCTCGATGCCCGAAAGATTGGCAATGAACAGCACGGCAATCACCTCGTAAAGAGCCGTACCGTCCATGTTGACCGTGGCCCCCAGCGGCAGCACGAATGAACAGATGCGATTGGGCACGCCGGCCCGTTCCTCGGCCGAAGCCATCGTCACGGGCAGTGTGGCGTTGGAGCTGGAGGAGCTGAAAGCCATCAGCAGCGCGGGACTCATCGCCCGGGCGTATTGCCAGGGATTGCGCCGCGCCAGCAACCAGAGCACCAACGGCAGCACCACCACGGCATGGGTGCACAGGGCCAGAAACACCGTGAGCATGTAAACGCCCAGCCCCCCGAAGACGGTCAGCCCTTGCGTGACCGTCACGTGGAACAGCAGCCCAAACACGCCCACGGGAGCCAGGTACAAGATGGCCAGCGTCATCCGCATCATGACGGTAAAACCGGCCTGGGCGCCGCGTCGGACGGTTTGAGCCACTTCGCCCCCGGCCATCAAAGCGAACACTCCCACCATCAGGCTGAAGCTGATGATGGAGAGGAACTCTGCCTGGGCCAAGGCGGCAAACGGATTGGTCGGGATGAGCGTTTCAATCTGTTCCCACAGGATCACGTCCAGGGACTTGCCCGCTTGCAGCAGAAAGTGTTCGTGCCCGGCCGGATCGCCGATGGCGATTTGGGCCTGTTTACCCGGGGCGATCAGGTTGGCCCAAAGCAATCCCACCCCCACGGCCAGGGCGCTGGTCATCAGGTAATAGAGGAACGTGCGGAGGAACATGCGTCCCAGCCGGGCCGTCTCGCCTAGGCTCATCACCCCGGCAATCAAAGAGAACAGCACCAGCGGCACCGAAACCATCCGCAGCATGCGCAGGAAAAGCAGCCCCAGGAGCCGCAGCCGATCGGCCCAACGCCTCGCCCCACTGCGGCCGTGGCGGACGAAAAGAGCAAACAGGTCGGGCCGCCGCTTTTGCAGCTCGTCCAGCGTGCGCAGGTGCAGGTATTCCGGCTCGCCCCGGGCCGGATCGGCCTTGGGCCAGGGCATTCGGGTCAGGTCGGTTTCGGGCGGCAACAAGCCTACCACCGCACGCAACAGCGGTTCCCGGCGGCTCTCCTTCGCCGGTGCAGGCTCCCACTGGATGAGCACGTGCTGGGGTTCATCCTGGCTCCAGAACTTGCCCGCGGAAACCCGGGCCGGCCGGTCCATGCCCAGCACCTGGAGGCTCTGGGCCGGCACGGCGATCGGTTCCGGCAAGCGGCGCGTGCCGAACAGCAGCTTCACGGCCACGCCGGTCAGCACGGCCAGCAGCATGGCAATCAGAATCTGCCAGTGGATGGCCAGGCGGGGCATGGATAGGTTCTTGCAAGCAGGAGTGCCGTTGCAGTCTCTTTCCCGGCTCGCCGACGCTTCCCCAGGAAAAACTCTGGCGGATTGTAGCCCACAACGGGGCCTGAGACAAAACCGCCCTGGGTCCGGAGCGTGACTTGCCCCGCCGCGAACTGCTCTCCGGCTGATTTCGCCGCACGCAGTGCTGTCATTCCCCGGGAGCTGGAGCTTTTCCTTGCGGTCTTGACACCTACGGGGGAAGCAGGACAATGCGCCCTTGCCCCGGTCGGCGGCGCTGCCGCGGGCCGAGTGCGCCCTCTGTAAAGTCGAACAGAACCGTTGGGAGCACTTTCGTCGCAACACGACAAGGAGGTCGTGCCATGTCTCCCCGATTGTTTCTGGCCCCGCAGCTTCGACTCGGCCAACTGCTTCCCCAGGCACGGTTCGTCCATGCCCGGGATATTGCTTTCCGCGGCTTTGAATGTTCCGCGGAACTCTGCGGTGCAGAAGACCTGCTGGTGTTGCTTGAAGACGAGTTGCACCAGACCGCGGCGGGGCGTCTGCCCGCTCCGGGCCAGGTGGCCGGAGTGCTCTCGCAACGGGAACTTCCCCACTGGCCAGGCCCCCAGTGCGTGGTGCCCGACGTGTGGCAGGCGTTAGGCCAGGTGGCTCAGGCGGTGGCCGGATGGCCTGCTCGCAGCTTGCAGTTGGTGGGGGTCTGGGGCACCGGGCTTACCAGCGCCGCGGCACAACTCATCCATCGCGTGTTGGGCACTTCGGGAATTGCCACGGGACTGGTCAGCTCGGCCCTGGGGCACGACGGGCATCGCCCCTACCAGGTGGACGGCAGCCGTTTCCGTTCGCCGCAGATGGCCCAGTGGCTGGCCCGCATCCACGAAGGCGGGTGCACCCACGCTGTGTTGCAGGTGCCGGGAAGCCACGCCCCTTGCAAAACTCTGGCCGGGCTGGAACTGGACGTGCTGTGCATCACCCGGGCGGATGAACACGCGGAATGGGCACTTCAGGCCCTGGAACACCTTCGGCCCGAAGGCGTGCTGATCGTGGCGGCCGAAAACGTCGCAGCCCGAGCCGTGCTGGACCACTGGGACGGCCCCGCGCTAACCGTAGGCCTTGGCGAACAGTGGGAAGTGGGCGCCACCGTGCTGGAAGAACACCCCGGTGAGCAAACATTCCTGATCCACGCCGGCTGGGAAACCGTACCGGTGCGCACGCGCTGGCTGGGAAGCGACTACGTCCGGGCATGCCTGCTGGCTACGGCGGTGGGCCTGGTGCATCAGTTCCGGTTACCGATGATCGCCCGAGGGCTGGAAACCCTGGACGGCGTGCCCGGCTGTATGGAAGCCGTGGCACTGGGGCAGGAGTTCCCGGTGGTGCTGCTCTGGCCCGAGGCGGCACGCTGTCCCTCGGTACTGCAAGCCTGGCAGCGGGCAGTCCGGGGAAAGGTACATCGCGTCCGCTGGATGCCCAAGCCGGTTGCCTCATCCGCCGGAAAGGACTCCCCACTGCTGCCGCTGGCCGGAACAGCAACACACCTCCACACAGCCGCCACCTGGGAGGAGCTGGCCCATGTTTTGTGCCAGGCGGCCGAAGGCGAGGCGGTACTGATTGAGCTTCCCGCCGGAATTGCTCCCGAGCAGGTGGAACGGCTGCGGCAACGGATTGCCGAGTGGGCAAGCTCCGCTCCCCGGCTGCGCATCGCCGCCTGAGTCCATCCGCGGCGTCGGTCCGCTCCGGCCCGGACACGTTCTACACAGTCACGCCGGTCAATCCACCTTGGCCCCTTCGGCGGGCACTTCGCGGCCGGCCGCCCACAGGATGCCGTTGAGCACCATACGACGAAACTGCGGAATGTCGAAGTTGCGGCCGAAGTGGCCCAACGTGGTGGCAAACGACCGTGCTCCGTCGGGCCGCACGTAGTACCAAGCGACCACCAGCGGCTTGCCTTTGACCTGAACGGCCAGCAGCGGCTTGGCCCGGCCCAGCGTGGGGTTCAGGTAGTATTCGTCGTACACGGTAAAGGGCTTCCAGCCGCGGCAGATGGGGTGCCGGGGCTCCAGTTGGCGCAGCTCGCTGCGGCCCATGGCCAGTCCCACGTTGCTGATCCAGTAGCCGCCCAGGTATTTCTGCCAGGTGGGACCGAGCCGGTCGAGGTTCGCCTTGCGTACGGCGGTGGCCCAGTGAAGCGTAACCAGCCCGGCGCCGCCGTCCAGGAGCTTTTCCACCTGGGGCCGATATGGCTTGTCCAGCAGCAGCTCGGCCCCGGAACTGCTGTAAAGCACGAGCACGTTGACCCCCTGAAGCACTTTCGGGTCCGTGGGCCAGCCGTCGGAGACGACCGCCTGCACGCCGGGATGTTTTTTCAACTGGGCGGCCAGCATTCGCGCCGTGGGCAAGTAAGTGTGGGTCCCCGGCGGATGGTCCGGCTTGTGACCGATCAGCAACACTTTGGTAGGCTCGGCCGCAGACAGGAAAGCCGGCGCAAGAGAACAAACCAGCAGTGTCGCCACCAGGCCCCCGAGCTTCAGGCACCCGGCAACCCGGCGGTCGTTCTGCCCCAAGGACGAAAGCCAGCGGCGCATGGTTTTACCTCCTGTCGTAGGAAGGGGCACCTCTGCTGCTGCATGGTGACTGCTGCCGAAGCCCAAGTCAATCTTCGCCCTCCCTGCTTTCCTTTCTTTGTTGCGTGGACATCCCCTGTCCAACCTCGGTTTGCCGGAACGCGGACGCCCGGAGTAGGATGGTTTCTACCATCTCACGGGGGGCGATGCGGTGAACGAGCAGAGCGATCAAGAGGTTCCGGAGCCTGGGTGTTTGGGGTGGGGATGCCTGAGCCTGATAATTTTCCCCATTTTCATGGTTGTGTATTTGTTTCTTGACTGGTGGGCAAAAAAGATCAACGCAGGCGCGCTCAAGGGAGACATTTGGCCGCTGCTGCATATGCTCGTGGGGATGTCTCTCTTGATGATCCTCGTGGCGATGCCGTATGCTTTGGAACGGTGGCTTTGGCCTCGGCTTTATCGTAGTTGGAAGGATGCTTCGTCCCCGGCTTCCGGATCGGAGGAAGCCGAAAGTTCGCCGTCCTCTTCGTCCTTCACCGCGCCAGAGAGCCGCCAGCGGAAAGCCGACGAGGAGTTCCCCTGGGAAGCCTTCGCCTATGGCTACCTGATGCACGAATTGCTGGACGACGACAATGCCGGCGGCGAAGACTCGGACTGGTATTTCGACGATGCCCTCTGGGGCGAAGAAGATCACCTCAGCGAGGACTACGACGTGGACCTGGGCGACGAGGGAGACGGGATGGAGTTCTTCGACGACGTCTAGACGGCGGCAAGGGGGGTTCGGTCCGATTCAGCCCAGCTTTTTGGGACGCGGCACGCGGCCCGAACGCCCCTTGCGACGCTGTTTTTTCTTGCGCGATTGCTGCATCACCAGGGGGCGCACCCCGCCGTCGGCTCCCAGTTGTTCCCGCAGGGCCAGAATCTGGTCGCGCAACTGGGCTGCGCGTTCGAACTCCAGCGCCTCGGCCGCTTCCATCATTTCGCGTTCCAGTTGGTTGATTGTTTCCTGGGTGACGTACTGCGTGGTTTCTTCCAGCCCGGCCGCAGCCGCCGCCTGGCGATGGGCCGCCGCCGCGGCTTCGATCCCGCGATGGATCGCCTTGCGCACCGTCTCCGGCGTGATACCATGGCGGCGGTTGTACTCCTCCTGAAGCCGGCGCCGCCGGGCCGTTTCGTCGATGGCCCGTTGCATCGACTCGGTCACCGTGTCGGCATAGAGAATGACGGTGGCGTTGACGTTTCGGGCTGCCCGGCCGATGGTCTGCATCAGCGACGTTTCGCTGCGGAGGAACCCTTCCTTGTCGGCATCGAGAATGGCCACCAGGGACACCTCGGGCAGATCGAGCCCTTCCCGCAGCAGGTTCACCCCCACCACGCAGTCGAAGCGGCCTTCGCGCAGGTCGCGCAACACTTCCACCCGCTCGAACGCGTCCAGCTCGCTGTGGAGCCACTTGCAGGCGATGCCCCGCTGGTTCAAGTAGTCGGAAAGGTCTTCGGCCAGCCGCTTGGTTAGCGTGGTCACCAGCACCCGTTCCCCGGCCTGGCGGCGCTGTTCGATCTGGCCGATTAAGTGTTCCACCTGGTCCTGGGCCGGGTGGACTTCGATCACCGGGTCCAGCAACCCGGTGGGGCGGATGACCTGCTCGACCACCTCGCCGCCGCAAACTTCCAGCTCGTAAGGCCCGGGCGTGGCCGAAACGTAGATTACCTGCCCGATACGCTGTTCCCACTCATCAAACCGCAGGGGGCGATTGTCCAGGGCGCTTGGGAGCCGGAACCCGTGTTCCACCAGCGTGGTCTTGCGACTGTGGTCCCCGGCGTACATCCCCCGCACTTGCGGGATGGTTACGTGCGATTCGTCCACGAACAGCAGGTAATCCTTGGGAAAATAGTCCAGCAGCGTGTAGGGGGGCGAACCCGGCGGGCGGCCGTCCAGATGGCGGCTGTAGTTCTCAATGCCCTTGCAATAGCCGGTCTCCAGCAGCATTTCGATGTCGTAGCGGGTACGGGCGTTGAGCCGCTGGGCTTCGAGCAACTTGCCCTGGGCCTTGAGTTCGGCCAGACGCTCCTTCAGCTCCTGCTTGATGCTGCGCACGGCCGCTTCCACGCGATCCTGCGGCAGCACGAAGTGCTTGGCCGGATAGACGAACAGTTCCTCGACGCGCTGAATCACCTCGCCGCTTGCCGGATGGATGAGCGAGATGCGTTCCACCTCGTCCCCCCAGAACTCGATCCGGGCGGCGTATTCCTCGTAGCCGAACCATAGCTCCACACAGTCGCCACGGACGCGGAACGTGCCCCGGCCGAAATCCACGTCCCGCCGCTCGTACTGGATGGCCACCAACTGCTCCAGCAAATCGTCGCGGTCGATCTCCTGCCCCACGTGCAACGAAACCATCATCTCCTGGTAATCCTGCGGGGAACCCAGCCCGTAGATGGAAGAGACGCTGGCCACGATGATGACGTCCCGCCGGGTCATCAGCGCGCTGGTGGCCGCCAGGCGGAGGCGGTCGATTTCCGGGTTGATCGAAGCGTCCTTTTCGATGTACAGGTCGCGCTGCGGAATGTAGGCTTCCGGCTGGTAGTAGTCGTAGTAGCTGACGAAGTAGTGAACCGCGTTGTGGGGGAAAAACTCCCGAAACTCGGCGTAAAGCTGCGCGGCCAGCGTCTTGTTGTGTGAAAGCACCAGCACGGGCCGTTGCACCTGCTGGATGACGTTGGCCATGGTGAACGTCTTGCCGCTGCCGGTAACGCCCATGAGCACCTGATGCCGACGGCCTTCGCGCAGACCGCGGACCAGCTTTTCAATGGCCTGGGGCTGATCCCCGGCGGGCTCAAAAGGGCTTTGCAGTTGGAACTCCACGGGCGGATTCCCTCGATTCGTCGTCGGCAAAGGTCCACAATGTCTTCGCCGGTCCGGGAGCGGAGCGGTTGCTGCTCCGGCGAATGAACGGCTTGTTTTCCTTCGCGGGCCGCACTTGTTCCACGCGGTGTGTTCAGGTGCGGGGGAATGGCTCACCTTCCCCTTATTCCCCCCCGGCCTCTTTTCATTCTCGCCGCTACCCCGGGAGAGACAAAGGGCGCCAGGCGTTTTTGTTTCTAACCCAGCCAATACTCTTCGAGCATACTCGGAAACGATTCTGGTCAGCGCTTCGGCGAGCCCCGGACTTCAGTCCGGGGAGAACCGAAGAAACCGGAGAAAAACGCTTTCTCGTTCTTTTCCTCCGGGGACTGAAGCCCCCGGCTCGCCGGTTGCCGATTGCAAGAATTGGCGTTTATTCCTGCCTGGAGCGGAAGCTCCCGCGTAGGTCGCACTGCGCAAGCCGCAAACCGATTCCTGCCCGGTGTGGAAGCACCTGCTCAAGACCCAAGACACAAGACGCAAGACTTCTCCAAGTCGGCGGCTCGCCGAGTGAAAGAATTGCGCTTATTCTCGCCCCGGAGCGGAAGCTCCCGCGCAAGGCGCACGGCGCAAGCCGCAAGCCGAATCCCCCTTGGTGCGGAAGCAC
>WFOE01000117.1 GCA_015488215.1 Planctomycetales bacterium
AACCAACCGCCCCCCATCTGGCACGAACAAGGTGTGCCGGTGGCGCCGGATGCGCAAAATATGCGGCCCCCCGGTGCGGGCAAACGGCTTGCGCTGTGCGGTTTGCGTTGCCGCGGAAGAACAAGCCGGGAAGAACAAGCCGGGAAGAACAAGCCGACAAGCCGGCGAGCCGCCGACTTCAGTCGGCGGAGGACGGCACGGCCGTCAGCGACCGGGTGCTTCCGCACCAATGCGAGAACAAACGCCAATTCTCGCAAACGGCGAACCGGGAGCGTCAGCTCCCGGAGGAAAAGAACGAACAAGCGTTTTCTCCGGTTTCTCTGGCTCTCCCCGGACTGAAGTCCGGGGCTCGCCGAGAGAAAGTCGGCTTGCGGCTTGCGACCTGCGCTGTTGCGAGAGGAGCTTCCGCTTCGGCGGAAATCGAGATGCTCGCACTCGGTAGCTCGTCATCAGTGGTCGCCAATTCGACGAGGCGCCGAGTTCAGACGGCGGAGGACCCCCGAAGCCGCAGCCACTTGGTACTCCGCGCGTGGCACGAGCCGACACCGATTTTCGTGGTGGAAAGTCGAGGGCGGCACCCGGCGAACCAGGAGAAGTCCCAGAAGCAAAACATGGTGGCAATTGTTCAACCGGATGAATCACTTCCCCCTTCGGCGGCCACGCGGCCCGACAGGATAACCTCGGATAACTGGGCTTTTCGGCACGTAGTGTGCTTACACGAGCTTGCGTACAGATTGTCCGAGTGACCTAGGTGCTTCGCCGGTGCAGCCGCTGGAAGAGGAATTGCGACCAGGGATTGAACAGCCTCCGGTAACCGGCAAAAACGGCCAGCACCGTGCCCAGAGCCGTGGCTGCGGCGATGAGGAACATGATGACAATCTGGTACTTGACCGCTTCGACCGGGGCCACTCCGGCCAGCAACTGCCCGGTCATCATTCCCGGCAGGCTGACCAGCCCCACCACGGTCATCGAGTTAATAATGGGCAACATGCCGGTGCGTACCGCTTCGACCAGATGGGGCTGGGCCGCTTCGTAGCCGGTGGCTCCCAGAGCCAGACGGCCTTCGATCTGCACTCGGCCGGCGGCCAGGGCGTGCGTGAACCGGTCCATGCCCAGGGCCAACCCGTTGAGCGTGTTGCCCAGCAACATGCCCAGCAGGGGGATGAAATACTGCGGGTCGTACCAGGGACGGTTGCGCACTACGGCCGTCACGGCCACCAGGGCCATCAGCCAGCAACTGGCCCCCACGGCCACCAGGGAGTCCCAGGCCAAGCGAGGGTAGCGGTACTCCACGCGTCCGGCCGCCGTCAGTCCGGCCACGGCGGTCATCACTGTTCCCCAAAGCAGCACCAGCCAAGGCGACTGCCAGCGGAAGACGCTCTGCAACACCAGACCCACCAGCAGCAGTTGCACCACGGTACGCAGCGCCGCCCAGAACAATCGCCTTTCCAGTTGCAGCCGGAGCGCGACGGAAATCGCCCCGTTGACGGCGATCAACGAGGTGGCGATCACCAGCGACGAAAGCGGCAGCCGCAGATAGTCATCCATCGCCCTGGGACACCTGTTCGGGAGAGGAAGGGGGTGCGGAAGAAGCCGGCGCCGGATAGTCGCTGCGTTGGGTGTTCAATCGGCCGGAGAGCATTTCCCACTGCTCCCCGCCCACGGCCGAAGCCAGGCTGCGCTGGTGCGTAACCCAAAGGTAGCATCGGCGCGGGTCCTGCTGCTGCCAGCCGAACACCAGCTCGGAAGCGGCCCGGGCACTCCGGGGGTCCATGGCCGCCGTGGGTTCGTCCAGAAGCAGCACCTCCGGTTCCAGCAACAACGCCCGCACCAAGGCCACCAATTGGGCTTCGCCGCCGGAGAGGTGCGAGCTGTCCTGGTCGAGCCACTGCGGGCTGCGGCCCAGGCGCTCGAAGAGTTCTTCGGCCCGGCGGCGGTCGAGTTGCCGTTGCCGATGGGCGGCAAAGCGCAGCGGCAACCGCAGATTTTCCCATACGCTGCCCGGGGCCAGGAACGGCTTTTGCGGCAAGTAGATGACGCGGCTGCGGAACTGGGGCACCTGGTCGGGCTCAAGGGGCCGCCCGTGCCAGAACAGCGTGCCTTCCACGTCCGGCTCCAGCAGCACCAGGCTTCGCAGCAGCAGGGTTTTTCCGGAACCGGACGGCCCGCTGAGCGAAATGCGCTGTCCGGCCCACAGGGAGCAATCCACGTGATCCAGCAGCCAGCGCGATTCGGACCGCTTGGCCAACCCCAGGGCCTGAAGCACCGGAACCGCGTCTGTGCCGGAAGCGTCCACAGAAAAGCGTCCCGAAAAGCGTTGCTCACCCCGACCTTGCCGTCGCCGGTGCCTGTTTGCACCGGCGGTGCGGCAGCGGCAGTGCGAGAGGGGGGACTCGAACCCCCACGGGCTGGGCCCACTGGAACCTAAATCCAGCGCGTCTGCCAATTCCGCCACTCTCGCTCGTCCTGCGGCGGCTGCTGGCAATCGGCCGCTTTGTTACTATCCTACAACCAGGGCGCGCGAGGGAAAACCGCGCCTGGGAATACTGCTCCTTTTTGGGAATCGGGACCATGTGGCGCTGGATGATGCTGCCGGTTGTGCTGGGTCTGGTGATGGTCGGGGAGCCGCTTCGGGCTTCGGCCGCGCCGCGGCCCAACTTCGTCATCTTCGTGGCCGACGACGCCGCCTGGAACGATATCGGCTGCTATGGCAACCGGGGCGTGCGCACCCCGAACCTGGATCGCCTGGCCCGCGAAGGCATGCGGTTCGACCAGGCGTTCCTGACCACCAGCTCGTGCAGTCCTTCCCGGTGCAGTATTCTGACGGGCCGGTATCCGCACTCCACCGGGGCCGAGCAGTTGCACTGGCCGCTTCCGGCCAATCAGGTGACGTTCGTCGAGCTGCTTCGGCGCCGCGGTTACTGGACGGCCAGCGCCGGCAAGTGGCATCTGGGCCCGGCGGCGGTGAAGAAGTTCGACCTGGTCCTGCGCGGAGTGAAGAACAACCCGTGGGTCCGCGCCCTGCGGGAGCGGCCGCGGGAAAAGCCGTTTTTCCTTTGGGCGGCGTTCGTGGATCCGCACCGGCCCTACCAGCCCGGCACGCTCGACCCGCCCCATCGGCCCGAGGACGTAACCGTGCCGCCGTTTCTGCCCGACGTGCCCGAGGTCCGCCGCGACCTGGCCATGTATTACGACGAGATTGGCCGCATGGACCGGCACATCGGCCAGGTGCTGGAGGAGCTGCGGCGCCAGGGTGTGCTGGAGCAGACGTTCGTTCTGTTCATCAGCGACAACGGCCGCCCCTTTCCGCGGTGCAAGACGACGCTCTACCACAGCGGGATCAAGACCCCGTGGATTGTTCGCTACCCGAAGCTGGTCCGTCCCGGCTCGGTCTGCCGCAGCCTGGTCAGCGCGGTGGATATTGCTCCCACGGTGCTGGAGCTGGCCGGGGTGGAGCAGCCGGCTTCGTTCCAGGGACGGAGCTTCGTGCCGCTGCTGAAAAACCCCCAGGGAAAGATTCGCCGGTTCGTCTTTGCCGAGCAGAACTGGCACGACTACACGGCGCACCGCCGGGCGGTTTACGACGGGCGGTACAAGTACATCTGGAACGCCTACCCGGAACTGCCCATGACCCCGCCGGCCGACGCCGTGGCCAGTCCCACGTACCAGACGATGCTCCGGCTGCACGCGGCCGGCAAGCTGCGGCCGGAACAGGCCACTTGCTTCCGCAAGCCCAGCCCGAGGGAAGAACTCTACGACACCCAGGCCGACCCGTTCGAACTGCACAACCTGGCCGGCGACCCGAAATACCAGC
Source organism: Planctomycetales bacterium (assembly GCA_015488215.1). Classification (GTDB taxonomy): domain Bacteria; phylum Planctomycetota; class Planctomycetia; order Pirellulales; family S012-138; genus S012-138. Next base: position 3,815 of record WFOE01000117.1, read on the forward strand.
CGGTGCTCCGGCGACTGCGCCAGCGGCTGCGGCAGTGGAAGGAAGCCACCGGGGACCGGGTGCCGCCGGTGCGCACGCCGGACGAGTTTGACCGCACCACGGGCCGGCGATTGCCGCAGTTCAAGCCCGGCCCGCGTCGCCCTCGGCCCGGCCAGGCGGTGCTGCCGCTGGAGTGAAGTGTAGCCGCACCGGACGCGAATCGGCTTGCGCCGTGCGCCTTGCGTGGGGAGCTTCCGCTCCGGCGGAAAAACAAGCGTTCGTGCTCGTACTCGGAAGTCGTACTCGGCAGCTCGTTATCGGCTACCGGCGAGTCGCCGACCTCAGTCGGCGGAGAACGGCACGGCCGCGGCGACTGGGAGCTTCTGCTCCGAAGGGCGTGGGGACTTGGAGGCTTGGGGCGTGGGGGAGTGCTTTCGCGCCAGAGCGAGAATAAGCGTGTATTCTCGCACTGGGCGAGCCCCAGCTTTAGCTGGCGGAGAAGAAACAACGAACAAGCGTTTTTCTCCGGTTTCTCTGGACCTCCCCGGACTGAAGTCCGAGGCTCGCCAAATTGTTAAGGCCAAATTTGCTCGACGAGCACATTGCTCGGTAGCATCTTGAGGGCAATCTTGCCGCGGCGCCAAACGACCATTTGGCTTATGTTCCCGACGGCTCGGACCCAAGTCCAGGACTTTTTCCGCCTGGGCGGTAGAATCGTTCCCACCGGCAGTTCTTTCCCCAACATTGCTGTTTTCCTGCCCCGAAACGCTGCTTCCGCATCGCATGTTGCTTTTTTGCAGCGTAGAGTTGCTTGAAAGCAACCGGGTCCTGCAAAGCCTCCCCGCGAGAGACACCCGTTGTCCCAGTCCCCTTGCCGTCCAAAGCGAAAAAAGCAAACCGAACCCGATGAGCAGCACAACCCGCACCACCGGAACGCTGACTCGGCTGTGGCTGGTTCTGGCCGTTGCCTTGGTGGGTTGGTGTCAACAGACTTTGGCCGCTCCGGGCCAAGCCTCCGCAGTTGCGGGATTCCCTGTGCCCGGGCTGGGGGCGCACGATATCTTGGGCGGAGCGGCGATAAGCGTCCCCGATCCGCTGGCAGGAGCTTCTGCCAGTGTGCCGCAGCATTGGGACCAGGTGTTGCAATCGGCCTGGGCGGCCTACGGACATCGGGCCGAGGAACTGGAGCAATTACTCGGCCAGATGGATCGCCTGGTGCGGGAGTTTCGCCGCCGCTGGCAGACCCCCGCCGAGGAGCAGAGCGGGACGCTCATCCCTACGGCACGCAGGGCTTTTGCTCTGTGCCGCCTGTTGCATCAGAGGTGGTTGCGTCGTTATCGGCTCCAGGCCACGGATCCGTACCAAGCCTGGATCACCGGCCACTACAACTGTGTAAGTGGTACGTTGCTTTTCTGTTCGGCGGCCAGTCGCCTTGGCTGGCAGGTGCAGGCGCGCGAACTGCCCGAACACGTGCAGGCGGTGGTCAAGATCAGCTCGGGCCGTTGGCAAGCAGTGGAGACGACGCTGGTGGGTGGAGTGCCTCCGTCGGCGAAGTCCCCTGCGGCGGGCACACCCCTACCCCGGCAACTTTCACCTCGGGAGTTTCTGGCCGTGGTGTACTACAATCGAGCCATCGACGTGGCCGAAGACGGCCGGGCCGAGCAGGCCATCTTGTGGAACCGCCGAGCGTGGATGCTGGATCAGCGCAATCCCAACATCCGCAACAATCTGGTGGCCACGGTGAACAACCACGCCTTGGACCTGGCACGCCGGGGCCAACTGGCCCGCGCGGAACAACTGCTGCAACAATTGATGCGTCTGGTGCCGGATCATCCGGTGGTGCAACAAAACCTGCGCTACGTGGCCCACCGGCGGCAGCGACACCGGCCGATCCCGAAAACTTCTCCCGCCGCAGAACCGAGTTCTCTGTAAGCCTCGCCGGGTTTCCCCCGGTGCGGATGTACCGATGGGAATGAAATGTGTGAGTGAAAAAAGATCGGCAATTCTTGAGGCACGGCGGGCCTTTTTCTGTTAGGGGGATCGAGGACGGGGAGCGTGAGGCTTGGGAGGATGGGGAAGGTGGTTCCGCCCCGGGCGGGAAGAAACGCCGATACGCGCAATCAAGAGCCGCCGGCTTTCGCTGGCCGAAGACGACACGGATGCTGCTAGCAGAACTGGCGTTGCAATCTGGCAAGGGGTTGGTTATCAAAAACATGCACACGTCGGTTTCAGCCGTTCTCGTTCGCAGGTTCCTGACAGGCAAGCGACATCCGTTCCCCGTACCCACGGAAGGGATACGGTCATGCAGCGTTCTGCAACGGCTCCGGCACGGCAAGGGCTGGATTTCTGTGCCGCGATGCACGCGCTGTGCACGGACATCTGCCGGCGGCTGCCGGAACTGAAACACATCGACATGCGTTACGTGATCGTCTCCGTTCGCCGGGCGCGCAAACCGGTGTTGCATGGGCTGCAAGCCTCGCTCACCCCGCTGCGGTTTGCCGGCGGGCGGCGTACCACGCGGCGTAAGGGGCGCACCTGGGCCATTCAGCCGGTGCGTACCGCCTCGGGCGAAGATGCTCTTTACATCCTTAGCTTCTACCTGCCCCGGTTTCTGGACCAGCCGTTTGAAGAAAAGCTGCTGACGGTGCTGCACGAGTTGTGGCACATCAGCCCCCGGTTCGACGGCGATCTGCGCCGGTTTCCGGGCCGGTGCCACCTGCACAGTCCCCGGCAAAAGGACTACGACGCATGGAGCGCGTCGCTGGCCCGGGCCTATCTGGCCTGCCATCCGCCGCCGCGGCTGCTGGAGTTTCTGCGGTACAGCTTTTCGGAACTACTCGTGTTGCACGGGGAAATCACCGGAGTGCACGTGCAGCAGCCGAAGCTCTACCTGGTACCTCGGGCCGCCCGGCAGCGCCCGGGCTGAAATGACGCACCCGATTCGGCGAAAACTTGACGCTACCGGCGGCCCGCTCCGAGGGGGCTTGAGCCTTGAGAAAGGTGCTGCCGCACCGATGCAAGAATTGGCACCAATTCTCGCGTTCGGCGAGCCCCGAGCTTTAGCTGGCGGAGGACGGCGTGGCCGCCAGCGGGGAAACGTGCCCGGCTATATCGACGGCCCATTGAGCCGTGGCCACGTTGCGGCTACGGTGGGAACGTCGTTTTGCGGCCGTGCGTACCTTCTGGCGAAAGGTAGCAATGAAGCGTTTTCTGGTCCGGCGGTGGTTTTTGCTCGGGCTTCTGAGCGCATTGGTGCTGGGCTTCTGGCAAGCTCCGACGCTGAAACCCTACACGGACCGGGTGCCCCGGGCCCTGCTGGTGGCCGCCGTGATGTTCGGCATGGCCCTGCCGCTGGAAGCCCGACGGATGTGGCTGGCCATCCGCCGCCCCCATGCCGTGCTGGTGGCCGTGGCGGTAACGTTCGGACTGATTCCGCTGGTGGCCTGGAGCGTGACCGCGGCGCTGCCGCTGCCCATCGCCGCCGGGGTGATGATCGCCGCCAGCGTTCCGTGTACGATCGCCACCGCCTCGGTTTGGACGCGGCGTGCCGGGGGGAACGACGCCGTCTCGCTGCTAGTGACCATGATGACCAACCTGAGCTGTTTTCTGGTCACTCCGGCCTGGCTCTATCTGGCCTTGGGCGAACTGGCCGCCCGGGCGCAAGGGACGCTCGACCCGGTCCGGCTGGTCAAACGCCTGGCCCTGGTGGTGATGGTGCCGGTGCTGGCCGCCCAGGGGTTGCGGCTCTGGCGGCCGCTGGCCCAGTGGGCCACACGACGCAAAATCCCCCTGGGCGTGGCCTGCCAGTTGGGCACGCTGACCATGGTGTTGATCGGGGCCACGCGCAGCGGCACGGTCATCCGCAGCATGAACGGCACCTCGTTCCCCTGGAGCGAGCTGGTGCTGATGGTGCTGGTGGTCAACGGCCTGCACATGCTGGGGTTGTTCACCGCCGTGGGCGCGGCTCGCGCCTTGGGCGTGCCGCGGGAAGACCGCATCGCCGTGGGGTTTGCCGGCAGCCAGAAGACGCTGCTAGTGGGCCTGGACGTGGCTTCGGAGTACGTGACCACCTTCGGCGGGCTGGCCCTGCTACCGATGATTGCCTATCACGGATGTCAACTGATGTTCGACACAGTGGTGGCCGACCGCTTCCGCCGCCGCGGCCAGGAAGCGGCTTGCGAGGAAAACGACGAAGCCGCCCTGGCCGATACCACCTGAGCCTCTTGCACCTGCCCCCTGTCGCCATGCCCCGAAGTGCCCTCGTGCTGGTGGTTGATCGCCTGCACCTGAACTACCTGGGCTGTTTCGGCAATAGTTGGATTGTCACCCCGGCCGTGGATGGCCTGGCCTGGCAAGGCGTGTGCTGGGACCAGGTGGTGCTGGACCACACGAGCCTGGCGGAACTCTTTACTTCCTGGCTCTCGGGCACGCACGCGCTGCAACGAAGCGGTCTGCCGGCAAGTGGGCCGTGGTTGCTCGAACAGTTGCGGGAGCGCGGCGTGCCTGCGGTGCTGGCCACCGACGAGCAGGAGCTGCTGGCCCATCCCTGGAGCGAAGCATGGGACGAAGTGCTGGAGCTTCCGCCGGCCCCGGCCGCCGATGCTTGCGCCCCTGCGCTGGAGCAGACCCACTTGGCCCAAGCCATGGCCGTGGTAGTGGAGCAGTTGCAGCGGCTTTCTGGACCGTTTTTGTACTGGGTTCACCTGGGTTCGCTGGGCCGGGTGTGGGACGCGCCGCTTGAGTTCCGCAACCGCTACGTGGAATCCGAAGAAGAACTCCCCCCGCCGGAAAGTGCCCGCGTGCCCGGGCACGTCTTTACCGAAGAACCGGATCCGGACCAGATCCTTGGCCTGCGGCGAGCCTACGCGGGACAGGTTACCCTTTGGGACCAGTGCTTGGCCGGGCTGCTGGCCGCGCTGGAATCGCACGGCGCCTGGCCCGATACGATGCTGCTGGTCCTCTCGGCCCGGGGGTTCTCCACCGGACTGCATCGCCTGTTCGGCTGGCCGCTGGAAGGGCAGCCGGAGCCGCCCTGGAGCGAGCTGGTCCACGTGCCCTATCTGATGGCCTTCGGCTCTCGTCTGGCGCAGGCGTGGCGCAGCGGCCGTCTGGTGCAGCCGCCGGACGTGGCACCCACGCTAGCTGCCTGGTGGGAATGTTCCGCACCGTCGGGGCTTTGGGGCCGCGATTTGCTAGCCGTAGTGCGACAGGAAGACTGGGACGCTCCCCGGCAACTGGCTCCCGTGGCCACCCCCGCGGCGGCCGCGGCCCTGCGCACCCCGGCCTGGCACCTGTATGACGAGCAGCCGCCAGCCGAAGAGCCTCGCTTGCCGGAAGACGAGCTGTGGGTGCCCGAACCGTTGCCCACGGCCCACCTGTTCCGTAAACCGGACGACCGCTGGGAAGTAAACGACGTGGCCGATCGCCTGCCCGAAGTCGTGGCCCGACTGCGCCACCTGGGATGGCACTGGCGCCGGCTGGCTCCCCAGGCCGCCTGGCACGAGTTGCCGGAGCTGGACGAAATGCTCCTTCACGGCGTGGAATAACAAAACGTCCTGGGACAGTTTTGCGTGCGAGGCCGTACCAGCCGTGGCAGCAAGCTCCGTCGCGCAACCTGGCGAGCCTCGGACGTTAGTCCGGGGAGGTCCGGTGAAAACCGCTTGTTGGTGTTTTTCCTCCGCCAGCTTAAGCTGGCGGCTTGCCGAGTGCAGGAATCAGCGCCTGTTCGCATGTCCGGCGAGCCGCGAGTGTCAACTCGCGGAGCAACCGGAGAATCGGCGCTTGTTTGCCGTTCTTCTCCGGGGACTGACGTCCCCGGCTCGCCGTTCTCCCCGAGCTGAAGCTCCCGGCTCGCCGGTTGCGAGAATCCAGCGATTGTTCTTGCATTGGTGCGGAAGCACCTTACTCAAGACCCAGGACGCAAGACTCAAGACCTCCCAGAGCGGAAGCTCTCCCCCCATCCCCCCACGCCTCCAAG
>WFOE01000118.1 GCA_015488215.1 Planctomycetales bacterium
ATGCCAAGGAGCACGATGCTCCTTCCAGTTGGGGCAGCTTGCCCCGGGCGGACGGTTCGAGCTCCTTCATCATCGGGCAGCGGATGCTGGGTCGGACCCAACTCCAAGTCATGCCAATGCTTCGGGCCGTCTGTCAGGCCATCCTGGAGGAAGTGGGGATAGGTCAGCAAGAACGGGGCTTCCCTCCACCGGCCAGGACGGGCTATAATTGCCGATTCGTGGAACGAGGAATTATCATCGCACCCGCCTTCAGAAACGGTGACAGGCAGAAAACCATGGCCAAACGCCGCAAACCCAGCTACCGTGCTAAGAAGAAGGACCCGTTGCTGGTCGATGGCAAACGCCCTCGGCCCATGTATGTGGATTACAAGGACCTGGAGCTGCTAAGTCGCCTGGTGAACCGGCAAGGGAAAATCATCGGCCGGCGCAAAAGCGGCTGTTCGGCCGTAAGCCAGCGGGCTGTGGCCAAAGCAATCAAGCGGGCGCGAATCATGGCCCTGTTGCCGTTCGTGGCCGAATAAGGCAACAGAGCCCGGCTTTCGAGCAATTCCTTGGCAGTGTCCAGCCGCCGGGAGACGTGCCACAACGGGAACGCGCCCAGGTTTCAGGCAAGAAAACGCGGGCACAGCGGCTTGGGGGTTCTTTTGTTTTGCCGTCGGCTCCGTCTCTTTCGGGAGAATGGTGCTTGTGGTCAGCCCTCCCGCGGACGAGAGGACTGGCAGGCCTGGCGCCGCTGGTCCCGTTGGCGCTTCCACTGGTAAAGCCTTGCTCGCAGGGAACCGGGCCGGGCCCAGGTAAAACGGCCCACGGGCAGCAGGTCGGTGGCCAGTTGTTTTTTGAACGGGCTGCACGGGGCGCCCATGTCCACCAAGCGGTCGCCGCGGCAGATGCTGTCCTGGATCAGGCGAGCCGTGGCCACTAGCCCGGCTCCCAGGTGGCGAACCTGTTGGTCGTAGCCGGTCCGCAGCCCGAACAAGCGTCCCTGGTGGACCAGATTGAAGTGGTAAGCCACAGGATGGCCGTCCAAGTACAACAAGGCCAGGTCCGCCGCACCGAGGCGAACCGCGGCTTGGAACAAATCGCGGAAGAACGGTAGCACCTGCTCATGGCACAAGGTGGTGCCGTCGGTGGCCTGGGCCTGCCAGCTTCGGCGGGAAACGGCAAGCGCGTGCTCGAACAGCTCCCAGCAAGGTTCTCCCTCGCCGTGGTTTTCTCCTCCGGGACGGTATCGCACCCAGCGCAGCTTGCCGGCCCGTTGGAGTCGCCGCACGGCTCGACGCCAGCTACTGCGCCACTTGCCGCTGCGGGAAGCCAGGTACTGGTCCCAACTCTCCGGCAGGCGAATTGCCGGGGAGTATTCCATCACTGTTACGGCTGCGTGCAGTCCCATCTGTTTCAACACGGCTCGCAGCGACCGTTCTTGTTTGCTTTCGAGTTGAACCCAGCGCAGCTCCAGCACGTCCCAGCCGGAACTGTGTTCCAATAGCCAAGGCAAAGTTGCCCGAAGCGTTTGCTCCGGGTCGGGGCCCAACGGGCTGTAGAACGTGCCCCAGTTTTGCAGCGGATAGGTGAGAAACCGCAACGGGCCAACCTTGGTCCACTGGCGGTCCACCACCAGGGGGAGAATCCCGCGAAGCTTGCCTTCCGGCTGCCAGAGTACCACCTGCAACTGCTTTCCCTGGCCGTAGTGGCGCCAGAAGCAGTCAATCCATTCCCAGGAGCCGAAAAACGTGGCCCCGGGCGTCTGCCGCCAAAGCCGGTTCCACTCTGCCCGCAGCCCCGCAAGCTGCTCGGCCGAGCTGACCAGCCGGACTTGCTGTTCGGCTCTCACTGCGGGTAGTGCGACACCTGTTGCCATGGCACCGGAGCTATTTGATCGGGACAGGAAACCGGAACCCGTGCGGGCGTGGCCGGAACGTTCTTCCCGGCGGAAAGTCGGGGCCTTGGGAAGCCCTCGTCCCGGCTATTCAACTATGGCTTACTGGCAGTGCCGGGCCGGTAAGATTTTCCCCAGCGGACGTACTTTTGCTCTCCATGGCGGGGCGGTAACCTATGCCCAGGGCATCGTTTGGACGTTTTAGCAGCCGGTAGGGGGAAGGAATGCCTGCTCGCCAAGTTGCCGTGGCCGAGGCCGCAAGGCCGTTTTTCGTCGGGATCGATTTGGGTGGGACTAACACCAAACTGGGCGTGGTGGACGACCAGGGCCGCGTGGTGGCCCAGCACAAGATGCCTAGCCAGATCGAACAAGGACCCGAGGCCGGTGCTCGGCGGATGGGCGAGGCCGTGCGGCAGTTGCTCCAGGACTTGGGCATTTCGGCGGCCGAGGTGGGCCGGGTGGGACTGGGCACTCCCGGCACGATGGACATCCCGGCCGGAATGCTCATCCGCCCCCACAACCTGCCCGGCTGGGAAAACTTTCCCATCCGCGATCGGGTCAGCCACTACTGCGGCTACCCGGTCACTTTCGCCAATGACGCTGCGGCTGCCGCCTACGGCGAGTACTGGGTGGGCAGCGGCCACCGATGGCAGAGCATGTTGCTGCTGACCCTGGGCACGGGGATCGGCGGAGGGATCGTCATCGGGCAGTTGAACATCCAGGGGGCGCACAGCCACGGGGCCGAGTGCGGCCATATTATCATCGACTACAACGAAACGGCCCGCACCTGCCCCTGCGGTCAGAAAGGCCACCTGGAAGGCTACGCCAGCGCTACGGCCGTGGTGCAGCGGCTGGAGGAAGCGCTGGCCCAGGGGGCAGAAACCTCGCTTCGCCGACGCGTGGAGCAGGGCGAAAAACTCTCCCCGCTGCTGCTGGCCCAGGAAGCCGAAAAAGGGGACCCGTTCGCCCTGAACATGATCCAGGAAACGGCCCGGTATTTGGGCATCGGCATCACCTCGCTGCTGCATACTATCGATCCGGAAGGCGTTGTGTTGGGCGGGGCGATGAACTTCGGCGGAGCCGAAAGCCCGCTGGGCCGGCAATTCTTGCAGTGGGTGCGGGAAGAAATCCAGCGTCGGGCCTTTCCCGTGGTGGCCCAGAACCTGAACTTGGAGTTCGCTTCCTTGGGGGGCGATGCGGGCTTTATCGGGGCCGCAGGCCTGGCGCGCATCGATTACCGGCAATCCCGAGCCGCCTTGTAAGGTCGGCCGGTGCGGACCTTGGGCCGCCGGGTTCACCGAGAACAAGTTCTCGCCGAAGGCGGTTCTTCGTGCCCGGAAGGGACGCGGCTTACTCCCTGCCTTTCGGTCCTTGGCTTTGGCCGAGACGCTTTTCACCCGTTGCCGCGACGTGTATCCTTGGAGAGCCTTTGCTAACACACGCCACCCAGCCTGAAGACAACCTCCCTGTTCCTGCCAGGAAAACCCAAGCGTCATGGCCGCCAAGAACCGAGCCAAACTGATCGAAAAGCTGCACCGCGTTCTCCGCAAACACTACAAGGCCATCCCCTGGCCCGGTAACACCGTGCTGGAGGCCCTCACCTGGGCATGTTGCCTGGAAGACGCCTCCTACGAGGACGCCCAGCGTGCCCTGGAGGCGCTGAAGGAGGAGTTTTTCGATTGGAATGACGTGCGGGTGGCTACGGTCAAGGAACTGTCCGAAGTCCTTTCCCACCTGCCCGACCCGGAAGGATGCGCCGTCCGCCTGCGGACCGTGTTGCAGCAGTTGTTTGAATCGCGGTACAGCTTCGATCTGGAGTGGCTGCGGAAAGAAAAACTTGGCAAGGTGACCGCCTATTTGCAGGATAAATTGCAGTGTACCCCCTTCGTTACGGCCTATGTGGTGCAGAACGCCCTTGGCGGGCACGCCATTGCCGTGGATAAGGCCGCGTGGGAAGTGTTCCGCCTGCTGGGCCTGACCGACGAAAAACACGAGGAAACCCGGCACGTGCCGGGACTGGAACGGGCTGTCCCCAAGACGAAAGGAAAAGAGTTCGTTTCCTTGTTGCACCAGTTTGCCGTGGATTGGGCTGCCAAGCCCAACTCCACCACGCTACACAAAATCCTGGAAGAGGTGGAGCCGGAGCTGAAATCCCAGTGGAAGAAAACCGCCGCGGCCAAAACGGGCAAAGCGGCCGCCGCCAAACCCAAAAAGAAAACCGCCGCCAAGACGAGCAAAGCGGCCAAGACAACCAAAACCACCAAAAAGAAAAAGACGGCCACCAAAAAAACGCGCCGCCGCACCACGCCCCGTAAGCCACGCTAAGTACCCGCTCAAGAGTCTTGGAGCAAATCAGCAGACGCCTCGACTCAGCACTTCGGCGAGCTCCGGACTTCAGTCCAGGGAGAGGCGAAGAAAAAACGCCAGCCGTTGTTTTTTCTCCGCCGGCTTGGATGGGGAGAGAGCTTCCGCTCCGATGCAAGACCTAGCGCCGATTGTAAGAACATCGGTGCGAAAGCATCGCGCACGCCGAAGCCGCGAGCCGATTCTTGCCCCGGGGCGATGTTTTTCAGCAGGCGGCTATACTTTTAGCACCCGGGACACTTCTTGAATGGAAGTAATCCCTTTGGCGGCCAGCAGAATCCCTTCGTCCAGCGGTGTGCGGTGTCCTAGTTTGCGAAGCGCTTGCCGTACCGCGTCCAGGTCCTGAGTTGGCCGTTGGAACAATTGCCGCACCTGGTCGTTGAACATCAACAGCTCGAACAGGCCGGTCTGGCCCAGGTAGCCAATTCCCTGGCACTGGGGACAGACGATGGGGATGCCTTCCTTCTGCATCCGTTCGATCTCCTCCGGCGGCAATCGCGGAGGCCCTGGCTTAAAGAACGCCCGGATCTTGCCTTGCGGGATGCCCAACTGTTGCAACAGTTGCGGTGGCGGGGGATAGGGGTGTTTACACTGTTCGCATAGCTTCCGCAGCACGCGATGTCCCACCACCGCCTTGAGCTGGGAGAGGAGCTTTTGGGGCTCGTCGCACAGGGCCATCGCCCGGTAAAGCGCTTCGGTGTCGTCTCTTGCCAGCAGGCCCGTTACTACCAGCCGCTCTTTTTCCGGCTGTTCCAGCAACAGGGCCATCGTCTCCTTGTCGGCCACTTTCCGCACGCAGATGACGTTGGGATATCGCAGCAGCAGTTCCGGGATGACGGTGGCCGGCGTTTCGCCCTTGTCCGGGTCGAAGGTGGTGGGGGCGGCGTTCTCCACTTCCTCTTCCCGGTCGTGGACCGATTGCACCATCACCACGTCGCGCATGTAGCGGTCAATCAGCCGCACGACCGCATTGAACACGGTGGAGTAGCCCAGGTGAGGCGGAGCGGTAACCAGCACTACGCCCGGCTCCTCCATCGCCGCTTTGAGTTGCTCCGCCCGCTCTTCGTCCAGCCCCATTTCGGTCAGCTTTTGCGGCCTGGGTTTACCGGTATCGAGATAGAGCGAAAGAATCTCGGCTCCCTTGACCAGTTTGTCTTCGACCCGGCAGGGGATGCGGTTTTGCAAGTGGTGGATTTCGAACGCGCCTTCCTGCTGCGGCACACGCTTTTTCAAGTCGAAACCGGCAAACAGCTTGTAGATGGCCACAATCCCCGCGCCGGTCTGGCCAGCAAGTACTTCGCGGTTGTGATACACGCCGTCGATCTGGTACTGCACCTGGGCCTTTTGGCCGGTGAATGTGACGCGAACCACGTCGGCCCGCGCAGCCAGAGCATTCAACACGATCATCCGGGCGTGCACGTACAAGAAAGGGTTTAGTTGCGGGATCGGCGCGCCGGGTCGGACGAACTGCAACGGCGGTTCAACCAGTTCCGGTTCCTGCTGTTTTTTGCCGAAAAACCAAGCCAACCGTTCGTCTCCTTGCCAACCGAGGCGACGCCCCTTCAGACGCTCAGACTCCCTGTTCGTTTATATTCGCTCGTTCCGGCTCTGGCAATCACCACCGTCGCCACACTCCTTCCGCTCGGGAAACCGATGCGTGGAGGCAACTCGGTTGCCGGAAGCAGCCTCGGCGTTCAGAATGAACCGGTCCCAACGGCCCTCCCGGAGTGGTTGCCTGCCGCTTGTTAATGTTGCCTGCCATGAAACAAGACCTTCCTTCGAAGAATCCGAAGACGAGTTTGCTGGGCCTGATTCGCGCCGTGGGACCGGCCATTATCGTAGCTTCGGTTACGTTGGGCCCGGGCAGCATCGTTTCCAGCTCCACCGTCGGCTGGAAGTACGGCTACCGGATGATTTGGGTGCTGGTGCTGGCCGGGGTGATGATGTGGGCCATGACGGCCACCGCCGCCTGGGTGGGCGTTTCGCTCCGGGGGACCACCGGCCAGGAACTCCGGCGCCGCGTGGGCGGCTGGTTCGCCGCGTTGGTCGGAGTGGCTCTGTTCCTGGTGGCCAGTTGTTTTCAGTTCGGAAACAACCTGGGAGTCATCTACGCCCTGGAACCGTTCATGCCTCGGCTGCACCCGACCTGGGACCGGCTCTGGGCTCCCGCGGTGCTGGTGGCGGTCAACCTGGGCATTATCGCTGTGTTGTTTCTTTCCCGGCGACTCTATCGCCCGGTGGAACTGCTGATGAAAGTGCTGGTGGGCGTGATGCTGGTGGCCTTTGCCATCAACCTGGGCGTGGCTCGGCCCGACCCGGCGGAAGTGGTGCGCGGGCTGGTGCCTTCGCTTCCCGGGGGCGCGGAAGACGGCGGCGATTCAGCCGGAGCCTATCTGGTGCTACTAGCGTTGGTGGGCACCACGTTTTCCGTCGGGGGGGCGTTCTATCAGACCTATCTGGTACGGCAGAAGGGATGGCGGTACGAACAGTTGCGGCAGGGGATGTTCGATTCGGCCGTGGGCATCACCGTGCTGACGCTGCTGACGATGATGATTCTGGTGACTGCCGCAGCGGTGCTGCACGGCAACCCCCAGGTCAAACAGTTCAAAACCGCAGGAGACCTGGCCCGGCAACTGCAACCGTTCTTCGGCACCTGGGCCACGGCGATTTTCTGCACGGGGCTTTTTGCCGGGGCGTTCAGCTCGTTTCTGGTCAACGCTATGATCGGGGGACACGTGCTGGCCGACGGTCTGTGGCCCGGGGCTTCGCTGGACGACACGCGGACCAAGGTCTGTACGTCGCTGGCCCTGCTGGCCGGAATGGCCGTGGCCGTGGCCATGCGGCTTCTGGAGCTGAACATCGGCCACTTGATTATCTTTGCCCAGGCACTCACCACGCTGCTGACTCCGGTGCTGGCCCTGACCGTGGTTTGTCTGGCTTTCGTCTTGCAGCGAGAATTGGGCCACCGCTTGCCGCGTCCCCTGGCCGTGCTGAGCGTGGCCGGTTTTCTGCTCACGCTGCTGCTGGCCGCCCGAACCGCGTGGAACGTTTACAGCAAGCTAAGTGGGTAGCAATTAGTTCAGCAGACGTGGGTAACATTGTCCTCCGGCGAGCCGCCAGCAAAACTGGCGGAGGACGACAGCGCCGTCGGCCACTGGGAGCTTCCGTCCCGGGGCCAGGACAAGCGCCAGTTCTTGAAATCTGCGAGCCGAGGCCGGCAAATAGAAGCCGTGCGCACCTTACGCCACCGGTCGCACCCAGATGTTCACTCCCTGGACGCGGACCACCTCGACTTCCTGGCCGGCTTCGATCAGGTCCCCGGTTTCCGAAATGACGTTGACCAACTGCTCGCCGAACCTGGCTTTGCCCGAAGGAACAAGCGGCGTGGTCGTTTTGCCCCGCTTGCCCAGCAGGTGGTCGTAACGGGCCAGCAGCTCGCGCTGTTGGATCTGCCGGCGTTCTTCTTCCGAAGGGGGTTCCAGCATGATGCGGCTGACCCCGGGCGTATGGGGCAGCCAGCGGCGGATCAGAGCGATGGCCACCACCATTCCCAGCACCGCCGAAACCACCACGACCAAGGCGTGCCGCAGTTTGAGCAGATCGGCCGTGCTGCGGGGAAAACCTTCCAGCGTGACCAACGCCAGCACGAGCGAAGCCAGCACCATCAATCCGCCTAGCAGGCCAAAGACGCCGAAGCCGGGGAAGACAAATATCTCCAGCAGCAAGAACACCAGCCCGCACAGAAACAACACCACTTCCAGCCAGCCGACGGTGCCGCCCAGGTAGTTGCCCCAGAAATAGAGCAGAAAGCATACGGTGGCCACGGCCGCGCCGATGCCGATGCCCGGCGTTTGCAACTCGATGTAGAGCGAAATGCCGCCCAGCAGCAGCAGGCCCCAAAGCACTGCCTCGTTGGTCAGCGCGTCCAGCAGCACGTCCAGCCAGGTGAACTCCACCTCGGGCAGTTCGTCTTCGATGCCGAAGCGGGCCGGCAGTTCGTCCAGGGACTGGATTGCCTCGGCGGCCACGGCATAGCGGAGGGCTTCGCGCCCGGTGAGCTTCAGCGCCGTGCCCTGCTGGGTGATGGCCGGGCCGCGTTCCCACTGGTCCGGACGCGGCAGTTCCTGCCACTCCGCTTCGCTGAAGTAGGCGCGGTGGCCGTCGCTTTTGCGGCGGAACTCGTACACGACCGTCTGCGGATCGACCAGAGCCACAGCCAGCGAGTAGGGACGCTGCTTGCGCTGCATGATGGAGCGAATCTGCTCCACCACGGCAGCCAGTTGGCCCGGGTCCTCGGCCACCGAGCCGACTCCGCCGCCCAGTTGAGCGTCCGGATGCACCAGAAGCTGGTCGCAACTCAGCGCCACCAGCGCGGCCGGGCCCAGGGCCTCGTGCGTGACCACGGCCACGGTGCGGTAGCGGGAATCGTCCAGCTCTGCGATGAACGAAGCCAGTTGCAGAGCCGGGTCGATTTCGCCGCCGGGGCTGTCGATGACCCAGATGAGCAGGTTCACGTCGCGGCGGCGCAGCTCCGTCCGCACGCGATGCTGGATGCGGCTGGCGAATCGGGCCGAAATCTGCTCATCCACCCGCACCAGCAGCCCCCGCCAGCCTCCGCCCAGGGAAAGGTCTTCCTGCAGTTCGGACTCGGGCACGTGCAAGGCCCGGGCCAGCGCCGCCCGATCCTCGGCCACGTAGGCAATGCCCAGTCGGACCGCTTCCCGGGCGGTGAACAGGGCCGCCTCGCCCCGGGGCACCAGCGGTTGCTTGGGTTTGACGATGGTGGTCTTTTTCTCCAGCTCTTCCAGCTCTTCTCGCAGCACGAATCGCCGCACCAGCTCGGTGGTCTGCACTTCCCAGACTTCCACCGCCGGGTCAAGCATTCCCAGGGCCAGCGCCACGGGTACCGTGCGTCGCCGCCGGGCAATATCGACGTAGGCGCTACGCACCGGGGCCGGAATCGAACGGCTGCCGGCGCCGGCTTCGCCGATGCGGCACTCCGGTCCCAGGTAAATCTGATCGCAAGCCAGCGCAATCAACACGCCGTGGCCCCGGAGCACCTGGCCGCGGCCTTGGTAGTCGTGCGGCAGGTAGGCCACGGTCAGCGCTCCGCTGAGTTGCAGAATCGATTCGGCCAGATCGTAGGCTTCGCCGAAGGAGTAGTCGCCCGGGCTGAGCTGAAAGACGATAACCGGCTGTTTTTCCTGCTGGGCTGCCCGCTGAATGAACGACCGGGCCATCTGAACCACCCGTTGCTGGGTGGCTTCCGAAAGAGGCGGACGGATGCGGATTAGCGTGCCGGTTCGCTCGCGGCGAGCCTGGGCCGGGGGTTTTGCGTCCTGGTCGGGTTCTTCGGCCACAGCAGCCGACCCGATGGCACCCAGCAGCATCACCCCTGGCCAAAACCACCGGCGGCACAGAGCCGACATTCCGCCGGGTTCGGCAGCCGAGACACGTTGCACTGAAGAATCCCCTGTGCCGGAGGAAGCGGCTCGGGCCGCCCGAAGCTTCTCCGCGGCCGAAACAAGGTGCCGCATGGCAAGCTTTGGGGGACCTTTCCGCGGCCAAGGCACCGCAGGTCGATCTGCTTTTTGCCGGGCAAGTCCCCGGTGGTTTCGAGTACCGGCGGTTTTTGTCGCCTGACCGGAGCAAAAACTTCCTTGGCCTGCGTGTTCTGCTGCATTATAGGGGGGGAGTTCCAGCACGGTCAATTTTGTCGTTTTTCGCCTTGGCTGGTCCTGAGCTACCCTGAAACTCCTCCAACCACAAGCCGTTCTTCCGCCGTGGACACTCAAGAGCAAGCAACCGGCGATTCTGGGCGCTCGTCCCTGGCCCGAATGTTCTATATGGGCGTCGCTTTCGAGGCGGCATTGGGCTTGCTGGCCTTGCCGGTGGGCCGGTTGCTAGGAGTGGACCTGGCCCCGTGGTTCCACTTGCCCGATGGGAAACAACTGCTGCTGGCCCTGGGAGCGGCTGCAGGGCTCACCATTGCCGCCTGGCTGCTTGCCCGGTTGCGGTGGCCTCCTCTGGAAAAAATCTTTCGGCTGCTAGTGAAATTGCTGGAACCGCTACTTCGGCATGGTCGTTGGTGGCACTGGGCGCTGCTGGCGGCAGTGGCCGGCTGGGGCGAAGAAGCCATGTTCCGCGGCGCAGTCCAAAAAGGGCTGGAAGGTTACCTGGGCATCTGGCCAGCGCTTGCCGTCGCCTCGGTAGTGTTCGGACTCCTGCATGCGCTCACCCCTTTGTACTTTTTGCTGGCTACGCTGGCGGGAACATATTTCGGCCTGGTGTATCACTACTCCGGCAATCTATTGGCAGCCGCCGCGGTGCATGCACTCTACGACTTTTGGGCCTTGTGGTATCTAAGCCGCAGCTTGGCTACCAGGACCGACTGGTCGGAGTCGGAGAGCCCGCCCTGGGAGCAACAAGAAACGCTTCCGACGGATGAACCGCCGCTGGTCTAACCCCCTGCAAGTGCCCTGGCGGAGTAGCGGAAAAACATGCCCAGTCTGGGGAACCGGAGAAGTCAAAACAAGGGCCGCTGCCCCTTGCTGCCGAAGCGCCCCTGGTGGGAAAGTCCCAGGTGGTCCAGGGCCTCGGCCGTGAGTTTTCTGCCCCGGGGAGTGCGGACGACGAACCCCAGCCGCAGCAGGTAGGGTTCCACGTCGTCTTCGAGCGTATCGGGCGAGGTGTTCATCGTGTGGGCGATAGCTTCCACGCCGGCTGGGCCACCGCCAAAGACTTCCTGTAACACTTGCAGGTAACGGCGGTCCTGTTCGTCCAGTCCGCGGCGATCTACGTGCTTCATCTCCAGGGCGTCGCAGGCCACCTGGCGGGTGATGCGTCCGTCGCGGGTTTCGCTGGTGGCGTAATCACGCACCCAACGCAAGTGGTTGTTGGCCACCCGAGGCGTGCCGCGGCTGCGGACGGCAATTTCCCGAGCCGCATCCGGCGTGATCTCCACGTGCAGCTTTTTGGCGTTCCGCAGCACCAGCTCGGTCATTTCGTCGTCGGTATAGAAGTCCAAGTGCTCGCGGATTTGGAAGCGGTCCCGCAGCGGACCGGAAATCAACCCGGGCCGCGTGGTGGCCCCGATGAGCGTAAACCGTTTGAGCTGCATGTTGATGGTGCGGGCGTTGATCCCTTCGCCCAGCAGGATGTCGATGCGGAAGTCTTCCATGGCCGGGTAGAGGAACTCCTCCACCGCTTTGGACATCCGGTGGATTTCGTCGATGAACAACACCGAGCCGGTTTCGGCGTTAGTCAGGTAGGGCATCAGGTCCCGCGGTGCGGTAAGCAGCGCCCCGCTGGCAATCTGCAAGGGAACGCCCAGTTCGTTGGGAATCACCGTGGCGAAGGTGGTCTTACCTAGGCCCGGCGGCCCGTCGAACAGCACGTGCCCCAGCGGCTCGCCCCGTTTCTGTGCGGCCCGAATGGCAATCTGCAACCGGGCGGCCACTTGTTTCTGGCCGATCATGTCGGCCATGCGCTGGGGGCGCAACTGCTGTTGCCATTGGTCTTCGGCCGGTTCGGCGGCGGCCGTGACGATTCGCTGGCGAGTCATCGGGAGAACACTCGGCGATTGAAGAAGCGTTATGATTCCAACGCGCTAGCGGCAATATACCACTGCCGGCGTAGCCGGAAGAATAGGAATCCTGCCGCCCGGGCCGAACCCGGTGCCAGTCGGCTTTTCCCGCTACAACGTGCTGAACTTGGAAAAATTGACCGAAGCCCCCTGGAACGGAAACACACCGTAGATGCCGCGCTGGAACAGCAGGTCGATTGCCTCGTCCACCACCAGCAGTTTCACCTTGGGTACCAGCACCACGTCGGAATCGGAAAGCCAGATGTCGTCCACCGGGCAGGTGCGATTGCCGTAAACGGCGTCCCACACGTCCAGCACCGTGGCCTGAATCTGCCAGTGGCCGTCCCAGCGAAATACCACCACCTGGCGCAGGTTGGCCCCCACGTTCCACCCCCCGGCAAGCGAGATGGCCTGGATGACGTTGGTGGGACCTTGCAGTTGGAACCGGCCCGGGTTGCGCACCTCGCCCAGCACATAAACGAACCGCGGGGCGCGCTGCACCAGGATGGGGGTGACTTCAATCCCTTCGGTTTCCATCCGGTAGCGGGCGTCCAGCTCCTGTTTGAGTTCCGAAAGGGTCAGGCCCTGGGCCGGTACCTGACCCACGGCCGGAAGGCTAATCGTGCCGTCGGGAGCCACCCGGGCGGTGCGCACCTGCCCCCCGGCTCCGAACCGGCTGTCCACCGTGTTGATAATGTCGCGCAGCTTCGTGTTCACCTGGATGGGAGTGACCGTGATTGCCGGCTGCTTGTAATACTTGCGGTAGCGGCGTTCCAGCTCGCGGCGCAGTTGTTCGACCGTTTTGCCCGTGGCTTTCACCTGCCCGAGCAGCAGCAACGTGATGGTGCCGTCGGGCTGGATGACCAGCTCTCGGTTGAGCTTTTCTTCGGTGAGCGATTCCACCCGCACCTTGTCGCCCACGTTGAGCCGGTAGGGGCGCGAGGTTTCGTCCCGGGTGATGCGGTACACCAGCTCCAGCACGTCGTCCACGCGCAGGCGGTAATCCGGCACATGCGGGGTGCGGCCCGGATCGATGTAGGCTCCCGGACCAAAAGGCATTTGCGGCCCATGTGCGGCCGAAGGCCACTGTGGCCCGCGAGCCTCAGGCGGTACTGGGTCCAGTACCCGATGGGGCAAGGTCCACTCGCACCGAAGCACTTTACCCGCTGCGCGTTGTCGCCCGGTGGTGCGAGGGAACCGGGGAAGCCCGACCGGAGCGGCTTTCGCCCCCGGCGGTTTGTTTGCCGTCGCTGCGTTCGGCTTGTCGGAAGCGTCCTTGCCCGGGCTGGCCGGGGTTGGGACTTGCCGGGCCGACAAGGTGTGCGGCACCGGTCCGCTGCTTGCATAAAGAGGTTCCGGCGCCCAGTGTGTCTCTTTGCGTGGTTCGGGCGAAGCGAAACGCCACCCCATCCCCGCGGCAAGCAGCAACCCGATAGCTCCGACCCACCCGATGAGCCTTCGAAGACGCCTCGGATGGTTCGCAAGAACCGAAACCGCTGCGGAAAACCGGTTCAATGTTTTTTTCATGGCGTGTTGTTTTTGCTGGGTGTTGTTTTTGCTGGTGGGAGGACTTGTCTGTTCAGCGCCTGGGGGTTACCGCACTGCGAGCCTGTTGAGGTTGCTTCTGGCGGGGCGTCTGTCGGCCGCGGAACCGTTCCGGCGGCACCCAGTGCACTTCCAACGCTCCCCGGCGCGTTACTTGCATTCCGGCCAACTGCTGGCGGTAAAGGGTCTGGGCCCACTGCTGGGCCTGCCGGGCCAGGTCCTGGCGGCCCAACCGGGCATAGACGACCGACAGATTGTGCCAGGTGCGGCTTTCCGGCCGCAGACGCACGCTGTGGCTGAACCAGCCGAGGGCTTCTTCGTACCGGCCCAATCGGGCCAGCAGCACGCCCAGTTCGTTGGCCGCCGCCGGATTGTTGCGGTCCGCCAGCAGGGCCGCTTGCTGGAACACCAGGGCTTGTCCCAGGCAGTCCCGAAGCAGCGGCCGGGGTTCTGCGGCCATGTGGGCATAGAGCTTGCCCAAGGTGGACAGTACCTCGGATGCCACTGCGCCGCGGCCCACGGCCTTCACCAACTGCTGCTGGGCGAAAGTGTAGTACCGGGAAAGCGCTTCCCGGGCCGAAGCCTCGGGCGGCAGCTCTTTAGCCACTGGGGTTTCGTGCGCAGCGGCCAGGGCCGCCACGTCCAAGCTCGCCTGGACCTGGCCCGCCGGAGGGACGAAGTCCTCGGCTTCTTCCAGTGCCAGCAACGCCCGACGCAGGGCTTGTTGGTGTTGGGTGGTTGCTTGAGCCTGGTCCTGTTGCTGGGCCAGCAGTTCCAACGCCCGCAGCAATCGCTGCCTGGCTGCGTAGAAAGCCCGCCGGTCGGCCAGCTCCACCGCTTGCTGAATCAGGTGGCGAACCGGAAGCGGCACCTGGGCGGTTTGCGAACCGGCTGGCCCTGGCGGCATCGCTCGTTCAGCCCGGACGGGCTGAGGGGGTTGGGCTGCTCCCGTGCGACCGGAAACGCCGACAGCAGGCGCCTGTTCCCCCTTCTCGGTTTGCTGGCTGGGAAGACTCTGCGGGGCGGAATGTTCTTTTCCTGCTGGTGAGCCGTCCCCGCCGGGCTGCCGGCGCGGCCAGATGGGCCGCACAGGAACCCTTCGGCCCGGCCAGGCAACCGTTTCCGAGCGTTTTGCCTCGGCAGGGGCCTGGCTTGTTCCCGGGGCCGGGTTGACCGCTTTTCTTCGGCCCGGCCAACCGCTCCCGGACGGAGACCGGCTTGCCGGGGGAAATCGTTGCTCGGCCAACACAGAGCCCATTGTGGCCGTTTGCTCTCCGGCACGGGGAACCCGCGGCGGGCTTCCTGCCCCGAAAGCCGAACCCAAAGCGGGACCGCCATTCGCAACTTCTTTGTTAGCAATTCCTTGTGACACCGAGGGGACATTTCCAAGGGAACGTCCCTGGGGCTTCGGGTACGGTTGCCCCCAGGCCGCGAGGGGTGCAATCCCCCAGGCGGCCACCAGAGCCCAGCCCAGACACAGCCGCAGGAATCCGTTCCAGGGCATCGGCAGGTTCGTCCTTATGGATAAGATGCTCGGCAGGCGCGCAGTACCACGGCAAGGCGGCACCACCCCTTCGCATCCATCGGTTCGGCACTTTGCGCAGATGCGGTGTTTCGCCACCGTGGCTTACAGCCCGCATAATCCTCAGGGGTGGTGCTGTAGGGCATTGGGGAAAAATGGCGGGTTTTCCGGCTTGGAAATCCCAAGCGGTCAGAACGACCAAGTGGCCGGACCAGGTGGGGTTTTTCCTGGTCGAAGTTCCTGGTATCCCCCTAGTCAAGCCGGGGGGCAGGTGCTAAACTAACGCTTTGAATAGTCGAAGGTAACGAGGTGAAATGGGTATTGGTATTACGAGGAGACTTCAGTCTGGAGGGTAGCTGCACGGCAGCATAGGCCCGTATGGTCAACACAGGGAACGCCGCGGCACGATGATCACCAAAGAGAAAAAACAAGAGTTGATCAAGCAGTTTCAGCGCGATCCGAACGACACCGGTTCGCCCGAGGTGCAGATTGCCATCCTCACTCACCGGATCAACGAGCTGACTCAGCACTTCAAGACGCACAAGAAAGACTTTCACAGTCGTCGCGGTCTTTATGGGCTGGTGAGCCGCCGTCGCCGGTTGCTGGATTACCTGAAACGCACCGACCCGGATCGGTATCTGGAAATTCTGCGCCGACTGGGCCTGCGAAAGTAGGCCGAAGGTTCTCTTTGCCGGGAACGGCGAGCGTCCCGGCCTGGTGATAGCGGGCCAAGGGGTTCCCGCCCCGTGAGTCTCATTTCCCTGTTACCTTCCTCCGGCTGAAGTCGTTTGTTGGTGGAAGGAAGGTAGAACGTTGCGAGTACGAGTCGAGCGTCAGATCGGGGCCAGCGTCTTTTCCATGGAAACCGGCGAGCTGGCCAAACAAGCCGGAGGCAGTTGTCTGGTTCAGTACGGGGAGACCGTGGTTTTGTGTGCGGCCACCAGTGGGCCGCCGCGACCCGGCATCGACTTCTTCCCCTTGACGTGCGATTACCGGGAGCGAACCGCCGCCGCGGGCAAGTTTCCCGGGGGGTTCATCAAGCGGGAAGGGCGACCCACGCAGAAGGAAACCCTCACCTCGCGGTTGATGGACCGGCCCATCCGCCCCTTGTTCCCGGACTGGTATCGGGACGAGGTGCAAGTGCTGGCCATCGTGTTGGCCAGCGACCGAGAGAACGATTCGGACGTGCTGGCCATGAACGGCGCCTCGGCCTCGCTGTGTCTGGCTCCCATCCCGTTCCAGGGCCCGGTGGCTTCGGTCCGGCTGGGCTTGATCGACGGGGAGTGGATTCCCTTCCCCACCCACAGCGACCTGGAAAAGAGCGACCTGGACCTGATTGTCTCGGGCAACAAAGAAGCCGTGTTGATGATTGAAGGCTTCGCCCGGCAGGTGCCCGAGGACCGCATGGTCGAAGCCATCGAGGAGGCCCACCGGATCGTCCGCATCCTGTGCGAGATGCAGGAGGAACTGGTCCAGAAGGCCGGCGTGGAACAGCCCGAGTGGCCCGAGCCGGAACCGGATGACCTTTACGACCGGCTCAAGGAAGCCTTCTACGAAGAGCTGAAAGCGGCCAAACAGACCGAAGGGAAACAGGCCCGGCGCGAAGCGGTCGAAGCGGTCAAGGAAAAGGCCCTGGCCCAGTTCATCCCCGATCCGGCTGCCGAGGACGCCATCGACCCGGCCCGATTCAACACCGCCTGGCACGACTTGGAAAAGCGCGTGGTGCGCGACCTGATCCTGGAAGGTCGCCGGCCCGACGGCCGCCCGCACGATCAACTGCGCCCCATCTACTGCAAGGTGAACTTCCTGCCGCGGGTGCACGGGTCGGCCCTGTTCCAGCGGGGCGAGACCCAGGCACTGATTACGGTCACCTTGGGTACGATTCGGGACGTGCAGCGGGTCGACGGCATCTTTGAAGAGTATGACAAGAAGTTCATGCTCGATTACAACTTCCCGCCGTTTTCGGTGGGTGAAGTGCGTCCGATCCGGGGACCGGGCCGACGCGAAATCGGACACGGAGCCCTGGCCGAACGCTCCGTCGCTCCGGTGCTGCCCGACCTGGAAGAAGAGTTCCCCTACACCATCCGCGTCATCAGCGACATCCTGGAATCCAACGGCTCCAGTTCGATGGCCACCGTTTGCGGGGCCACGCTCGGGCTGATGGCCGCTGGGGTGCCCGTCTCGGCTCCCGTGGCCGGAATCTCCATCGGGCTGGTCAAAGAATCCGACGACAAGTGGGTCCTGCTGACTGACATCATCGGGGACGAGGACCACTTCGGCGATATGGACTTCAAAGTGGCCGGCACGCCCACTGGAATTACCGGCATCCAGTTGGACCTGAAAATCCGTGGCATTTCGCGGGAAATCATCCAGCAGACGCTCCAGCGGGCGCGCGAGGCGCGGATCGAAATCCTGCGGACGATGCTGGCCACCATCCCTCGGCCCGAGCAGGACATCTCCGCCCACGCTCCCCGAATCCTGCAAACCAAGATCGACCCGGAGAAAATCGGCCTGCTCATCGGTCCCGGCGGGCGCACCATCCGCCAGATTCAGGAAGAGACCGGAGCCACCGTGGACGTGGAAGACGACGGCACGGTGTTCATCTCCAGCCGAGACAGCGACGCAGCCTACGACGCCTTGGAGCAGGTGAAGCGATTCACCGCCTCGGTGGAAATGGGCAAGATCTACCGCGGCACCGTCACCAGTGTGAAGGACTTCGGCTGTTTCGTGGAGATTCTGCCGGGCAAGGACGGCCTGGTACACATTAGCGAGTTGTGCGACGACTACGTACGCAACATCGAGCAATACTGCAAGCTGGGCGACGAGCTGCTGGTGAAGGTCATCGCCATCGACGAGCAGAACCGGGTCAAGCTCAGCCGCCGCCAGGCACTGGAGGAGCTGAAAGAAGCCGGCCAGGAGCCCAAGGACTCCCTTACGGATCGGCCGGTGCCGAGCCAGGAACGCTCGGGCCGGGAGTCCTCCCGGCGCGATTCCCGCGGCGGCGGACGCCGCCCCAGCCGTGCCGGTCGCCGCTAGCGCCCGGCTTGGTATCGGACCGCTCCAGCGACTCGACCTGTAAAAACTTCAAGAAGCCCGAGGGGCCGCACTGCGGTCGTGCCCCACGGGCTTTTTTTCGCGCGTCCTGGTGCGTCGAGCCGGGAGGGGGCCTTCTTCGCCATTCTTTCCGGCGGTGGCGAGTTTTTGCCGCAAATGTTGCTCTCCGACCCTCCCGGGCTGCGGTTTGCGCTTTGCCCGGCGGCGAGTAGAATTGCCGCTTTGAGCCGGTTCTTGCAAACGTTCCTCGTTTCGTGGGCCAAGGAGCCTCTGGCGCCATGCCTCGCTACAATCCCCAGGTAATCGAGCCGAAGTGGCAACGGTACTGGGAAGAACACCAGACCTTCCGCACCCCCCGGCTGCCCGAAGGGCAAAAGTACTACGTGCTGGATATGTTCCCCTACCCCAGCGGCGAAGGGCTGCACGTGGGCCACCCGGAAGGCTACACGGCCACCGACATCATGGCCCGGTACAAACGCATGCGGGGCTGGTGTGTGATGCACCCGATGGGGTTCGACGCCTTCGGGCTTCCGGCCGAAGAGCACGCCATCACCAAGGGCGTGCCGCCCCAGGAGAGCACCTACCGCAACATCGCCAACTTCCGCCGCCAGCTCAAAATGCTGGGCTTCTCCTACGACTGGAGCCGGGAGCTGGCCACCACCGATCCGGACTACTACCGCTGGACCCAGTGGATATTCCTGGTGCTGTTCGACACCTGGTTCGATCCCCAGCAGCAGAAAGGGCGCCCGATTGCCGAGCTGCCCATCCCCGAAGAGGTCCAGGCCCAAGGCCCCGAAGCCGTGGAACAATACCGCGACGAACACCGCCTGGCCTATCAGGCCGAGGCGCTGGTGAACTGGTGCCCGGCCCTGGGCACCGTGCTGGCCAACGAGGAAGTCAAGGACGGTCGCAGCGAACGGGGCGGGCATCCGGTCCAGCGCATCCCCCTGCGGCAGTGGATGCTGCGGATTACCGCCTACGCTGATCGCCTGGAACGAGAACTGGACCTGGTCGATTGGCCCGAGGGAATCAAAGCCCTGCAACGCAACTGGATTGGACGTTCCGAAGGGGCCGAGGTGGACTTCTTCATCGGTTCGCAGGAAGAGTTCCAGCAGTGGCGACAGCGTCGGCAACAGACCGGTTTCCCTCGCAAGCCGGAACCGAACGTGCTGCGCGTGTACACCACGCGGCCCGATACGCTCTTCGGGGCCACCTACATGGTCATCGCCCCGGAACATCCGCTGCTGGACCAACTGACCACCCCCGAACAACGCGAGCAGGTGGAACAGTACCGCCGCCAGGCCGCCACCAAAAGCGACCTGGACCGCACCGACCTGGCCAAACAGAAAACCGGCGTGTTCACCGGCTCCTATGCCATCAACCCGGTCAACGGCCGGGAGATTCCCATTTGGGTGGCCGACTACGTGCTGATGAGCTACGGCACGGGAGCCATCATGGCCGTGCCGGCCCATGACGAACGCGACTTCGAGTTCGCCCAGCAGTACCACTTGCCTGTAGTGGCCGTGGTCGATCCGGAGCAGGCCGAAGGGGTGGACCGCGAAGCGGTGCTGGCGGGGCGCGTGGCGTTCACCGGCCCGGGCCGAGCGATCAACTCCGGCCCCTACAACGGCCTGACAACCGAGGAGTTCAAACGCCGCATCACCGAGGACCTGGCCCGGCAGGGGTTGGGCCGTTTTGCGGTCAACTACCGCCTGCGCGATTGGCTCTTCAGCCGCCAGCGGTTCTGGGGCGAGCCGTTCCCCATCCTGCACGAGCTGGACGACCAGGGGCGTCCCACGGGCCGCGTGGTGCCGGTGCCCGAAGAGGAGCTGCCCGTGCTGCTGCCCCAGATCGACGACTACAAGCCGATCGGCCGCCCCGAGCCTCCGCTGGAAAAAGCCCCGCCGGAGTGGCTCTATGTCCAGCGGGACGGCAAGCGCTACAAGCGGGAAACCAACACCATGCCGCAGTGGGCCGGTTCCTGCTGGTATTACCTGCGGTTTCTGGACCCGAAGAATCAGCAGCGGTTCGTCGATCCGGAGGTGGAACGGGCATGGATGCCGGTGGACCTGTACGTGGGCGGAGCCGAACACGCCGTGCTGCACCTGCTCTATGCCCGATTCTGGCACAAGGTGCTTTACGACCGCGGCTACGTGTCCACCCCGGAACCGTTCATGAAGCTGGTCAACCAGGGGATGATTCTGGGCGAGGTGGAAATCACCGGCTACCAGGATGCCGAAGGCCGTTGGGTCAGCGCCGATCTGGTGGCCAGCGACGACGAAGACCGGCCCGTCCACAAGCAGACCGGCCAGGAGCTTCGGGCGGTAAAAATCGACCCGCAACAGGCCGAAAAACGCCAGAACCGCTTCGTGCTCAAAGAGCATCCCGAGATTCGGCTGGAGAGCCGGGCCTACAAGATGTCCAAAAGCCGAGGCAACGTGGTCAATCCGGACCACGTGGTGCAGCAGTTCGGGGCCGACGCGCTGCGGCTGTACGAAATGTTCATGGGTCCGCTGGAAGCGACCAAGCCGTGGAGCATGGACGGAGTGAGTGGCGTGCGGAACTTCCTGGACCGCGTCTGGCGGCTGGTGATTGACCAGCACGCCCCGCAGATGCAGCTTCACCCGGCCGTGGCGGACGTGGAACCCAACGAGGAACAACTGCGGGTGCTGCACCGCACGATCAAGGCGGTGACCGAAGACATCGAAAAAATGTCGTTCAACACGGCCATCGCCCGGATGATGGAGTTCGTCAATTTCTTCACCCACCAGGACCCCCGGCCCAAGCGGGCCCTGGAGCAGTTCGTGCTGCTGCTCTCTCCGTTTGCTCCCCACCTGGCCGAAGAGCTGTGGCAGGCCCTGGGCCACGAGCAGTCGCTGGCCTACGAGCCGTGGCCCGAGTGGGAAGAAAAGTACGTCAAGCAGGAGACGCTCGAACTGCCCGTACAAGTCAACGGCAAAGTACGCGGGCGAATTACCGTCCCGGCCGACGCGGACCAGGAGCAGATTAAACAGGCCGCTTTGTCCGATGAAAAGGTGGCTGCTTACGTGCAGGGCAAACAGGTGGCCCGGGTGATTGTTGTCCCCGGCCGCCTGGTCAACGTGGTGGTGCGGTAGCGGGGAGCGACCGGTGCTATCG
>WFOE01000119.1 GCA_015488215.1 Planctomycetales bacterium
CATGCCTCCACTCCCCCAAGCCCTTACCAAAAAACCTCGCCCCGGCATGGGCCGAGGCGAGGCGGGCTGAAAAGGGGGCGGGGGATGAACCTTAGATGTCGAAGTACAGGCAGAACTCATACGGATGCGGCCGCAGCCGGATGGCATCCGCTTCGTTCTCCCGCTTGTAGCTGATCCAGGTTTCGATCACGTCTTCGGTAAACACGTCCCCACGCCGCAGGAACTCGTGGTCTTCTTCCAGGGCGCAGAGGGCCTCTTCCAGCGAGCCGGGCGTCTGGGGCACCTTGGCCAGCTCTTCCGGCGGCAGATCGTAGATGTCCTTGTCCAGCGGCTCGCCCGGATCGATCTTGTTCTGAATCCCATCCAGGGCGGCCATCAGCATGGCCGAGAAGGCCAGGTAGGGGTTGCAGCTTGGGTCGGGGCAGCGGAACTCCACCCGTTTGGCTTTCGGGCTGGTGCTGTACATCGGAATGCGCACCGCCGCCGAGCGGTTCCGCTGCGAGTAGGCAAGGTTCACCGGAGCTTCGTAACCCGGCACCAGCCGCTTGTAGCTGTTGGTCGTCGGGTTGGTGAAGGCCAGGATGGCCGGGGCGTGCTTCAGGATGCCGCCGATGGCGTACAGGGCCGTCTCGCTCAGACCCGCATAGCCGCTTCCGGCAAACAGCGGCTCGCCGCCTTTCCACAGCGAAAAGTGCGTGTGCATCCCCGAGCCGTTGTCGCCAAAAATCGGCTTGGGCATGAACGTGACCGTCTTGTTGTGCCGCCGGGCCACGTTCTTGACGATGTACTTGTAGATGACCAACTGGTCGGCCATGTGGACCAGTTCCTGGAACCGCAGGTCGATTTCGGCCTGGCCGGCGGTGCCCACCTCGTGGTGCTGGCATTCTACCTCCAGCCCGCAGTCGATCATCGTCTGCATCATCTCGTTGCGGATGTTCATCATCTGGTCGGCCGGAGGCACCGGGAAGTACCCCTCCTTGTGCCGCAGCTTGTAGCCCAGGTTCGGGTTTTCTTCCCGGCCGCGGTTCCATTCCCCTTCGATGCTGTCGATGAAATAGAACCCTTGATTGGCCGTCTGGTCGAAACGCACGTCGTCGAAGATGAAGAACTCCGCCTCGGGGCCGAAGTAAGCCACGTCGGCCACGCCGCTGCTTTTCATGTAGTTGACCGCTTTGCGGGCCACGTTGCGCGGGTCGCGGCTGTAATCCTCACGGGTGATGGGGTCCTGGATGTTGCAGATCATCACCAGCGTGGGGATTTCGGTGAACGGGTCGATGAACGCCGTTTCCGGCTGGGGCACCACGAGCATGTCGCTTTCGTTGATGCTCTGCCAGCCGCGGATGCTCGACCCGTCAAAGCCCAAGCCGGACTCGAACGTGTCCTCGTCCAGCTTGTCCACCGGAATGGTGAAATGCTGCCACAGCCCAGGAAAGTCCATGAACCGCAGGTCCACGGCTTTCACGCCACGGTCGCGACACAGCGCCAGCACCTCTTGGGGAGTCTTCATCGATACGGCACCTCAACATGCGAAAAACCAGAAGGAATACCCAAAAAGCCTCCCGCAGCGGGAGGCTCCCACCAAGTATCGACTTCCCGGGAAGCCGAATAGCCGCCCTGTGATAGCAACCCGGGTGCCAACATGCAAGCATCAAGCAGGCTTTTTGTTGTAAGTTACTGATTAGCAATGTATTGCGGAAACAAAAAAACACATTCCTGAGGTCGTTTCTCCCCGCCGGGACTCCCTCGTTGCGCCTAATGCGCGCAGGACTGCATAACATTTGGGCAAGCAGTGTTGGTTTGGGGTATATGAGAAGGCTGTGTAAGCTTTCGTGGGAGATAGTCCGCTCCTGCGAGCTCACGGCCCCAACTGGGGTGTGGTAGCGCAAGTTCTTATTCTATTGCTTCTTGCAGTGTGAGCGCGCAAAGGGATCGGATAATCAGGAGAAGCCGCGGACAACAAAGCGATGGGCCAACTGCCCGATTTTTAGGCAATCGAGCGGGGAGGACTTCCTGGAGAGCACCCTTGATGAATCGTTTTCTGCCAAGTTGGGCAAGCCCCGGTGGTGTTATATGATGGGAAGCGTTTTCCGGCCGCGAAGACTTGGCAAACCGCGGCTTGGTCCTTACCCGTTTCCCAACGCCCAGGAAGCCTTGTCCTGGTTCTCTCCTGCCTGTGGAAAAAACGATGCGGCGATTCGTCTGGCTTGGCATCGGGCTTGTGCTTGGGCTGATTTCGCTTCCGGCGGATGCGGCCCCGCCTCGGCCCAACATGGTGCTCATCTATGGCGACGACGTGGGCTACGGCGACCTGGGCTGCTACGGGGCGAAGCTCATCCCCACGCCGAACCTGGACCGCCTGGCCGCCCAGGGGCTGCGATTTACCGACGCCCACTGCACGGCCGCCACGTGCAGTCCTTCCCGATTTGCACTGCTGACGGGCGTGCACGCCTTCCGCCACCGGGTGCGCGTGCTGCCGCCAGGTGCGGGGCTGGTCATTCCCACCGACGCGTTCACTCTGCCGCGGATGTTCAAACGGGCCGGCTACCACACGGCCGTGGTGGGCAAGTGGCACCTGGGGCTCGGTCCCCGCCGGGGCAAGCTGGACTGGAACGGTCCCATCCGGCCCGGCCCGCTGGAACTGGGCTTCGACTACGCCTTTCTGCTCCCTTCGACCAATGACCGCGTGCCCTGCGTTTATGTGGAGAACCATCGCGTGGTGGGCTTGGAGCCGCAGGACCCGTTGTTCCTGGGCCGACAGCGGCCTCCGGTTCCCTGCACCGAGTATCCCGACGGCAAGAAGCACCCGGAGGCGATGACTTACTACCGCAGCAGCCACGGACACAACAATTCGGTCATCAACGGCATCGGGCGGATTGGCTACCAGTGGGGCGGGCGCCAGGCCTTGTGGAACGACGAGACGATGACCGACGAGTTCGTCCGCCGGATTAAGCGGTACATCGCTTCGCGGGCGGGGAAAGGACCGTTTTTCCTCTACTTCGCCTCCCAGGCAATCCACGTGCCCAGAACCCCGCATCCGCGGTTCCACGGCAAATCGAAGCTCACCTACCGTGGCGACGCGATGGTCGAGTTGGATTGGGCCGTGGGCGAAATCCTCCGCACGCTGGACGAACACGGGCTTACCAGGAACACCATCGTCATTTTCACCAGCGACAACGGCCCGGTTTACGACGACGGCTACCGCGACGGCACCACGGTCCTTACTTCCACGGCCGAGGTGGACCGGGGACAGGGCCCTATCGTGGCGGCAAGTACCAGATCTACGAAGGCGGAACCCGGGTGCCTTTTATCATTCGCTGGCCGGGACACATCCGGCCGGGAACCACCAGTCCCGCCCTGATTACCCAAGTGGGGCTGCTGGCCACGTTTGCCGAGCTGCTGGGCGTGGAGCTACCGCCCGGACAGGCTGAGGACAGCCGCAGCTTTTTGCCCGCCCTGCTCGGCCGGGACCAGCGGGGGCTGCCGTTTATCGTCGAAGAAGCCGGCGGGGTGGCCCTGCGGCAGGGCCCCTGGAAATACATCCCCCGGACCCGCCGGTGGAAAGAACAGCTTTACCACCTGGAGCGTGATCCGGGCGAACAACATAACCTGCTGCGGCAACATCCCGAACGGGCCCAAGCCATGAAACGGCTGCTGCAACAAATCCGGCAGCGTCCGCTGCGGAAACTATAAGAGCGTGCACAAAACCTTCTGGCGCTGTTCCAAGCCTCGGGCGAGGCGCTTGCAGCCGGAAGTTTTTTGCCAGCCTGTAAAACAACCCGGATAACCGGGACCGCATCCGGTCCGGGGCGCTCGTTGCTCGTCCAAGGAGGTGGCCGATGGTCGATTTTCAATATCTCTACCGCGGGCTGTGCGCCCTGGCGAGCTGCCACCGGGTAGGCCCTCTGGCCGGACATCTGGGAGCGGCCGTGGTGGCCGGGTACTTTCTGGGCGAGGACCAGCCCCAGTGGCCCGAGGCCGTGTTTCGCGGTATCGAAGGCGAGCTGGATCGAATTATTGCCGGGGAAGAAGCCATCTGGTTCAACGCACGCCAGGCGGGTATCACGCCCCGCGAGCTGTTCCGCCCCTTTCCCGAAGGCAAACCCGTGGCCCGAGCGTTGGACCGTCTGGCTCAGGCGCTGACCCCTTCGCTTTCGCGGCTGCGGCAATCCGGGCACAACGTCATCTTTGCCACATTGGCCATGCGGGCCCTGGGCAGCCACGAACAATACGCCACCGAGGAAATCGTTTCGGGGATTGCCAAACTGCTTGGTCAGTTCCGCCAGGCTTCGCCCGGTCGAGGCTACTACGGTAAGCCGCAAGGCTGGCGGCGCGGGGACCAGGTGAAGCTCCCCCCGGAGCAGGTCAAGCCGTACCGCTCGCTGATGCACATGGTCGAAACCACACTCGGGGAGTTGGCGGCCACGGCGTCGGTGCGCAAACAGGGCTACGGGGGGCTGTGGCATCTAATCAACCACGCTGCGGCTGTGGTGGAGCTGGACCGGTTGGGCTACCGGACCCTGGCCCGCACGGCGCTGAAGGCCCACGCCCACCACCTGGCCTTGTGGCGAGGGCTGCCGGTGGTGGAAAAAGAACTGGGGCCTATGGTCCCTGCCGAACACGACCCCTGGACGCCCGCGTACTGGCAGGGAATGCTCAAGCGGGACCAGGCCCGGCTTACTCACCGGATTAAAACGCTGTTTGGGTATTTCACGCTGCGGCGTCTGGTGGAAGATGCCGCACTGCTCCGGCGAGCGGACCGGGCGCTGCGTTATCTGATGGCCTGAGCCACCCTGGAACCGACGCAGCTCGCGTGGCGGCCGGTAGGGCCGGCAGGTAGAATAACTAGAAGGAGCGAACCGGAAGGTAACTTTGAACAGCGGAGTTTCCCGCCCGGGGCGTTGGGCTCCGGGTTCTGGGGAGCAATTGTGCGGAAACTGACCGATTTACCGGCCGAGGATGCCCGATGACCGTTCGCATCGTGTTCGTGGTTTTGGCCTGGGGGATGGCCTCTGGGGTGGCTTTTGCCGGGCTGCCGCTGGTGGCTCCGCCCGTCTCGCCGGCAAAGGAGCAGCCGGCCCCGTTGGTGCTGGACCGTATCGAAGAAACCCTGCCGCCGCTGCCCCGCAGCCCCGAGGAGGAAGACCGCCTGCGGGCGCAGGCCCTGTTCGCCACCGCTCGGATTAAGCAGCGGCAAGGCAAGCTGGCCGAAGCCCTGGCTCTTTACCAGCGGGCGTTCCGGCTTGATCCGCACTCCTATCCCATTCTGGAAGAAATCGTCGCGCTTTCGTTCCGGCTGAAGCGGGCCGACCAGGCAATCCGCTACGCGGAAAAGGCGGCCCAGTTGGGCGGACAGAACCGGCGGTTTTTCCAGGTGCTGGCCGATTTTCTGGTGCAGGCCGGACGGCTGGAAAAAGCGATCCAGTTCTACCGCCGCGTGCTGGAGCTGGAATCGCCCCAGGAGAAAAAAACCGCCCAGCACGTGTTGGTGGTCATGCAGTTGGGCCGTCTCTACGCCGTGACCAAGCGGTACCGCGAGGCGGCTCAGGCTTTCCGCGAAGTGCTCCATGCCCTGGAAAACGCCAAGCAGTACGGCATCGACGCCCGAGTGCGGGCACGGTTGCTGGGCAACGCCGGGGCCACTTATCGCCTGATGGGCCGAGCGTTTCTGGAAGCCGGGGAGCTGAACCGGGCCGAAGAGGCGTTCCGCACCGCGCATGCAGTCAGCCGCGACCAGCCCACCTGGCAGTACCACCAGGCGCTGCTGGCCCTGCGCCGCGGCAAGCCCAAGCAGGCGCTTGAGCATCTGGAAGAATACTTCCAGCTCAAGGGGACCAGCCGCCGCCAGGAACCTTACGAGCTGCTGCAGCAAGTGCTGGAGAAGCTGGGCCGAAAGAACGAGCTAATCCCGCGGCTTGAAAAACTGCACCAGGCCGACCCGAAAAACGTCTATCTGGCCTTGTTTCTGGGCAAGCGGCTCGTGGAAGCCCGGCAATGGAAGAAAGCGGCCGCGGTGCTGGAACAGGTGGCTTCCACGGACCTGAAAGCCACCCCGGACCACGCCCCACTGGTGGGCCAGGCCCTGCGGTTGCTGGTGCAATCGGCCCGGCAGCTTCAGGATGCGGAATTGCTGGCCCGGGCGCTGGGCAGAACCATCGACGTGGCCGGGGAGCTTGACCCGGTGGAAGAAGAACTCAAGGTGGCCCTGGAACAGAAGCCGCTTGTCGAAAAGCTGCTGCAACGAGCCGAGAAACAGCTCCAGCAGGCCAAGGCCGACTTCGGCCAGGTGGTGGCCGCGGCCCTGGTGGCCGTCCGGGCCGGCAAACCGGACCTGGCCCGGAAGCTGTTCCTCCACGCCATCAAACTGCGGCCCGACGAGGAAGCCGCCCTGCTGATGAACTGGGGACTGGCCCTGCTGGAAGATTATCCCCGGCAGGCAGCGGAAGTGTTCCGTCGGGCCGTGGAGCAAAAGGTCAATCCGGACGGCCAGGTCGCCTTCTTGCTTTACTGGGCGCTGTCGCTGGAGCTTTCCGGGCAGACGGACGAGGCTTTGAAAGTAATCGACCGGGCCATAGCGGCCGCTCCGGGCAACCCGCAAATCGAAAGCCGCAAGCCCTGGATTTTGTACCATGCGGGTCGTTACGAGGAGGCGAGGCGCGGCTTCCTGAAACTGCTGGAAAAATACGGCGACAACTACGAAAACGAAGCCGTGCGGCAGGTGGTCCGCACCGCCCGGATGATTCTGTCGAACATCGCCGTGATTCGGGACAATCTGCCCGAAGCAGAAGAGTGGCTCGAACAGGTGCTGGATGAGTTTCCCGACGACCCCGGGGCGCTGAACGACCTGGGCTACCTTTGGGCCGACCAGGGTAAGCATCTGCACCGGGCCCTGGAAATGATTCGGAAAGCCGTGGCCGCGGAACCGGACAATGCGGCCTATCTGGATTCGCTGGGTTGGGTGCTCTATCGCCTGGGTCGCGTGGAAGAAGCCCTGAAGTACCTGGAACGGGCTGTGGAGCTACTGGGTCAGGATCCCGACGGCGTGGTGCTGGACCACCTGGGCGACGTGTACCACACCCTGGGACAACACGACAGAGCCGTCCAGATGTGGCAACGAGCCCTGAAGGCTCTGGACCCCAAGATCGAGCAGAAGAAAATCGACCAGGTACGCCGCAAGCTGCAACGAGCCAAAGCCTCGCAGGGCCGTCGTCGGCAGGGCACCGTTCGATGAATCGAAGGGCCGGAGTATGTCGGCCGGCCGGTGGTGGGCACTGGTTGGCGGAAGGCTTTTGCAGGGCTTATGCTGAATACATGGCGGTAGCCCTTCGGTTTTCTCCTCCTCATGTGTGGTGAGAGCAAAAGGAGCAACACAGAGCGATGGCAGGACATTCGCACTGGGCCGGCATCAAGCACAAAAAAGCGGCCGTGGATGCCAAACGCGGCAAGCTGTGGAGCAAGCTTTCCCGGGCGATCATCGTGGCGGCCAAGTCCGGCGGCGGCGATCCCGAAGCCAATCCCCGACTGCGGCAGGCCATTGCCGACGCCAAAGCGGCCAACATGCCCAACGAGAACATCACTCGGGCCATCAAGAAAGGCACAGGCGAGCTGGCCAGCGAACAGCTCGAAGAAATCGTCTACGAAGGCTACGGGCCCGGCGGCGTGGCCGTCATGTGCGAGATTCTGACCGACAACCGCAACCGCACCGCTTCGGAAGTGCGCAAAATCTTCGAACGCCACGGGGGCAAGTTGGGTACCAGCGGCTGCGTGGCTTGGCAGTTCCATCGCAAAGGGTTGTTCATCATCCCGGCCGGCCAGACCGACGAGGACACCCTGATGGAAGTGGCTCTGGAAGCCGAAGCCGAAGACGTAAAACCCCAGGGCGAAAAGTTCGAAGTGCTCTGCGACCCGGCCCACTTCGAACAGGTGGCCCAGGCGCTGCAACAGGCCGGCATCACCCCGGAGCTGAAGCAGATTACCCTCATCCCCGAAACCACCGTGGACCTGGACGCGGAGACGGGCCGCAAGGTGCTCAAGCTGCTCGAAGCCCTGGACGACCACGACGACGTGCAGAACGTGGTGGCCAACTTCAACATGCCCGAAGAAGTCATGGCCGAGCTGGAAGCCTGAACCGCCGCCGGTTCTGCAATCGGCATGGGGCGAGACAACGCCTGTCCGTGTTGTGTTTTTCTCCCCGAGCAAGCTTAGGGCTCGCCAACGGTAAGAACCAGGGGGGCTTGCATTAGTGCAGAAGCAGCTTCTCGCCCTCCACGCCTCCGAGCCCCCACGCCCCTGGCCGGTGCAAGCCGGCGTCTCAAATCGGCGTCGGGCAGAATCTTTCTGACGGCGCCGGTCCGGTTGTGCCAATCGTTCGCGGCAGACGCCCTGGCGGCACAACTCTTTATTTTGCGGGCAAGTTCCGCCGAAAACCCTTTCGTGCGGTTTGCATTGGCACGCATTGTGCAACATCGCTGAGGTGAAATCCGGTGCCAATGAGCCTTTGACCAACGAAGGGGTTGTGCCATGGTCGCTGCCGCGTCCCGACGCCCTCCGCTGTTTCTGCCCGCAGAAGAACCCGCTCCGGCGGCGGTAACGCGGACGCTTCCCGTGTCGCCACGGCGCATGCACTCCACCCTGCCCGGCTATGCGCAGCTTAAGGCGGAACTCCCGCCGGCGCTGGCCGAGCAGTTGGACCTTTGGATTGACCGCTATCTGGCCCAACGAGGCCAGGGGTGGCTGCTCAGCCCGGCCGACTTTCTGCACTGGCTGTTTCGCCATCCGGAGCTTCCCGATACCCAGCGGGGAACGGTGGCCCACTTGTTGGCCCTGGAGTTGATTCAGCAGGAGCGTCAGGTTCGCCGTGACCAACTGGAACGGTTCTACCGCTGGAATCGGGCCAGCCGGCGCCGGCTTCGCCGGGGCGAGCTTACGCTGGCCGACCGTGTGGTGGCCAACCCGCTGGTGGTGCGGCTTGGCTGGCAGGAGGCCAGCGGCCAGCAAGGAGTGCAGACGGCCCAGGAAGTTCAATGGCTGTTCTTCCCGGCCGAAACGCGCCTGGTGGCCCTGCGGCCCAAGCCCGGTGTGTTGGAACTGCTGGCTCCGTTGGCCCGGTCGGGGGCTCAGGGGATTTCGCTTGGGCAATGGCTGGAAGAGCTTTCGGCCCCGCAGGCAGCTCGGCTGCTGCGGCTTTTGCCGGAACTGTTCCAGTTGGGGCTTGCGGCTCTGGCCCCGTAGCAGGTCGCCCCGGCGAAGGACCTGGCCGGTCGTCTTTGAGCACACGGGTTCGGGAGATTCGGCCCGGCGTTTCGGCAAGCCTCGGACGAAAAAGTTCTTGGGCCCTTCGTCCTGTGTTAAGGGGGGAGCAGGAGCTCGCGGTGATTGCTCACGACACGCCTCCGGCAAAACTCCCGGCTGTGTTCTGTCGCCTCATTGGCAAGCCACCGACCTCAATCCCCGGAGGACGGCACGACCGTCGGCGCCTGGGTGCTGCCGCACCAAGGGCTTGGTGGCTTGGCGGCGTGGGGGGATGGGGGGAGAGCTTCCGCTCCAGGCAGGGAATCGGCTTGCGGCGTGCGGCATGCGACTTACGCGGAGCTTCCGCTCCGCTGCGAGAACAAGCGCCGATTCTGACAAATGCCAAGTCGAGTCGTCTGCCGGCGCGTTCGAAGACGATTGGCGGAGCAATTTGTCCGGCCGGTGGGCCGTCGGACCGGTTACGCCGCCTTGGCCGATACGGCAATCTGCGGCACCTGGTACACGGCAAGCGACCACTGACCGTTCGATCCGGCGGCCCGACGCAGCTTGCGCGGCGATTTGACCACCGCCTGCCCGACCGATTGCCACTGGCCGCGGCGTGCCAGTTGCCGAAGCGAAGCGGCTCCCGGTGCGTCCTGCCCCGGGGAGTCCGGGGCCAGCAGAATCAGGTGCCCGTGCGGGGCAAGGTGTTCCAGTGCTTGGGCTACCAGGGCGGACCAGTCGGTCTTAGTGATTCCATCGGGAGTGACCAGCAGGGCGTCGAACTGGCCGGCGGGGTCCTGGGCCGTCTCGGCGGGCAATCCGGCGGCAATCTCCACGTGCCGGTAGTTGCCCCAGCGGACGCGGAGCCGGTGCCGCAGCACGTCGTCCGGTTCCACCAGGAGCACGCGTTCGCACTCCAGCAGATGGGGAACCCAGGCGCCGGTGCCGGCCCCCAGTTGCAGGACACTGCGGCCCAGGTAAGGCAGGAACCCCTGGGCCACCTGGTGGCGGAACCGTTTCTGTTGTTCCAGATGCACGTGGAACCACACGCCCGCGTGGTTCGTGTATCGGCGGTCCAGCCAAGCATAGCGGACCATGGCGCCCAGGGCCTTCAGCCCATCGATGGGGCCAATCTTCTTCCCCTCTTCCCAGGTGCGGCGGTGATAGGAGATGGGCACTTCCCAGATGCGGGCGCCCCATTGGGCCAGGCGGCAGGTCAGCTCCGGCTCCAGCGTGAAGGTGCAACTGCTGAGCCGCAGTTGCCGCAGCACGTCGGCCCGAATCATCTTGTAGCAGGTTTCCATGTCTGTGAGCGACAAGTCGGTCAGCATGTTGGAAACCCAGGTCAGGAACCGGTTCACCAGCGTGTGCCAGTAGGGGTGCACCTGGCGGGTGGCGCCGGCGTAGCGGGAGCCGAACACCGCGTCGGCTTTTCCTTCCAGGATGGGCTGAAGCAGCCGGGGGAGTTCGGCCGGGTCGTATTCCAGGTCGGCGTCCTGCACTACGGCCACCTGGCCGCTCATGTGGGCGATGGCGGTGCGGATGGCCGCTCCCTTGCCCTGGTTGTGGCGGTGCTGGACGGCCACCACGCGGGGGTCTTCGGCCTGCCAGCGGCGCAGCAGCTCCCAGGAACCGTCGGTGGAGCCGTCGTCCACGGCCACCACTTCGCGGCGGACCGGCAGCGGCACTTCCAGCACGCGGCGCAGCACGGTGTCCAGCGTGCCGGCTTCGTTATAGACCGGAATAAGGATTGAAAGCGTCTCCATCGTCACCGCCGAGGTTCTCCTTGGTGGGAACGCGGCTTTCCGGCCCCGGGGCGCCGGAAAGGCTTCTTCTTGCAGGCTAACAAGCCGCCCGAACGCTTGCCACCGGGGGAGCTTTCGGCCGGCCGGACCGGCGGGAAACAAGCGGCGGGATTCTAGCGTCCCCTTTCCCGGGGCTAAAGAGCAGCTTGGCCGGTGCTATCGTTCGGCAGGCTCCGCGCCGTCTTCCACGCCGGCCCGCCAGCGACGCAGCAACGCCAGCACCGCTTCCAACGGCAGGCCCACCACGTTCGACTCGCTCCCCTGGACGATGTGCAACCAGCCGGGTCGGTCTTGCAGCCCGAAGGCACCTGCCTTCCCCTCCCACAGCCCGGTATCCAAGTAGGCTTCGATCTGCTCCGGGTCCAGCCGGTCCATCACCAGCGTGGTCTTTTCCAACAGATGTTCTTCGCAGCCTTCGGGTTCCAGGGCCAGGCAAACGCCGGAATAGACGAAGTGTTCCCGGCCCGATAGCAGTTGCAGCATTCGGCGCGCGTCGTCCCGATCTCGCGGCTTGCCCAAAAGCTGCCCGCAGCAGACGGCCACCGTGTCGCAGCCCAGCACGGCCAGAGGCTCTTGAGGCTGCATGCGGCGCAAGCGTTGCAGCACGTCGCGGGCCTTGGCCCGGGCCAGCCGCAATACCAGCTCCGGGGGCGATTGACCGGAACAGAGGCCGCATTCGGCCTCGGGCCGCGGCGGCATCAGCTCGAAGCGAACCCCGGCTTGTTGGAGCAGCTCCCGTCGCCGGGGCGAGCTGCTGGCCAGAATCAACTTACGGGAAGAGACGGCGTTCATGGTCTGCTGCAAAACACGCGGAGGGAACTTTGGTGCCCCCTGGGACGAACCTACCGGGCAAGCCTTCTTCAGTCTGCGGGTGTTTGCTCCCCTGAAGCTCCGGCCGGGGGCTCCTGCTGCGGGCCGGGGCGTTGCGGGCCGGGGCGTTGCGACCCAGGACGTTGCGGCCGGGGACAGCAATCCGGCGGGCACTCCGGCGGCCAGGGCTCGCTTCCGGCCACGGCCAGGGCCGGGGTGCCGCGGACTCGCTCCTCGATCAAATCCACAATCATCTCGACAAACACCGGATGCACCCCCGGCGTGGCGGCACGGGCGAGGGCCAGTCCCAACTGCTGGCAAAGCTCGGCCGCTTCCACATCCAGGTCGTAGATTACTTCCATGTGGTCCGAAACGAAGCCCACGGGCACCAGCACCACCTGTTGCACGCCCGATTCGGGCAAGCGCCGCAGGTGGTCCAGCACGTCCGGTTCCAGCCAGGGAACCTGGGGCGGACCGCTGCGGCTCTGATAGACCAGGTCCCAGTGCTCGACCGGCACGGCCTGGGCCACCCAGGTGCAGACCTGGTGCAACTGCTCGGCGTAAGGGCACTGGCGAGCCATGGACAGCGGCAAGCTGTGGGCGGTGAACACGACCCGGGTGGCCGCTTCTTCCGGCGGCCGGGGGAGTCGGGCCAAGGCTTCGCGGGTCCGTAGGGCCATCACCTCGACAAACCGCGGATGGTTGTAAAAGGGGCGGATTTTATCAATCCGCGGGGCCTGCTCACCCACGGCCTGGCGAGCCTGTTCCAGGTCTTCCAGATACTGCCGGCAACTGGAATACGAGCTGTAGGCCGAAGTGACAAACGCCAGCGCCCGGCGCACCCCGTCGGCGGTCATTTGGGCCACCGTGTCGGGCAGCAGCGGGTGCCAGTTCCGGTTGCCCCAGTAAAGCGGCAGTTCCAGCCCCCGGGCGCTCATCCGCTCCCGCATCGCCGCCAGCAGTCGGCGGCATTGCTGGTTGATCGGGCTGACCCCGCCGAAGCGATAGTAATGCTCGGCCACTTCCCGCAGGCGTTCCTCGGGGACGTTCCGCCCCCGGGTGACGTTTTGCAAAAAGGGCATTACCTGCTCGGGTCCTTCGGGGCCGCCGAAGGAAACCAGCAGCACGGCGTCGTAAGGGGGGCGATGGTTCATTTCCGCAGCGGCTCTCCAAACCTGACTCTTCCCGGAAGCAAAACACTTGGCCCGCTTCGAGCTTATCCGATACACTCCAGCAGGACCACGCCCGGCACTCGGGCCTTGGCACTTGCGGGTCAGGCGAAGCGACAGGACTGCCCCATGCGCGTCGTTTTCCTGGGCACCACCGGCTACCATCCCAACGACCGGCGGCACACGCTGGCCGTGCTCTTACCCGAAGTGGGCGTACTGCTCGACGCCGGCACGGGGCTGTTCCGGCTCCCCCGCTATTTGCAAACTTCGCAACTGGATATTCTGCTCAGCCACGCCCACCTGGACCACGTGGTGGGACTGACCTATCTGCTGGGGATGGTGCATCGCCGGCCGCTGGAAGCCATTCGCGTCCACGCCCAGGAGGCCAAACTGCAAGCAATCGAAGAACACTTGTTCTCCGAGTTGTTGTTCCCGGTGCGGCCCCCGCTGACGATGTGCCCGCTGCCCCCGGCCGAACTGCCGCTGCCGCAGGGGGGCACGGCCCGGTGGTTTCCGCTGGAACACCCGGGCGGAGCGGTCGGCTACCGGCTCCGCTGGCCGCAGGGGGAACTGGCCTACGTGACCGATACGACCGCCACCCCGGAGGCTCCCTACCTGGAAGCGATTCGCGGCGTGGAGCTGCTGATTCACGAATGTTACTTTCCCGACCACGAGGCCGAGCTGGCCCGGCGAACCGGCCACAGCCACACTTCGGCCGTGGCCCGACTGGCCGCCGAAGCCGAAGTGGGGCAGTTGGTGCTGGTGCATATGGACCCCGGCAGCGAAGCCGAAGACCCCATCGACCTGAACCGCGCCCGCCGCATCTTCCCGGCTACGACGCTGGCCCACGACGAACTGGAGCTTTCCCTGGGTAGCGGCTGAAACGGGCCAGGGGCGGCGGTGTCTCCGCTCCCGGCGGGCAAATCGGCATGGGAAACTCCCGGGTGGGCAGGCCTTCCTGTGCCGGGGCGTTTGGCCCTTTGCGGCGTTTTCTCGGCCGCGGCTGTACGAAGCGTATTTTGCGTGCCGCAGGCAACATTCCTACGACTGGAATCCACCGGGACGGAATCGCGGCCGACGCGACGGTTCGCGTCAACTGCTCTCCTGCCGCCGGACGATGACACGGCCCAGGGAGGGAGCCGAACCGGAGGAGGGACACCTGGCACACACCCCGGTTCCGCTTCGATTAGGATCCCCCTGCCATGAAAAGCCCCCTGGCCCTGGTGGCCCGCAAGGTGCGCAACTTCGCCGGCAATCTGCGCCGGCTGGGGCTGCGGGAAACGTTGCGGCTCTATCGCTATCGGCTTGGCGAATACTACCGCGACTGGCGCCTGGGCATCCGCACCACCGGCTTGCTCTATCCCGACGCCACGGAAGCCGATCCCGACTATCAGCCTTACGAAGCCGCCCATTACCGCTGCCTGCACCAGGCGATGCGGTACTTCGATCCGCACCCGGAGCGGGACGTGCTGCTGGATTACGGCTGCGGCCTGGGCCGGGCGGTGGTGGTCGGGGCGCTTTACCCGTTTCGGAAAGTCATCGGCGTGGAGCTTTCCGCGGAGCTGAGCCAGGCGGCCCGGCAGAACGTACGTCGGGCGGCTCCGCGGCTGCGTTGCTCGGCGGTGGAAATCGTCACGGCCGACGCCGCGGAGTACCAGGTGCCGCCGGAGGTAAACTGCGTGTTTCTGTTCAACCCGTTCACCGGCCCAGTACTCCGGGCAGTGCTGGTTCGGCTGCACCACTCCTGGCAACAGCATCCGAGAAAGCTGCGGCTGGTTTATCTGTACCCCAGCCACGAACCGAACCTGCTGGAAGAGTGCCACTGGCTGGAAGCGGAGCGGGAACTGGGCACGTTCGACTGGGAGGGGGTGCGGATGATTGCCTACGCCAGCCGCGAACCGGCTCGGCTTGACACCGCCGCCGCCGAGCCGCAAAACAACCGCTGGAGCGTTTCCCCGCCCTAGAGGCCCCGAACGATGATCCAGCGGATTCTGGTAACCGGCGGAGCCGGTTTTTTGGGCTCGCACTTGTGCCAGCGCCTGGTCGAACAAGGGCACGACGTGCTGTGCCTGGACAATTTCTTCACCAGCCAGAAGAGCAACGTGGCCCATCTGCTCGACCGGCCCAACTTCGAGCTAATCCGCCACGACATCACCCGGCCCATCTGGCTGGAAGTGGACCAGATTTACAACCTGGCCTGTCCGGCCGCGCCGGGCCATTACCAGCACAACCCCATCAAGACAATCAAGACCTCCTTCCTGGGCACGATGCACGTGCTGGGGATGGCCAAGCGGTGCGGGGCGCGGGTGCTGCAAGCTTCCACCAGCGAAGTTTACGGCGACCCGGAAGTCCACCCCCAGGTGGAAAGCTACCGCGGAGCGGTCAATCCGATTGGGCCCCGGGCCTGTTACGACGAAGGAAAACGGGCGGCCGAAACCCTCTGCTTCGATTACCGCCGCCGCCACCAGATTCCGGTGGTGGTGGTGCGCATCTTCAACACTTACGGCCCGCGAATGCACCCCTACGACGGCCGCGTGGTGTCCAACTTCATCCGCCAAGCGCTAGCCGGGGAGCCGCTTACCATCTACGGGGACGGCTCGCAGACGCGCTCCTTCTGCTACGTGGACGACCTGGTCGAAGGGCTGCTGCGGGCGATGCAGGTGGCCGAGGAGTTCCCCGGTCCGGTCAACCTGGGCAACCCGGAAGAGTTCACCATCGCTCAGTTGGCCCAGTTGGTCATCGAGCTGACCGGTTCTTCTTCGCCGGTGGAGCGCCGCCCTGCGCCTGAGGACGACCCGGTGCGCCGCCGCCCGGATATCTCGCTTGCCCGGAAAGTGCTCTCTTGGGAACCGACCACTCCGCTGAAAGAAGGTTTGCGGCGGACTATCCAGTGGTTCCGCTCAATCCGCCTGGAGGACTACCGCCCGCCCACGCCGAATTTTTAGGTGTCCAGCCGGGCCTTCGGCTGCATCAGCACACGCCCCGGCTCGGCGATTCGACGAGCTTCGGACAAAAGGTCCTGGGTCTTGCGTCTTGTGTCTTGGGCCGCCAGGAACTCGCGGCGATGGCTCACTATGCGTCGCGGCAAGATTGCCGGGGGTGTTGCGTGGTTCGTTGTGTATTTTGGGCGAGAATTGGCGCTGGTTCTCGCGCCGGAGCGGAAGCTCCTGCTCAAGACCCAAGGCGCAAGACGCAAGACCTTCCCAAGTGGCAGTTTTCCTCCGGGAGCGCCGTCGGATTTGCTCACAGGCGAATTGTCGCCTGTTTTGGCGAACTGTCCGCGGTCCCCGGCAGCCGCCTTGGCCCCCGCCCGGCGACAGGATAGGCTTGAAGAAAGGCGCGTTTCCGCCCGCCCGAACGTCGGTTTAGCTGCTTGCGTGGAGAGTGCGCGATTGACCAGGCCGGACCCTGCTGACCCCTTGCCTTCGGAACGGTTGTCTTCCCCGCCGGACGTGCTGGAGCTTTCCTCGGCTCCGGCCGACGAAGCCGTTCAGGCGGCGGTCCCTTCCGTCCCGCCGGCTCCACCGGCCCGAAAACGCACCTGGCCCCTGGCTCTGGTGTTGTTTCTGCTTACGTGTTTTTCCACGTTCTGGAGCGGGGCCTTTACCAACAGCCGGCTGGATCTGACCCCCTGGATCGACTGGGGCGTGGCCGATCTGGTGATGCTGGCCGTTTCGCGCTGGGACATGGGCCTGGAGTACATGCTGGCCATCATGGGCATCCTGCTGGCCCACGAGATGGGCCACTTCGTTACCGCCCGCTGGTACCGCATTCCGGCCAGTTTGCCCTATTTCATCCCCATGCCGCTGAGTCCCTTTGGCACGATGGGGGCGGTAATCCTGATGCACGGCCGCCAGGCGGATCGGAAACAACTGTTCGACGTGGGCCTGGCCGGTCCGCTGGCCGGTCTGCT
Organism: Planctomycetales bacterium; assembly: GCA_015488215.1. Taxonomy (GTDB): domain Bacteria; phylum Planctomycetota; class Planctomycetia; order Pirellulales; family S012-138; genus S012-138. Next base: position 16,929 of record WFOE01000119.1, read on the forward strand.
GGTCTGCCTGCCGGTGCTGTATGTGGGCATTGGCCGGGCGGTCCCCGATCCCCAGCCGGTCATCGAGTTCCACCAGCCGTTGCTGATGCAAGGGCTGGTGGCCTGGCTCCGCCCGGAACTGAGCGGCAAAACGCTGGTGATGAGTCCTCTGCTGATGGCCGGCTGGCTAGGCCTGCTGATTACCGGACTGAACATGCTGCCGGTAAGCCAACTGGACGGTGGGCACGTCTGCTACGCCCTGCTGGGACGCCGAGCCCACCTGGTGGCCCGCGCCCTGTTCGTCGCCGCCGTGACTTTTATGTTTCTGACCGGCCGATATACCTGGCTGCTGCTGATGCTGCTGATTCTGCTCATCGGGCTGCGGCATCCGCCCACCCGGGACGATACGGTCCCCCTGGGCTGGGTCCGCGCGGCAGTGGGGTGGCTGTCGCTTTTGATCCCGGTGGTGTGCTTCAACCCGCTGGGGATTACGGTGCACGGTTTTTGAACGCCGGGGCAGACTGGTAAGATGTTATAGGGCCGTTTCCTCAATCGCCGAGTTGGACATCTACGGAGGGGGCAAAAGAGCTTTTGGCCAACCCGCCAGCTTCGGTAAAGAAGGGTCGGCAACTTGCCACGCCAACGGGAGCAGCCAGCGGATACGCGACGTCGCGGCACGGAGTGGAGACGTCTGCTGGTGTGCCCCAGGACGAGTGGCTGGAGACTGGAATCGTACTGGGTTGCGCTTTTGAATTCTAGCTGCCGCAGGGATCGCAAGCGGCAACCGGCACGCGCATCAGCACGGTGCGCGGCACGTAATAGGTTTCCACCACCGGCACGCGGCGCACCACGGTCCGCGGCACTCGCACGGTTTTCACTTCCTTGACCATGCGGCACGTGCGCACGGGAACCTTTTCCTCCCGCTGCTCGTAGATCATGCGGCATGTGCGCACCGGAACACGCTGCACCCGTTGCTCCTCTACCCAGCGACATACCCGAACCGGCACCTTGTACTGCACCTGTTCGACCACGGGCCGGCAGACTGTAACCGGCACGCGCTGCACCCGCTGTTCGTAAACGATGCGGCACACCTTCCGCGGCACTTGCTTGACCACCTGCTGCGGCACGTAGCGGCACACTTGCACCGGCACGCGACGCCGCACTTGCTCCGGCACGTAGGTGGTCACGGGCACCTGGCGGGTGACGAGCTGCGGTTTCCACACCCGGCGGACCACCGTCTGTGGCGGCTCCTGCACCGGCACCCAGTACAGCCCCGGTGGACGATAAGCCATCTGGCCGGTGGCCGGATCCGGCTCGCAACGCCCGGAAAGCCAACGCAGACGGTTGCGCACGCGGCCGGGTACGGTAACGCATTCGGTAACCCAGCAGCCGCGGTCCTCCTGCACCGTGCGGTAAGTGACCACTGGCCGCATCACCGTGTAGCATTCTTCGCGGTAGTTGGTTTCAATAACCGGGCGCATCACGGTGTAAGTGACCTGTTCCATCTTGGTTTCCACCACGGGTCGGGCCACCGTGTAGCGGTGTTCCCGGTAGCGCGTCTCCCGCACATAACGCACCCGCTGGTAGCTACAGGTGCGGTACTGGGTTTCCCACACCGGACGCCGCACCGTGTAGCGACATTCCCGGTAGCTGGTTTCCACCACGGGTCGGGCCACCGTGTAGCGGCGGGTTTCGTAGCGGGTTTCCCACACCGGGCGATAGGAAACCACTTGTTGCTCCTGCCACTGGGTTTCGCACACGTAGCGGTACACGGTCCGCTGGCAGGGCTGAAGGACCGTCTGGCACACGACGCGGTAACAGCACGTCTCCTCGGCCCAGCTTGCCTGGGGCCGGACCGCCTCCAGGGCAAAGGCCAGCAGGACGGCAGCGAACGCTCCACCGGTTTTCAACACTCGGGCGGGTTTCATGGCCTGGGGTCCTCGGCGTAAAAGCGACCTTTCCAAGCGGTGATATACCGTGCCACTCAACTCTGGCACGCAGAAATGCTCCTGGCAAACTTCGCACAACCTTCACCGTGCCGCCTGGGACGGGAACTCTCAAGTGAAAAACCGCCGAAATCGCCGAGAAAAACTCAAGTTCCGGCCCCCTTTCGGTAAACCTCTCCTGCTGGCCCACGCAGGTGTGCTGCGAGGAGTTTTCCGGTCGCGGGGCGGGGAGAAGATGCCCAAAAGCTGCTGGCCCGGTCCCCGGCGTTTTCGCGGCGGTTGTCAAGCTCCGGGGGGGAGCCTACTTTGAAAAGTGGCCCTCCGTTTCGGCGGCGGCCCGTCCGGTTTGGTTCCCTGCGGCCGTAGCAGAAAGCTCCTTGCGATGTACTTTCCCGACCACGGCGAGTTTGCCCGGTTGGCCTCGCAGTACGATTTCGTGCCCGTTTTCCGGCGGTTGCTCAGCGATTCGCTCACGCCGGTTACGGCTTTCCAGCGTTTGGCCGCGGGGGGGAGCGACGCCTTTTTGTTCGAAAGCGTCGTAGGCGGAGAGAAGATTGGCCGCTACAGCTTTCTGGCCGTCGATCCCTACCAGACGTTTCTGGCCTACGAACAGCAGGTGGAACTGCAAAACGCCGCGGGGGAACCGCTCCGCCGCTGGCAAGCCGAAAACCCTCTGGCCGAGCTGGCTCGCCTGGTGGCCCAGGTGCGCGTGGCCCAGGTGCCGGGCCTGCCGCCCTTTTCCGGCGGAGTGGTCGGTTACGCCGGGTACGATACGGTCCGCTACATCGAACGGCTGCCGAACGCCCCGCCGGACGATCGCCACGTGCCGGACCTGTATTTCGGTTTTTACGACTCGATGGTCGTCTTCGACCAGGTGGACAAGACGCTGTTGGTGGTGGTGCTCGCCCCCACCGGAGGGCCGAGTTCCTCCAGCGCCCACCAGGCAGCCTACCACGCCGCCCAGGAGCGGATCGACGCGCTGGTGGCCCGGCTCCAGCAGCCCTGGCAGCCGCCGCCGCTGGCCGACATCCACACCGCCGGCGAGCCGCAACTGGAGTTCCAGAGCAACTTCACCCGGGAACGCTTCGAGCAGGCCGTGGAGAAGTGCCTGGAGTACATTCGGGCCGGAGACATCTTCCAGGTGGTGCTTAGCCAGCGGCTGGAACTGCCGCTGCGGGTGCCGCCGTTCGAAGTGTATCGCACGCTGCGGGTGGTCAATCCCAGCCCGTTTATGTTCTACCTCCGCTGCCCTCAACTGACCCTGGTGGGCAGCTCCCCGGAAATCATGGTCCGCGTGGTCGATGGCCGCATCACGGTGCGGCCGCTGGCCGGCACGCGGCCCCGAGGGCGAACCGAGGAAGAAGACCGCCGCCTGGCCCAAGAGCTGCTGGCCGATCCGAAGGAACGGGCCGAACACGTGATGCTGGTGGACCTGGGCCGCAACGACGTGGGCCGAGTCAGCCGCTTCGGTTCGGTCGAGCTGGAAGACGTGATGACCATCGAACGCTACAGCCACGTGATGCACATCACCTCCAGCGTCCACGGACAATTGCTGCCGGACAAGACGGCCTTCGACGCCCTGCAGGCCTGTCTGCCCGCCGGAACCGTCTCCGGCGCCCCGAAAGTGCGGGCCATGGAAATCATCGACGAGCTGGAGCCGCATCGCCGCGGACCTTACGCCGGGGCGGTGGGCTACGTGGATTTTCACGGCAACATGGACACCTGCATCGCCCTGCGCACGCTGGTGGTGAAAGACCAGCGGGCCTACATTCAGGCCGGGGCCGGCATCGTGGCCGACAGCGTACCCCGGCGGGAATACGAAGAGACGCTCAACAAAGCCAAGGGGTTGCTCAAAGCCATCGAGATTACCCAGCAGCGCGTGGCCGGCGCGCCGACTGGATGAGCCCCGCTTGCGGCGACGATCCTCCCGGCAGGAGCCAAGTCTTCGCCAGCCCCCTATGCCCAAGCTCAAACGCGGTTTCAATCCGTTCTATGCGGCCCTGATGATTGTCGGCGTGGCCTTTGCCGTATCGGCCATTGTGTACGGCATCATGGCCTTGCGGGAACTGCGCGGCGTGGTTCCGGCCCCGGGCCAGCGGGGGCTGATGGCCTGGATGTCCGAACACGGGGAATGGCTCCTGGGTGTGGAGCTGGCGTTGCTGATGCTGCTTTCGCTGGCCGCCATGCTCACGGACGATTACTGGTTCAAAAAACAGCAGCGTTCCGCGGGCGAAGCGGACCTAAAACGCCCTTCGGACCAGGAAAAGCCGCCCGAGTAGAAGCTCCGCCGGGGGCGGACGCCCCTGCTGCTGCAAAGGGGGGCGGGTGCTTTCCCCCGGCCCGGTAAGTTGGCTATGCTTGCGGGTGTTTCCCGAACGAGAGTTTCCGCCTGCCCAGGAGAGTGTGCCATGAAAGTGGTCGCCGCCCAGGACGTGCCGGCCCAGCCGGTTCAGATGGAAGGGGCAGTCGGCTGCACCGTGCGCTGGCTGGTGGACGAGACGGACGGAGCACCGAACTTCGCCATGCGGCAGTTCGAGGTAGCCCCGGGCGGACACACGCCCAAGCACCATCATCCTTACGAGCACGAAGTCTATGTGCTTTCCGGCCAAGGCGAAGTGCTGCAAGGGGACACGCCCCACCCCATCCAGGCCGGCGATGTAATCTACGTGGCCCCGGACGAAGTGCACCAGTTCCGCAACACGGGCACCGAGCCGCTGCGGTTCCTGTGCCTGGTGCCGCACCTGGACCAGCGCCCCGGCCGCGCCCCGGCCGACTGCGATCCCCAGTAACCGCACGCCGCCGCGCGGAGGGCCGTCGCCATGAACCACCAGCGCTTGGACCGGGCGCAGGCCGAACGGGAAATCCAGCGCCTGCGGGAACAGATTCGTTACCACGACTACAAATACTACGTGGAAGCCCAGCCGGAAATCTCCGACCTGGAATATGACCGGCTGGTGCAGCGGCTGCGGGAACTGGAGGCCCAATTCCCCGAGCTGGTCACGCCCGACAGCCCCACGCAGCGCATCGGCGACCAACCGGTGCCGGAGCTGCGCTCGGTACGCCATCGCGTGCCGATGCTCTCCATCGACAACACCTACAGCCAGCAGGAGGTACGCGCCTGGGCGCAGCGCATCGCCCGCATGCTGCCTGGGGAAAAGATTGAATACGTGGTGGAATACAAGATAGACGGGGTGGCCATCGCGCTGACCTACGAACGGGGCCTGCTCGTGCTGGGAGCCACCCGCGGCAACGGCGTGGTGGGCGACGACGTCACGCACAACGTGCGCACCATTCGCGACGTGCTGCTGCGGCTTCATGGGGACAATCCGCCTCCGGTGGTGGAGCTGCGCGGCGAAGTGTACATGACCAACTCGGACCTGGTCCGCCTGAACGAAGAGCAGAAGAAAAGGGGCGAACCCCCGTTTGCCAACACCCGCAACGTCACCGCCGGCAGCATTCGCCTGCTGGACCCCAAGCTCTGTGCCCAGCGGCGGCTGCGGATGTTCGTCCACAGCCTGGGCTATACCGAAGGGGTGGAGTTCGCCACCCACATGGAGTTCCTGGCCCAAGTGCGGCGCTGGGGGCTCAAACCCACTCCCCATGCCCAGGTGTTCGACGACATCGACGCCGTGCTGGCCCACTGCGACGAGCTGATCGAGCGGCTGCACGAGCTGGATTTCGAGGTGGACGGGCTGGTCATCAAGGTCAACTCGCTGGACCAGCAGCGGCGATTGGGGGCCACGAGCAAAAGCCCCCGCTGGCTCATCGCCTACAAGTTCGAAAAATACGAAGCCACCACGCGGGTGCTGGACATCCAGGTCCAGGTGGGCAAAACCGGCATCGTCACCCCGGTGGCCATTCTGGAACCGGTGGAAATCGCCGGCACGGTGGTCAGTCGGGCCAGCCTGTTCAACAAGGACGAAGTGGAACGCAAGGACGTGCGGGTGGGCGACGTGGTGGTGGTGGAAAAGGCGGGCAAGATCATCCCGCACGTGGTCCGCGTGGAGAAACACCTGCGCAAAAAACGACTGCCCAAGTTCCACTTTCCCACCCGGTGTCCCGAATGCGGCACGCCGCTGGTGCAGGACGAAGGGGGCGTGTATATCCGCTGCCCCAATCCCGACTGTCCGGCCCAGGTACGCGAACGCATCCGGTTTTTCGCTTCCCGCGAGGGGATGGACATCGAAGGGCTGGGCGAAAAACTGGTCGATCAGCTCGTCTCCACCGGACTGGTGAAAACCTACGGCGACCTGTACCGGCTGAAACAAGAACAGTTGGAAAAGCTGGAACGGATGGGCAAAAAGTCTTCGCAAAACCTCATCCGGAACATCCAGGCCAGCAAACGCCGGGGACTGGCCCGGCTGCTCAACGCCCTGGCGATTCGCCACGTGGGCCGTCATGTGGCCCAGGTGCTGGCCCGGCACTTCGGCTCGATGGACCGCCTGATGCAAGCTAGCCGCGAGGAGCTGGCGGCCATTCCGGAAATCGGGCCGGTGATTGCCGAAAGCGTGTACCAGTTCCTGCACAGCCCCCGCGGCCGCGAAATCATCGAAGACCTCCGCCGCCAGGGCGTGCTGATGGAAGAACCCCAGGACCAGCAGCCCCGGGAAAAACCCCTGGCCGGCAAGACCATCGTGGTCACCGGCACGTTGGAGAACTTCACTCGGGACGAAATCAAGCAGGTAATCGAACAATACGGCGGCCGGGCTGCTTCCAGCGTATCGAGCAAAACCGACTTCGTCCTGGTGGGCGAAAAACCGGGCAGCAAACTCCAAAAGGCCAGGCAACTGGGCGTACCCACCCTAAGCGAAGAAGAGTTCCTCGCCCTGATCGGCCGCAAATCGTAACGGCTGGAATCGCAAACCGACCGCTTCGGCTTGACCGGTTGCTTGACCTGCCCTGGCCCAGCAAATACGCTGCTTGCGTACTTTTCGGATTCCAAGAGGGCCGGAACCGATTGGTCTTTGCTACCCCGTGCTACCAAGGAGCAACTGCCCATGTCCGTCCGAACGCGGCTGATGATCATGATGTTCCTGGAGTATTTCATCTGGGGCGCTTGGGCCGTGGAGATGGGGGGCTACATGGGCACGGTGCTGCACTTCACCGGCTGGGAAATTGGCTGGGTCTATACCTGCACGGCCATCGGGGCGATGATCTCGCCGCTTTTTCTGGGCTATGTGGCCGACCGGCTCTTTTCCAGCGAAAAGGTAGTGGCCCTGCTCCACCTGCTGGGAGCGGGGTTGCTGTTCCTGGCCGCCACGCAGACCCAATTCTGGCCCTTGTTTATCACGATGGTGGCTTATGCGGTGCTTTACACGCCCACGCTGGCTTTGACCAACTCGATCAGCTTCCATCACATCGACGATGCCGACAAAGAGTTTCCCATCATTCGCGTGCTGGGCACCATCGGCTGGATCGTGGCTGGGCTGATCGTAGGTTCGGTGTTCCGCCCGAACCAGGAAGTGCTGGGCCATTCGGCCTTTTTGTACCTGGCGGCCGGATCGTCGCTGGCTCTAGGCGTGTTCAGTTTCTTTTTGCCTTACACCCCTCCGGCCAAGGACGAGCAGGAGTCGGAATCTCCGGCCACCAACGATTCGGACCGCCAGGGGATCGTTCAACTGTTGCTAGAGGATCGTTCGTTTCTGGTGTTTGCCCTTTCGGCGTTTTTGATTTGTATTCCCTTGGCCATGTACTACGGCTATGCCAACCTGTTTCTCACCGAACAGGGGTACCCGGCCCCCACCAGCCTGCAAACCATTGGTCAGATGACCGAGGTGGTATTCATGTTCTTGATGCCGTGGTTCATCGCCCGGTTGGGCGTCAAGCGCATGTTGGGTATGGGAATGCTGGCCTGGGTGCTCCGCTATGCCCTTTTCGGATCGTTGTGGCCCCCGCTGGTCATCGTGGGCTTGCTGCTGCACGGGATTTGCTACGACTTTTTCTTCGTGGCCAGTCAGATTTACGTGGACAACCGGGTGGATGTGCGTCAGCGGGCTCGGGCTCAGAGCTTCGTGGCGTTTCTGACCTACGGGGTGGGGATGTTCATCGGTTCGCTGGTAGGCGGGAAGATCGTGGACCTGTATCCTTCGGCCAATCAGGCTCCGGCGGTGCTGATTGCCGCCTCGGGCAAGTCCGAGCAGATCCAGGCCACGTTGCCGGACTGGGAAGCCTACGTGAAGAACGTGCTGAAGGTCGATCTGGTCAAGAACCCCAACCCGGTTGTCCCCTTGGACCAGGTACCCGAAAAGTTCCGCTGGGAACGCCCGAACGAAAAAATCACGCTTGAGTATCCCAAGGATTCGCTGGTCAAGCTGCTTCGCCAGGCCGACGCCGACGGGGACGGAAAAGTGACCCGATTGGAGTGGCTCTTGGGCTCGTCGCACCGGTGGCCCTGGATCTGGTTCTGGCCCGGGCTGATGGCCGCGGTGACCCTGGCCGGGTTCTGGCTGCTGTTCCAGGAACCCAGGCCGGAGGTGGTCGAGGGGATGATCGAAGAAGCCCCGTTGGGAGCCGGCGAGGGGCCCGAGCCCCAGGTGGGTTGAGCGTGCCGGGCCACCGGTTCAAGGGCCGGCCCCTTTCGAGCGATTTGTGCGCCACGGCGGAGGTGCTATGAGCGGGCAAGGCTCGGACGCCTGGAACGTGCTGCGGCTGCTCCAGTGGACCACCGCCTACCTGGAACGGCACGGCTCGGACTCTCCCCGGCTCGATGCCGAAGTGCTGCTGGCCCATGTGCTCCGCTGGCCCAGGATTGAGCTTTACGCCCGCTACGACTACGAGCCGGACGAAGAGCAACGGGCCACGTTCCGCGAGTTGGTGCGTCGCCGGGCCGCCGGGATGCCGGTGGCTTACCTGGTGGGAGAGAAGGAGTTTTTCTCGCTGCCGTTCCAAGTCTCCCCGGCCGTGCTCATCCCGCGGCCGGAAACCGAGTTCGTCCTTACTGCTCTCCTGGACCTGGTGAAACAACGCGGGCAGCAGCAGGAGCGGCTGCGGATTGCCGACGTGGGCACCGGCAGCGGCTGCCTGGCCGTCTGCGCCGCCCGGCACCTGCCGCAGGCCCAGGTGACGGCCATCGACATCTCTTCCCAGGCTCTGCAGATTGCCGAAGAAAACGCCCGGCGACACCAGGTGGCCGAGCGGATTCGCTTCGTGCAGGGGAACCTGTTGGAGCCGGTCGCCGAGGAACGGTTCCACTACGTGATGAGCAATCCGCCCTACCTGACCGAAGCCGAACTGGCCCAAGCCCCCGTGGAAGTTCGCCAGTACGAACCCACGGTGGCCCTGGTGGCCGGGACCACAGGCACGGAAGTGATTGCCCCGCTGGTGGAGCAGGCCGCCCGATGCCTGTTTGCCGAAGGGGCGCTTGTGTGCGAGATAAGTCCCATGATCCACCAGCGCGTGCTGGGACTTTTCGAGCCCGAGCTATGGAGCCGCGTAGAGACGGTTTCGGATCTGGCCGGACATCCCCGGGTGGTGGTGGCCGTGCGCCAGGGAGAACGGACCGGCCCAACCTGGGACTGAACCGCCCCAGGGTGTTGGGCGTTCCGCAGCCGGAAAAGTGCGAATTGGACAAAAAAGCAGAATCCGCGTTGCTTCGCGGCCGACAAAGAGTAAGATAACAACAATGGTTTTTCGAGTTGGACCGGTCCCCGGTAGGTGGGAGCCGCCGGAGAAGCACGGTTTGTGAAGCACGTCTTGGGTCTGCCCTCTTGGGTTGTTGTCTCTGTGCGCTGCTCCACGTCCCTGCGGCCTCTTGCGACCCCCGCCCTTTAAGGATTGTGTTTGCGTAAATGCGTCCTTCCGGGACTCCGGCTGGTCCTGCGGTTGTGTGAGAGGGTTTGTGTCATGCAACAGGGGGTCATCAAAAAGTTGGTGACGGATCGCGGATTTGGTTTCATTTCCGGCGATCGCAACGACGTGTTCTTCCACTTGTCGGCCGTAACCGATGCGCGGTTCGACGACCTGTACGAAGGTCAGCATGTGGAGTACGAACTGGATCGCGACGGCCGAGGTGGTCGCGGCCCCCGGGCTTCGGTCGTTCGGCCCGTGTAAGCCCAAGCGGAATGAAACCTGTCGTTTCGGGTCCATGAAAACCTGAACCCAAGCAATGGAGTCCTGCTCCCGTGGCAGGGCTCCTTGTTTTTTGGTACCGCGGGTACGCTTGCAGAAAGCCGTACGCGGACATCCGTCGCGTTGGCAGATAGAAAGGCAAGCCAGAAACAAAGCGGCAACCCCCAATAACCACCCGAGTGGCTATCTCCTGCTGCAAACACGCACGTCATGTGGTCAATCCGCTGGGCAAACGACCAGATTACGCTGCGCCAGGCCGTGGAGCTGCTTGGCCTGGGGGAAGAAGTGCTGCGGCCGCCTGTTTATCCCCCCTGTCCTTTTGCCGGGGAAGAAGAACCCGCGGCGTTGTTCCGGGCGGTGCTGGTCTTTGCCGGAGAAAACCCGGTGGCGGCCGTGGGCTTGCAGCGACTCAGCCGCGGGCGAGGGGTGCTCTACCTGCCGCTGCAATCGCCCTGGACGGAGCTACCTCCGATGGCAGCCGATGGGTTGGCGGAGGCCCTGCGCCCTTTGCTGTTAGAAGAGGTCTGCTGTCTCTGGCAAGTCTTGCTGGACGACCAGCAGGCGCACTGCTGGGGCAAGTGGCTCGGCCAGCTCGGCTTTCGTTCTTTGGCTACGGTCCAGTACTGGCGATGCATGGCAGGAAACTTTCCCGAAGCGAAACCCATCGGCCCGGGCGACATCGTGGCGGCCAGCACGCTGCCGCCGGGGCAGCTTGCGGCCCTGGTGGAACGGACCTATGAGGGCAGCCGGGATTTCCCGGAGCTGGCCGGGCTGGACACAGCGGCCGAGGCGTTGGCTTCCTACTGGCGCACCGGCCAAGGCGGCGACGAACACTGGTACGTGGGCCTGGCCCCGGACGGTACGCCCACCGGAACGATTCTGCTGTCCCAGTCGGAACCTTCCTCCGGAACCGCCTGGGAACTGTGTTACCTGGGGGTGGTTCCCCGGTTCCGACGGTGCGGCTGGGGACGCTATTTGTTGCGCCTCGCGCAGTGGCAGGCCAGGCGGCACGCGGTGCGCGAAATCCTGCTAGGCGTGGACCAGCGCAACCAGCCGGCCGCGCGCCTGTATGAAGAAACCGGTTTTACACCTTTCCAGCAACGGGCCCTGTTTTGCCGGTTGCCGCAGAGGGCCGAGCCTTCCGGCCGTTAAACCCGCCGCATCTGCACCTGAACCTGGCCGTCGTCGTCCAGGTCGATCTGGGCGTAGCGACCATCCATGGCCGAGCCGCAGTTGACCACCACCGTCTCGCCCAGGCGGGTGGTGCCACGGGCTTCGTGAATATGACCACAGACGACCAGAGCCGGTTGGTGCTTGTCGATAAACTGCCGCAACGCGCGGCTGCCCACGTGCTCGCCCCGGGCGGTCAGGTCCAGCGGCGTATCGTAAGGGGGCGGGTGGGACAACACCACCTGCAACGCCGCTTGCCGAACTTGCTCGTAGCCGTCCTGAAGACTTTGGGCAATCTCCTCTTCGGTCAGCTCGTACATCGTGCCGTGCCAGGGCGGCATGGCCGAAACGCCAAAGAACCCCACCCCTTGAAAAACCACCCCTTGGTGGAACAAGGAAACCCCCAATCGGCGGAGCGTGCTGTCAATCTCCGGCGAATCGCAGTTGCCGGCCACGGCGAACACTTGGGCTCCGGTGGCCTGGGCAATTTCGACCATCCTTTGTGCAATCAACGAAGTGCCGAAGTTGGTCAAGTCTCCCCCCAAAAGAATGACATCGGCTGCCCCTGCGTGCCGGAGGATTTGCTGGAGCATCTCCTGCTGTCCGTGCAGGTCGGTGATTCCAAGCAAACGCATTGGCCACCTCGAACCAGGGGACGACAATAGGGATTAACTGCTTACACGATATGGTATTTCGCACCATAAGGCGAGCAAATTCCAGCGGGGGGGAAGGATTCCCCCCGCCAGGACGGAAGCCGTTCCCTCACAACCGGCAAAACCGGTCCAGTTGTTCCCAACAAAGCCCGCGCGGAGCTTTACCCTTGGCCGGGCGTTTCCGCATACTACGGCTTGGCCGGTGGTAGGGGATACCATCAGAAAAACGATTCCCTGCCGTTTGCTGCTTTTGACGAAACCCGGCTCCCCCGCTTATCGAACAGGAACTCGCACGATGGACTGGGAGCAGATTGTCCCGCTGCTGGAACAAGCTCGGGCCGAAGGTTGGAGCTGGAGCACGTTTCTGGCCCAGGTCGCCTCGACCGGAGTAGCCACCACGCCGGGAGCTCAGGTGGACCTGGATCGCCACGGCCGCTGCGGTTATCCGGAGGTGGTCTTTGCCCAAGGCAAATCGCCCGAGCAAGTGGTACAAATCGTGGGCAAGTTGCTGGAACACTCCGGCACGGCTCTGGTGACACGCGTTGATGAGCAGACGGGCCTGTTGCTTCGGGAGCGCTTTCCGCAAGGAGAGCTGCATCCGCTGGGACGGACGTTCCGCCTGGGCTGCTGCCGCCCGGGCGCCCCCCGCGGCCACGTGGCCGTGGTGGCCGCCGGCACCAGCGATCTGCCCGTGGCCCACGAAGCCGAACAAACCGCGCTGTGGATGGGAGCCCAAGTCGATCTCGTGGCCGACGTGGGCGTGGCCGGACCGCATCGGCTTTGGACCTGCTTGCCGCGGCTGCAACAGGCCCAGGCGGTGGTGGTCACCGCGGGAATGGAAGGGGCGCTGCCCAGCGTGGTGGCTGGTTACGTATCTGTGCCGGTGGTGGCCGTGCCGACCAGCGTGGGTTACGGGGCAGCCCTGGGCGGCGTGGCCGCTTTGTTGGCCATGCTCAACAGTTGTGCGGCCAACGTGGCGGTGGTGAACATCGACGCGGGCTTCAAAGCCGGCTACCTGGCGGCGATGATCGCCCAAGCCGGCGCCGCGACTGGCTCGGCCCCCGGGAAAGACCGCCCGCACTCACCCCAACAGGAGGGCCCGGCCCGATGACTGCTTCGCTCCCCTGGGACCGAACCGCTTTGCCACGGCTGAAGCCCCGGTCCCCCCAAAGCCACAAGGGGCACTATGGGCACCTGCTGGTCGTTGGCGGCAGCCGAGGCATGGCCGGAGCCGTAGCCCTGGCCGGCATGGCCGCTTTGCGCAGCGGAGCGGGACTGGTCACGCTGGCCGTTCCCCGCGAAGTGCAACCCGTGGTGGCCGCCATCGAACCGGCCTATATGGTCTGGCCGCTGGAGTGCGACGGCCAAGGCCGTTTGACCCCGCAGGCGACCGAACAGCTCGGCCCGTTGCTGGAACGAGCCACCGCCGTGGCTCTGGGACCGGGGCTGGGGCGAAGCGATGCGCTGAACGAGCTGGTCCGGCGGCTCTACCTGCAAGTGGAACTTCCGCTAGTCCTCGATGCCGACGGCTTGAACGCCCTGGCCGCCCAGGGCGTGCCCGAGGGGGCTCCGGCTGCTCGGGTGCTCACGCCGCATCCGGGCGAGTTTGCCCGGCTGGCCCGCGTGGCCACCGCAGAAATCGCCCGGGATCGTCCCGGGCTGGCCTGGCGATTCGCCTGCCGGTACCGGCTCACCCTGGTGCTCAAAGGCCACCGCAGCGTGGTCTGCGATCCGGACCACGTGAGCGAAAACCTGACCGGCAACCCGGGCATGGCCACCGGCGGCTCGGGCGACGTACTCACCGGCGTGGTCGGAGCCCTGTTGGCCCAGGGATTGCCGCCTTACCCGGCGGCTCGGCTGGCTGTGTTCGTCCACGGCAAAGCGGGCGATCTGGCCGCCGCAGAACTGGGCCAGGTGGCGATGACAGCCAGCGACCTGCTCGAGTTCCTCGCCCCGGCCTGGCAGTCGCTTGCCGAGTAAGCGTTGCCGCCTGGGGAAAGAGCCGGCTTTTCCGGCAGTATGGGGTACGGACTCACCCCAAACGGCGAATCGGCCAGGAGGTAATGCCGCCCGGGGTGAACGAGCGCCCCGGGGCAATTACGCGGCGGCTTCGGCTTTGCCGCGGCTGTGGAGTTCCACGTACTGGGCAATGCTCTGGACCACGTACTGTTGCTCTTCCGGTTCCAGGTGGGCAAACGCCGGCAGGGCGATTGTTTCCCGGGCAGCACGCTCCGTCTCCGGCAGCCGCCCTGCGGCCAAAGAGGCAAAGCAGGGCTGCTGGTGCAGCGGCACGGGATAGTAGATTTCGGTGCTTACGCCGCATTGGGCCAGGTGGGCTCGCAACGCATCCCGGTGCTCGGCCGGAACGCGGATGACGTACTGGTTCCATACGTGCGTTCGCCCACGCAGCGTAACGGGAAGCCGAACCCAGTCGGTAAGCCCGTACTGCTGGAACAACTGCCGGTATCGGGCGGCGTTTTCCTGCCGGCGCGCCGTCCAGTGGGGCAACCGCCGCAGCTTGACCAGCAAGGCGGCTGCTTGCAGCGCGTCCAGGCGGCTGTTGATTCCTACCACGGAGTGATGATACCGAGGCTGCATCCCGTGGAGCCGGAACAGCCGCAGGCGTTGGGCCAGATGGGCGTCGTCGGTGGTAATCATGCCTCCGTCGCCCAGGCCGCCCAGGTTCTTGGTCGGATAGAAACTGAAACAACCGGCCGTGCCCAGGCTGCCCGCCCCGGCTCCTTCCATCGCGGCCCCTATCGCTTGTGCGGCGTCTTCGATCAAGTGCAACCGATGCTCCTGCGCCAGTTGCCGCAGGCGGACCATGTCGGCGCACTGGCCGAACAAGTGGACGGGGATGATGGCCTTGGTTCGCGGGGTGATGCGTCGGGCCACGTCGTCCACATCCAGTGTGTAGCCTTCCGGTTCGATGTCGGCAAACACCACCCGGGCCCCCAGCCGCCAGGGGGCGCTGGCCGTGGCGAAGAAGGTATAGCTGGGCACGATGACTTCGTCGCCGGGCCCCACGTCCAGGGCCATCAGCGCCAGCAGCAGTGCGTCGCTTCCCGAGGCGCAGCCCACGGCGTGTTTCACGCCGACCAGTTGGGCAATTTCCCGTTCCAACTGTTCGACCACCGGCCCAAGCACAAACCGGCCGGAACGCACCACCTGGACCAAAGCGTCGATCAACGGCTGTTGCAGTTCCTGGGTTTCCCGGGCAATACCCACTAGGGGCACCTGTCGGGCCGGCCCGAAGGGGTTCTCCTGCGGAGTGGGTGTTTGGCGCGTCATGCGAACTCCCTCGTGAAGCAAAAGCGCTGGCAAGGCTATCGGTGCAAGCGGCCCGGGGCCGCAGTCGGATTTGCCGTGGCACCATAGAAGCCCCTGCCCGGAGAATCAATGCCAACTCTCCGGCAAGGGGAGGCGCCGGTCGGAAAACGTGCTCTTGGTGCGGCCCTGCTGGAGCAATATCCTAAAGAAAGCGCCTGTGGTCGATTTGCCTCACCGGCCTTGCAGCCCGGCGCAGGCTGCTTGCCGGTTCGGAAGCGGTGCCTGTAAGGCTCGATGCTCAAAGCCCTGGAACTTGCCGGTTTCAAAAGTTTCGCCGACCGGACGCGGTTCGAGTTCGGTCCCGGCATCACCGTGGTGGTCGGGCCCAACGGATCGGGCAAGTCCAACATCGTCGATGCCATCAAGTGGGTGCTGGGCGAGCAGAGCGTCAAGAGCCTGCGGGGCAAAGAGATGGCCGACGTGATTTTCAACGGCTCGGCCACGCGGCGCGGGCTGGGCAGCGCCGAAGTGACGCTCACCCTGGACAACACCACCGGGTTTCTCAATTTTCCCGCTCCCGAAGTGCGGCTGACCCGGCGCGTCTATCGCAGCGGCGAAGGCGAGTACCTCATCAACGGCCAGCCCTGCCGCCGCAAGGACATCCGCGACCTGCTGGCCGGCACCGGCATCGGCGCCAACACCTACAGCATCATCGAACAGGGCAAGGTCGATCACCTGTTGCAAGCCTCGCCGCAGCAGCGGCGGCTGGTGTTCGAGGAAGCGGCCGGTATCAGTCGCTTCCGCACCAAAAAGATCGAATCCCAGCGACGCCTGGAACGCATCGAACAGAACCTGGCCCGGCTCAAGGCAATTGTGGACGAAGTGGGGACGCGGCTCCGCACCGTCCGCCAGCAAGCCGGCAAGGCCGAAAAGTACCGCCAGTACACCCAGCGGCTGCAACAGCTCCGCACCGAAGTGGCCCTGAGCGACTGGCGACGCCTCAGCCGCCAACTGCTGGCTCTGGAAGAAAACCAGCGCCAGTCCCGGCAGCAACTGGAGGAGCTTCAGCAACGGCTCGAGCAACTGGAACACCTCCAGCACCAGCATCGCCAGGCGCTGGAGGGGGCCGAAGAAGCCCACTCTCGCACCCGGGCCGAGCTAGCCCAGGTGGAACAAGAGATTGCCTCGCTGCAAGGGGCGCTGGGGTCCCAGCGAACGCTGCAAGAAGAACTGCACCGCCAGTGGGAACAGCGGGGCCGGGAGCTGCTGGCCCTCTGCCGTCGGTGGTTTGCCTTGCGGCAAAACCAGCGGCAACTCGAAGGGCGGCTACACGAAGCCCAGCAACAATTCGACGCGGCTCGGCCCCAGGTCCGCCAGGCCGAACAGCGCCTGCACGCCCTGGAACAGCAACGGGAAGAGCTGGCCCGGCGCAACGAACAACTCCGCCGCGAGTATCTGGAACTGCTGCGGCAGGTGTCCCAGCACGCCACTGCGCTTCAGCAAGTGCAGCACCAACAGGACCAACTGCGGCAACAACTGGCCCAGAACCAGTCCCGCCGCGAAGCCCTGCAGACCCGACGCCGGCGATTGGAACAAACCCGCCGTTCGCTTGAGGAACAACGGGAACAACTGGAACAGGCCCACGCCCGGGAACGGCAACAGGTCCAGCAGGCCGAAACGCAACTCCAACAGCTCGACCAGGAACACCGGGAACTGTGCCAGCGGATTGCCCGAGCTGAAGCGGAGCTGGTGGCCCTGGACCAGCAAATCCAGTTGCTCCAGCAATGGGACCAACAGCGGGAGGAAATGTCGCCGCTGGCTCGTTGGATTCTGGAGCAAGCCCAAGAGGGCACGGCTCCCTGGAACCAGGTGCTGGGCGCGGTGGCGGATCTGCTAGCCGTGCCGGTGGCTTCCGCCCGGGTGATCGAAGCCGTGTTGGGCCCCCGAACCGGCTACCTGGTGGCACGGCATTCGCCCGAACTGATCGCGGCCCTGGGCCGCCTCGAACAGCAGCACGGCGGACGGGTGGGGCTGCTGTGGCTAGACCGGCTGCCCGACCCGCCGGACCTGGACTTGCAAGGAGCCCCGGGGATTATCGCCCGGGCCGACTACCTGGTCGAAGAACCGGCCGAGCTGCGCGGGCTGGCCGCCGGTTTGTTGGGCCGCTGCTGGGTGGTGCGCACCTGGGACCAGGCCTGGCAGTGGCATCGCCGCTCCCGGGAAAAGTGGCCCCAGTTGCGACTTGCCTTCGTTACGCCCGAAGCCCAGCTCATTCTGCCCGATGGACACGTGGTTGTGGGCCGCAGCCAGGTGGCCACCGCTCCTCTGCTGCGGCAAAGCACACTGGAACAACAGCAAGAGCAACTGCAACGCCTGGAGTCCCAGTTGGCTTCCTGGAACGAGCAACTGGACCGGCTAAGCGACCGCGTCCACCAGCAGCAACAGCGGCTGCAACAGGCCCAAGAAGCCGCCCATCGCACCCACCAGCAGATGCTACAAGTCCGGCACGAACTCCAGCAGCTCGACCAGCAGGGCAAAGAGCTGGCCCAAGAGGACGACCGCCTCCGCCGCGAGTCGGCCCTGGCTGTGGAACAACTGGAACAGACCCAGGTGGAACTGCAACAACGCAGCGCGGAACTAAACCAGTTGGAGACCCGGGCCGGACAGCGCCGCCGGGAACTGGACGCCCTGGAACAGCAACGCTTCGGCCTGGAACAGCAGTGGCAGGAAGCCGCCCAACTGGCCACGGCGGCCAAAATCCAACTGGCCAAACACGAAGAACGCCTTCAGGGCGTCCGGCAGCAACTGCAAGCCGGCCGCAACGACGTCGAACGTGTGGCCGAGCAACTGGAACAGCTCCGAAGCCGCCAGCGGGAACTGCTCCAGCGCATCGGCGACGCGGAACGGGCGGCCTTGCAGTCCACCGCGTTGCTCAACGCCCGGCACCTGGCCCGGCAACAACTGCTGGCCGCGCTGAGCGAAACCCAGGCCCGATTGCAACAGGTGCAAGCCGCCGCTCAGGCCGCCCAACGACAGTGGCAGCAAGTGCAGGAAGAACACCAGCGGTTGCAGAACCAGTTGCACGCCCAGGAACTGGCCGCCAAGGAACTGCGCACCCAGCGCGAAGCCCTGGCCGCCCATCTGCACGAAGAATACGGCATCGAGCTGGCCGAACTGGACCGGCAAAGCAGTGGCAAGCTGCTGGCCCGACGCAGCGAAGCCGAAGAAGAAATCGAACAACTGCGGCAAAAGCTCCAGGCGTTGGGCAACGTAAACCAACAGGCCCTGGAAGAACTCCAGGAGCTGGAAGAACGCTACCAGCAGCTCTCCACCCAGTACGAAGACCTGGCCCGCAGCGGTCGCTCCTTGCAGCAGATTATCGCCCGCATCAACGCCGACAGCCGGCGGCTGTTCCTGGAAACGCTG
Organism: Planctomycetales bacterium; assembly: GCA_015488215.1. GTDB lineage: Bacteria > Planctomycetota > Planctomycetia > Pirellulales > S012-138 > S012-138. Next base: position 35,440 of record WFOE01000119.1, read on the forward strand.
GAGCAGGTTCGGGAACACTTCCAGGAGCTGTTCCGCAAGCTGTTCGGGGGCGGCCGGGCCGAGCTGGTGTTGGAGGAAGGGGTGGACGTGCTGGAAAGCGGCGTGGACATCGTGGCCCAACCCCCGGGCAAGGAACTGCGGAACTTGTCGCTGTTGAGCGGCGGGGAAAAGACACTCACCTGCGTGGCGCTCTTGCTAGCACTTTTCCGCACACACCCGAGCCCCTTCTGCGTGCTGGACGAGGTGGACGCGGCGTTGGACGAAGCCAACATCGAGCGGTTCGTCGGCGTGCTGCGCGAGTTTCTGGACATGACGCATTTTATTATTGTCACCCACTCCAAGAAGACGATGACGGCGGCCAACACGCTCTACGGGGTAACGATGGAGGAGTCGGGTGTCTCCAAACGGGTGGCCGTACGTTTCGAGGACGTGGGCGAGGACGGGGAGATTCTTCGCCCCGAACCGCAAGCGGAGCAGGCAGCCGGGGAAGACGAGGAAACCCAGGCGGCCTGAAAAGGGGGAACGCTCCCCCAACTTGTTGGCAAAGCCCTCCTAGAGTGCCGTGCCGGGGAAAGCGTCAATCCGGCGGTTCGTTTCCGCCCGCCGTGCAACCCCTACAACCGATACGACTGGCGAAAGGTTTAAAGTCGGCCCTTGGGATGAATCGACACTAAACAACGGGCGCAAACCCGCGCCCGTGAGGAACGCGTCCAGAAGGGGAGCGCCACCAAGGGGGGAAACGCTTGACCTGCCGTACCGGGCCCAGGGGGGCCTCCAAGCTCGGAACGGTTTTCAACCGTCCGCAAGCCGGGTCTTCGTCCCACCTTCGCGGCCTCTCGTCAGCTTGGCGCAATCGTGTGCAGAGTAGCCAGTGCGTGAGAAGGACGAAGGTTCCCTATTTTACGGATTTTCACTGGCTTCTGCGTGTCAAGCTGTCGATGAATAAAACTGGGTCAAGCATTCACTGCTGCGAGTGCCTTGACCCGGTTGGAAGCGATTGTGGGATCCCCCGCAACCCAGGTGCCTGGTGCAATGCGGTGTTGCCCAGGCGGGGGGTGAAGACGGTTCCTCAGCCGGTGCGTCGCCCGACGCACTGCGGTGGTTGAAACAAGCAAGTTGGAGAGCCTGGTATGCCAAGTTCCAAGGTTTATACAACTGGCCAAGTCGCGAAGATCTGTAAGGTTGCCCCGCGCACGGTGAGCAAGTGGTTCGACTCGGGTCGGCTCAAAGGGTACCGGATTCCCGGTTCCCAGGATCGCCGCATCCCGCGCGAGTACCTGATCAAGTTCCTCAAGGAGCACGGGATGCCCTTGGGCGAACTGGAAGACGAAACCACGGCCAAGGTGCTCATCGTGGCCCAGGATCAGGTGCTCATCGAAAACATGAAGCGCGAGCTGCCGCCGGAGAAGTCGTTCAAGGTGGCCACGGCCGCCAGCGGCTTCGAGGCCGGTATCCAGGTCGAGAGCTTCACGCCGGACTGCATCGTGGTCGATTTTTCCATCGGCCGCACCGAAGCGCTGCAAATCTGCCAGAACCTGCGGCGCAACCCCTCGTTTTCCGACGTGATTCTTATCGCCCTGTTGCCCGATGACGGCAGCTCCACCAGCTTCGACCGCTCCTGCATCAACGAGACGTTCAAGAAGCCGTTCGACGCCTCGTTGCTGGCCGAGCGCATCCGCACCCTGGTCGGTGCTCGCAAGGAGCTGCTCTAACGCCCCAAAAGCCGCGTCCCTGGCCTGCTCCCCAACTTCCAGGGACGCTCGGCTTCGGAAACCACCGCCGCAACCGGACCCGGACCTGCACCGGGTCCGGTTTGGTTTTTGCGCCGGCGGAACTTTTATTCCTGCCGCTCCAGCAGTTCGGCCAGGTGCAGCACCTCCACCTGGGCGCCCCGGCGGTGCAGATAGCCGCCGATGTTCATCAGGCAGCCGGTGTCGGTCGAAACCACCGCGTCGGCTCCCGAGCGGAGAATACACTCCCCCTTGTCCCGAACCATCGCCCCGGAAATCTCCCCATAGCGGACCGAAAACGACCCGCCGAACCCGCAACACTGGTCCTGCCGCAACAAGGGAACCAGCTCGGCTCCTTCCACGTGGCGGATCAACTGCTCCACTTCGTCCTGCTGTCCCAAGACCCGCAAGTGACAAGCGTAATGATACGCCACGCGGCCACGGTACCGGGCGCCCACGTCGAGCACCTGAAGCCGATTGACCAGAAAGTCGGAAAGCTCGTAGGTTCGATTGGCCAGCTCCACGGCCCGCTCGTGCCACGCCGACTCGTCCTGGAACAGATGTGGGAACTCTACCTTGACCATTGCCGCGCAGGAGCCGGATGGGACCACCACCGGGGCATCGTCGGCAGAGAAGACCTCAATCGTGTGCCGGGCCACCTGCCGGGCCCAGTCGCGATAGCCGCTGTTGAACAGCGGCTGGCCGCAGCAGGTCTGCTGCTGGGGAAAGTGGACCTCGTGGCCCAGGCGGTGCAGCAGGTTCACGGTGGCCTTGCCCACTTCGGGCCGTAACACGTCTCCCAGGCAGGTAATCATCAGTTGCACGCGCATGGGAGCGATTGTAGGCCACAGGGCCGGAATTGCGTAGCCCCGGCGCTGCTACGACGCTGTTGCAGAAACCGGCTCCTGGGCAGCGTCCTCGGCGGCGTACTGGAAGCTCCAAGCGACGAGTTTCAGCGGGGGAGATTGCACCACGCCGATCTGCGTGCCGTCGTGCACCGCCGTGCAGTTGCGCCCGTGTTCCTTGGCGTGTTGGAGCGTCTCTTCGGCGCGAAGACAGGTGGCCTGAAAGCTGTCCCCTGGCAGGCACTCAGCCACTCCGCAGGAGACGCGCAGGGCCACCGGCCCCGAGGGAGCAAGAAACTCGCCTTCTTCGACCGACTGCCGGATCCGCTCGGCTACGACCGAGGCGTTGTGCGGGCTGGCATCGCCCAGAAAGATGAGAAACCGATCGCCGCCGTAGTAGCCCACTCGGTCGAAGCCGCGGTTCTGTCGTATCGCCTGAGGGAAAGCCTGGGCCAGGGTTTGCAACAGCCAGTCGCCCAGCCGGGTTCCCAACTGCTCGTTCCAGGTGCTCATCTGGTCCACGCCCACCAGCACCACGCTGGCCTGGCGCATGCTGTGCGGGTCTTCCAGTCGCCACTGGTCCACCAGGTGGCAGAGGCCGATGCGCGTGGGCAACCCGGTAAAGCAGTCGGTCAGTAGTTTCTCGGCATCGGGAACTTCCAGCACCTGGGGCACAAAGGCATCCAGCGCCACGCTGGCCGTCTGCTCCAGCAGGCCGTGCAGCCGCCGGATGAGGGCCTTCAGTTCCCGTTGCAGGCGTTGGGCCCGGGCGGCCGGGTCTTCGCCGGCCGAAACCATCCGCAGGTTGTTCCATGCCGTTTCTATCTGAGCCGCCTGGTCCAGCAGCATGTGTTCCAGATGCTCAATCTTGTCAGAGTCCACCGCAGAGCCGTGGGCCCTCATCCGCTCCAACACCTGCTGCTGCACGGCCAGCCATTGCCGGCCTGCCCCTTCCAGCGTCTCCAGCACCTGCTGTAACGGTTCCGGTGAAGGAGCTTGGAGTAGTTCGGTAGCCAGTTCTTCGGCTTGGGCGAGCTGCTGCAAGAAGTGGCGGGACTGCTCGTCCAGAATGGACGTGGTGCAGAGGACCAGTTCCTCCTGGGAAGAGGCCGCCTGGAAGCGGTCGGCCACTTGCTGGGCGAGTGCGTCGCCGCCGTCCGTAGGGGAAGATTCTGCACCGGGGGAAGGAATCGCTTCCTGTTCTTTCTCCTGGGTCACTGCCGTTTCCTGGGCCGCTGCTGCCGGCGCCGGGGCATCTACCTCCGCCGCAGAAGTTTCTGCAGAAGAGGGGCTCTCTTCCGGCGAAGTTTCCGGTTGCGGAACGTCCTGAGACCGGGGAACCGACGGCAGCGGGAACTCCGGTTCCAACCACTGACGCAGATACCACCCGGCGGCCACTCCTAGCACCAGGTTCACTGTGGCAACGATAATCCAGTACAAGCTCACCGCCAGAGTCCTCGGGAAATTGAACCGGGCCCCGTCATCCGAAAATCCGAGTGCCCGGCAGGAAAATCGTGCCCCAGCCTATGAAAAGCCTAGCTTTTCCTGCCGAGAGGGGGACGCGCTGAGCCAGCAAAGAGGGTTCCCAAACCGGACCGAAGGACGATTTTCCCCTGCCTGGGCGGCTGCGGTTGTATCCCCCGACCGGCCGAACTGGTACATTCGATACAATCCGACGTTTGCCTCGTTTTGCGGGGGCGGCCGTGGCCGCAGCCACTGGGTGCTTCCCGCACCGATGCAAGAAAGCGTTTATTCCTGGCATCGGCCCTCGGACTTCAGGCCGAGGCCCGCGAAGCGCGCAGTACGATTTGTGGGCAACGGTTGATGAGGGAGAAAACCGCAGCGAAGGCGGCTCCTCGCTTCGCTTTCAACTAGCAGGAAACAAGCCATGCGGCGCTTAGGTTGTGCTGGCCGGTTCGAATGGGCGGGGGGACTTCTGGCCCTTCTCCTGGCAGTTGGCCTCCACAGCCCGGCTGCGGCCCAAGTTCGAGACATCCAAGTGCTGGCCGTAACCGATGGCCGCCTGGGTGTGGCCCTGGTGGAACTGGAGTTCTTCCGCCGCGGCGGGCCTCGGCCCGGCGAGTTGTTCGTGGAACCGCAACCGGGACGGGTGATGTATCCGGCCGCGGGAAACGGTCCAGTCCGGGACGCGCTGCGCAACGTGTTACGGCTGCGGGCGCGTCGGGCCACCGTGGCGTTTTTGTTCCGGGGCCGGGAACCGTTCGAAGCCACGCTGCACCTGCCGGCTCCGGTGCGCGTGCGGGTAGTGCCCCAACCGGGCAATCCGCGTGCGGTGGCTGCTCGCTGGTGGCAGCTTTGGCATCAGCGGCCCGTGGCCCGGCTGATGCAACCCCGTAACGAAAACTACCCGCCGCTGGTGGAGCACTACCTGGAAATGATGCTGGCCCGGCGGCTGGGCTTGCCTGCGGCCACGCCCCGGCTGCGACCGCCCTGGACCCCGGCTCTGCCGGCCATGGAAGACCTGCTGGGGCCGCTCACCGGCACCGAGCAATTGCAACTGGAGTTCCAGCGGCGGCTGTTTGCCCAGGCCACGGCGGACGTGCGTCGCGGGCCGCTGCCTGCGTTCGAGCCGCAACTACTGCAATTGCGGCAGCTCCCCCAGGTCGAAGTGGAACCGCTGGCCCGCTACGTGCCCGAGGAATGCGTTTACATCCGCTGCGGCAGCTTCGACAACTTCCTGTGGCTGCGGCAGGTGATGGAACGCACCGGCGGCGACGTGCGCAATCTGCTGGCCGGACGCGGCGTAAGCCACCGCCTGGACCAGAAAATCCAGCAGCAACTGGCCATGGAATACGGCCCGATGAGCAAAGTGTTCGGCCCCCTGGTCGTTGCCGACGTGGCCCTGGTGGCCACCGACGGGATGATGGTCCAAGGAGCCGGGCTGGGGCTGCTGTTTCAGGTGCGCAACTCGTTCCTGTTTACCACCGAAGTGCGCCGCCAGCGGGCTCAGATGCGCAAGCGGTTTCCCCAAGCCCAGGAAAAAACGGTCCGCATCGCCGGCACGCCCGTTTCGTTCCTTGCCACGCCGGAAGGGCGGGTGCGTTCCTACTACGTGGCCAAGGACGACGTGCATCTAGTAACCAACTCGCGGTGGCTGGTGCGCCGGTTTCTGGAAGCCGCCGCGGGCCGGGGGTCGCTGGCCCGGTGCCCTTCGTTCCTGCTGGCCCGGCAGCGGCTGCCGCTTTCGCGCAAAGATACGATTTTCGTCCATGTTTCGGACCGGTTCTTCGAACACTTGGCTTCGCCGGCTTACCGCATCGAGTGGTATCGCCGCCAGCAGGCCGTGGCTGCCGTGCACCTGGCCCAGTTGGCTTACCTGGCTGGTCGGGCCGAAGGAATCGAGCAGCCCACCCTGGAAGAGCTTTCCGCCGCGGGGCTTTTGCCCCCGGGGTTTGGCCCCCTGCCGGACGGAAGCCGCACGCTGCTTACTGAAAACGGCGAGGCGACCAACGACCGCCGCGGCGCGTTGGGCTATCTGGTTCCCATCGTGGACCTGCCGGCCCAGGACGCCACGGCCGAGGAGGCGGCTCGCTACGGCCGGTTTTTGAGCCAGTACCGCAACCAATGGGGACGAATGGACCCGGTTTCGGTGGCCCTGCGCCGCCGCGGCGTGCGCAAGGACGGCAAAACAGAACAGATCGAGTTGGAAGTGTGGCTGGCCCCCTTTACCCACACCCAGGGGGTTCTGGCCCGATTGGACGCCCCGGATCGCCAGCGGCTGCGGCCCGTGCCGGGCGATCTGATTTCGCTGGAAGTGAACACCCGGGGCGATCACCTTTTTGCAGGCTTGCGCGACGTGGCCCCGGTGCCGCGGGAACTGAACCTGCTGGGCCGCCGTCACGATTCGGCCCTGGGGCTGTTGCTGGAACTCGTCTTCGGCGGCCCGCGATTCCTGGTCGGCTACATCGGTTCCACGGCCAACGGAGCGGGGCTGCAAGGCTGGGTGGACCCGCAAGGGTTCGGCCCCCCCAACCCCCAGGGACTGGCTCCCGGTCCGGCGGGATTGTGGCAGCGCCGGGTGGGTTCTTACACCTACTTTTCCTTCCACCCGCAAGTGCTGTTGCAGGTGCCGCCGCTGGTGGTCATGGAGCCGGCGCCGGAACCAGCCCAGGCGCGGCTCCACGTGGGCGATCTGGCCGAAACCAACGCCGCCCGGTTCATCGACTCGCTGGCCTATATGCAACTGCGGCGCACCTCGCGGGGAAATGCCCGGTTTTTGAACCGCCTGGTGGAACAGCTCCAGGTGCCGCCGGAGAAGGCTCCCCAGGTCGCCCAGCGGTTGCTCCAGGCCGAGTTGGTTTGTCCCCTGGGAGGCCGCTATCGCTTGCAGCCGGGTCCTGTGCCGCGGTGGGTCAGCACGGCCGAAGGGAAGCCCGCTGTGCGCGAGGAAGGCTACTACTTCGGCCCCTTGAACTGGCTCAAAGACCTGCAAGCCGAGCTGCTGTTGGCCGAAGGCGATTTGCGAATCAAGGGTCGCGTGCAGTTGGTACTGCCCCCGGGGCCGGCTGAACCGGGCGACGGCAAGCCCGCGGAAAACAAGCCTCGGGAGCGAAAGCCGATGGTGGAAGAACTGCCCCCGCCGCCAGCGGTGCCCCGATAGCGGTGCCCCGATGAGTTTGCACTCAGGCTCCGGGAAGCAGATCGGCCACGGCGAGAAACTACGCCCTTTTGCAAGTTTTGAACTCGTTGTTGAGTACCCAGCCCATCGTCTTTGAGCACACCAACCGATGATACCACTCGGCGCTTTGGCGAGCCCCGGACTTCAGTCCGGGGAGACAAGAGGAAACGCTTTTCTGTTATTTCTCCTCCGGGAACTGAAGTTCCCGGCTCGCCGACTGCAAGAATCGGCGCTTATTTTTGCACTGGTGCGGAAGCACCGCGCAAGCCGCAGGTCGCAAGCCGCAAGCCGATTCGTGCCCGGTGCGGAAGCTCCCGCTCAAGACCCAGGACCCAAGACGCAAGATCTTCCGGAGTGGAAGCACCCTTCTTCTCATCCCCATTCCCTGCAAGCCTTCAGGCCCCCCAAGCCCCAGCTACAAATAATAGTCGCCGCGGTCGGGTGCGGGGGTCAGTTGCTGGAGCTTTTCCGGGTGTTCGACGAGGTCTTGCAGCCACCAGTTGGTGCTGTGGTACAGGCAGGTAACTTCGCGGCAGTGGTGTGCCGCGTCGAAGCGGAACAGAGCTTCGCCCAGCTTGTGCCGCGTTTGCTCGCAGCTTTCCGCGTCGCGGTAGGCCCGGCGGTCGGCAATCATGGCCGGTACGGAGCTGCGGTACACCGGGCAGTTGAACAACCCGTGCGGAGTGAGCACCTGACGGAAAAACTGCATGTGACACTGGTGCGGCTGGCGGGTGAACTGCCGCCAGGACTGCTTTTCCAGTAGCACCAGATTGGTGCTTTCGACCACCTTGAAGTGCTCGTCTTCAAGCCGCTTGGCTTCTTCCACGGCGCGGCGGATTTTCTCTACCACGGCGTGCATCTGCTCGGCGGCCCGAGTCGGGTCCAGCACTTCCGAGCCGGTCTCCTCGGCCCGGATAAGAAACGGCTTAATCGAAAAGTAATCGAAGCGGTGTTGCTTGGCCAATCGGGCGGCTGGGACGATCTCGTGGATGTTTTCGACGATTTTCGTGTCGTCGCGCTGTGCCCCCCGCCAGGTGACGATAAACGAAAAGCCCATCATCACAGCCGGGTTGCGGTCTTTGATTCGGGGAACCCAGCCGCAGATTTCTTCCAGGGTGACTTTTTGCCGGGGGCGGTGCATTCGCTGGAACGTCTCGTCGGTGCCGGAATCCAGCGACAGGCGAACCCAATCGCCGGCGGTCATGTACTGCACCGCTTCGTAGATGCGGTCGTTGCGCCCGCCGTTGGAGACGACGGCCACTTGCAGGTCCAGTTCCTTGAGCAATTGCACCACCTGGACAAACCGGGGATAAACGGTCGGCTCGCCGCCGCCGATGAGGATGACGCTTTTGAGCCCTCGGGCGGCCATCTGCCGCAGGGATTCCAGCAGCTCTTCTTCCTTGTGCTTGACGCCGGAGTTGAGGATGTCCCAGTCGATGCAGTGGTCGCAACGGTAGTTGCAGGCGGTGGTCAGGTCGAGATTGATCGACACGGGCGCCCACTGCGGCGGGGGCGGAGGCTCCTGCCCGGCGCTGCGCGCCTGCTGGGCGCGGCGGAACCACTGAACGTAGTCCCGTACTCGTTCAATCAACGATTCCTGAAGCAGCTTGCGGCTAAAGTCGTGAAATTCGTGAATGTCGTCCATCCGTGGTCTTTCCTTCTTCCGTGAAGCCGTCTTTCTTGGCGTTGCCTTGGGATCGGGCTTTTTCCGCGGGTTTACAGCCCAGCCGGGGAAACTTCGCCTGAGTCGTGCGAATGCAGTGGTGGCATGTGCGGTGCAGGCGCCTGAGGGTGCTCCCGGGGCTTGGCCACGGCGGCGCAGGCGGCCTCCCAGACCATCCACAAGATGCCCAACTGGGTCAACACCAGCTTGTAGTCCTCGCGACTCATTCCACCCTGGCGACACCGGTGCAGAAAGTCCTGCACCAGCAGCTCAAGCGGATCGTCGAGCTGCACGGCGTGTGTGGCTTCTGCAGACGGGGACCAGGCCGCCGGGGCCTGTTCCGGGTGTCCCGGCTCCAGGTACAGTTCGTACTGCGGCCAGGCAATTCGCCGACGGACCCACTGCAAGTCGATGGCATAACCGGCCCGGCGCGGCTGCCGGGGCTCCTGAACCAGTTGGGTGCGGAAGACGGTCAGCCCGCGGGGGTGAACATAGACAAAAGCGATGTCCCAACCACGGATTTCCCCGGCCGCGTCGTGCCGAGGACGCACGTCCAGGTGGAGGATGCGTCCTTCGGCAGCCGTAACGGCCTGAAGCAGGCTCAGGGCATGGGTCAGGGCATGGGGGATCATCTCCACCCCCTTGCAGGAAGGGGCCAGCCGCACCTGCACGTCCCGGGCAGGTGCCGTGCGGATAAGCGACCGGGGATACAGTTGGCAAAACCCGGACAGGGTGTAGGGCCAGGGGTGGTTAACCATCAGCACCCGGTGCTGCCGCCGCAGTTGGTCGATGGTTCCCTTGGCGGCCAGAGCCGGGCAGTGTTGTCCGTCAAAACACAAAGGCTTTTCGCACAACACGTGCAGCCCCACGGTGGCAGCCATCTGCAGATGTTGCAGGTGCAAAGGGGTAGGAGAACAGATGACCAGGGCATCGAGCCGTTCGCGGTTCAGCATCTGACCGACCGAATCGTAAGCCCGCGGAGCCACGCCGTGTTGTTGGTGGATTTCGCGGGCGGCTTGCCGGGCCGTTTCGTCGCTGCTGGCGGCCACGGCCACCAGCTCGGCTCCGTGCCGGAGGAGGTAGCGGATCAGAAACGGTCCCAGTCCCTCGCGGCGTCGCCGCGGTCCGACTACCGCCACACGCACAGCCATCGGTTTGCCCTCTTCATGGCGCTGGTGGCGCAGAAGTGGAACAGAAATGCCCGCCGGTCCGCATGGGTATTTGCTCGTATTGGAAGAATCGACGAGAAACGGCAGCCCATGTTGGCAAAACCCGCTCCAGCGGCCAAGATCAACTACGCTGCAGTTGCCTTCGCTGCTGGCGGTGGTATCGTGCCAGCAAAGGTGGCCGCCGAATCCTCGTCCGCTACCGCAGGGTGCCCGCATGTCGGATACTCCGGCTCCCAAACTGGTGCTGATTGGCTACCGAGCCACGGGCAAGACCACCGTGGCCCGACTGCTGGCCGAAAAGCTCGGCTGGCAGTGGGTGGATACCGATCAGTTGGTGCAGCATCGCTCGGGCAAGACGATCGCCGAGCTGTTCCAGCAGCAGGGCGAAAGCGGTTTTCGCCGCCTAGAACACCAGGCGCTGCAGCAGGTTCTGGAACGTCCGGAGCCGCTGGTCGTGGCCGCCGGCGGTGGCATAGTAACCCAGGAGGAAAATCGGCAGTTGTTGCGCAGGCAGGCCGATTGGGTGGTGTGGCTCCAGGCCCCGGTGGAAGTGATTGCCGCCCGGCTGCAAGCCGATCCGGCTTCGGCCCAAACCCGGCCCAGCTTGACCGGCCGCAGTATTACCGAGGAAGTGAAGCACGTACTGGCCCAGCGCCGCGTGTGGTATGCTTCCTGTAGCCAGTTGGCCATCGACACCGGGCAACAGGAGCCGGACGAAGTGGCCGCGGAGATACTTCGCCGCCTGGAGCTTCTTTCCCCGAAACAAGGCAACGGCCAGTGAACGTGTTGGTAGCTTCGGGCATGTTTCTGCTGGGCGCATGCCTGGGAGCGGCGGCCAATCTGGCTATTTATCGCCTGGCCTACTGGCCGCGGCCCTGGAGCCCTTGGAACCCGCTGGCCGATTGTCTGGCCCGAGCCTGGGGCGGGCGGCCCCTCCCCTGGCCCTGGCTGGCCGACTCCCGTGACGGCCGGGGCAGCACGTCCCGGCGGAAAAAAACGAACCGCCATGTCCATTCGCGGCCACCTTCTTTTTCCTGGCAACTGTTCGTGCCCGTCTGGGGGTGGCTTGTGCTGCGGGCCAAAGCCCCCTGGAAAAAGTGGCCGGAGCTGTTTCCGCCCGGGTTTTGGATTCGCGGGCTGCTGGTCGAACTGGGCACGGGCGCGCTGGTGCTCTGGTGGTTCCACCATGCGGTGAAAGCGTGGCTGGGCATGTCGTTGCCGCAAGGCGTGCCATCGGAGGCGGAACTTCCCGGCGCGTGGTCGGCCTGGGGCACCTGGGTTTGGGGGGTGGGATTGTACTTTTTCCTCATCGTCGCTAGCGGCATCGACCTGGACGAATGGACCATTCCCGACGCGGTCACCGTCCCCGGCACTCTGCTGGCTCTGGTCCTGGCCGCGCTGTGGCCTCAGGCGGGCCTGCCGGTCTGGGGCGAACAGGCCCTGGAAGTACTCGGCCCTTTCTGGCCCCAGAAGGTACAGCAGTGGTTGCCGCCGGGACAGTGGGGCTCGCTTGGCGTTCTGGGCGGCTGTGCGTTGTTGTGGTGTTACGCCCTGGTGCCGCGCCGCTGGTACCCGCGACGAGGCTTGCGATTTGCCCTCTGGTTCTTCTTCGCCCGCATGGTTACCCATCGCACCACGCGGCGAGCGCTTGTATTACTGTTGGCCCTGGGGATGGTCAGCGCAGGGCTTTGGTATCGCGGAGGGGAAGCCTATGCTGGCTGGGTGCGAGCGATGATTGGTCTGGGCGGCGGCCTGATGCTGGCCTGGTCGGTGCGAGTGGTAACCAGCCTGGCGCTACAGAAGGAAGCCCTGGGCTTTGGCGACGTGACGTTGATGGGCATGATTGGCGCCTACCTGGGCTGGCAGATGACCGTGGTGGTGTTTTTCACGGCTCCGCTGGCCGCACTGGCGCTGGTGTTGCTGGTCTGGGTCCTAGCCCGGTCGCTTCAGCAGGCGTTACCTTACGGGCCGGCGCTGTGTCTGGCCGCCGGGGTGCTGGTGGCCCGATGGGCCGGGGTGTGGGAAGCCGTAGGGCCGCTTTTTGCCCAGGCCCCGCTGGTGCTGGTTGCCTTGGTAACTTGCCTGCCGCTGATGGCCCTTTTGCTGCTGCTGATCCGCCTGCTGAAGTGGTGCCTAGCCCGGGAAACCACGTCCTGAAAGTCCGAAGCCCCCCTGCCAGGCCAAAGAAAGGCAGCCGCACCTACCTCCGGAAGCGTTCAGCCGGTTCCGAACATTTGTTCGGGGGGAATCTGGTACGCCCGAATCCGCCAGGAACCTGCTCCTTTGGAACCCACGGGGCGCACGAAACTCACAGATAGCGTCACGTCTTTGGTTTTGCCATCTTGATCCACCACGCGCAGCTTGTACTCGCGGCTAAGTATTTCCGTGTTGTTCTCCGCGAGCCGGCCCCAGGTCAACGACTCAAGCACTTTCACTTCCTGGGCCGAAGCGAGAAACGATATGGTCAGGTCCTGCTTGAATGTTTCCAGCGCCTCGGCCAGGGAGGGATCGGACGAATACTCGGCGGCAATCTTCTCCGGAGAGATACGAACCCAAGGGTCGCGGGTTAGTTGATGCGCCTTGGCCAACTGGCCGCTGCGCAGGTATTTCAAGAACTGCTGTAACACGGCGTCCGCCTGGCTTTCCACCCGGGCCGTCTCCACCGCCTGATAGGTAATGGCGCCGGCGGCGAAAAACACTCCCAAAAACACCCCCAACCATGCAGCGCGCCGACCAATGGGAACCGGTTCCACGTCTTGCGTCTGCCACAGCGCGGCCGCTCCGAGCAGGGTCGCGACCAGGGGAATCCACAAAAAGCAAGAGCTTACCAAGACCAGAGCCGACGCGATTCCCAGCAACAGGGCCAGAATCGCCATCCAACTGATCGGTCGGGAAGAAGGATGGGACTCGGCCAGAGCCTCGGTCTGACCAAGCCCTACATTTTCGGTTTCAGTGGCCGACATGGCGGAGCCTTGACAGTCTGTTTTGCAGTTCGGCGGCGGACAAAGGAAACTGCACCGTGCGAACGTTTCTGCCCTGAAGTCCATCCTACTTGAACAGTTCGCGGCGCAAAGACTCTTGCCGCTCTGGCAGCAGCACCCGCGGCGAAAGCCGCCGGAAGCTCTCACTCCCAAAACGCCGAGGGCTTCCCGCTACGACTTGCCCAGTACTTCTTCGATCGATTCGCCCAGAATCTCCACCATCCGGTCGGCCTGTTCCCACTCGGTCACGTAACAGGGGGCGATGTTGTACACGTCGCCCCGAAGGCGAGTGAACATCCCTCGCCGCTGCGTGGCCTGGTGGACCCGTTCGCCGATGGCCTCTTCCGGCGGGAACTCGGCCTTGGTTGCCTTGTCGGCCACCAGCTCCACGGCGGCCATCAGCCCCAGCCCGCGCACCTGGCCCACATGCGGGTGGCTCTCCAGCGAGCGCAGTCCCGTCAGGATGCGCCGACCTAGCTCGCAAGCCCGCTCCAGTAACCCCTCGCGTTGCAGAATCCGCAGCGTCTCCAGCGCCACGGCACAGCCGACCGGGTGGCCCGAATACGTATAAGCGTGCATCCACTTTCCCTGGCCCTGGTCAATCGCTTCGGCAATCTGGTCGCTTACGCCCATGCCGCCCAAGGGAAAGTAGCCGCTGGTGATCCCCTTGGCAAAAGTGACGATATCCGGCTCCACGCCGTAGTGCTCCAGGGCGAACCAACGCCCCGTGCGGCCAAAACCGGTGATTACTTCGTCGGCAATCAGCAGCACCTGGTAGCGGTCGCAGATTTGGCGCACTCGGGGCCAGTAATCGTCCTGGGGCACAATCACCCCGGCGGCCCCCTGCACCGGCTCGCCCACAAACGCCGCCACGCGGTCGGCCCCCAGCCGCAAAATCTCCTCTTCCAGCAAGTCGGCGGCTGCCTGGCCCGGGGTGCGGCGATCCTCGGGCCCCCGGGGCTCGAAGCGGAAGCGGTACGGATAAGGACTTTCGATGTGCGAAAACTCCGGCGCAGTGGGGCCGAAAGCGTCCCAGTAGCCCGGGATGCCCGTGGCGCTCATCGCCCCCAGCGTAGTCCCGTGGTAGCCCCAGCGACGGCTGATGATGTGCACCTTTTCCGGCTTGCCCTGGAGCTTCCAGTAATAGCGGGCGGTTTTGAAGGCCGCCTCGTTGGCTTCGGCCCCCCCGCTGGTGAAGAAAAAGCGGTTAATCCGGCCGTAACAGAGCTGGGCCAACTGCTCGGCCAACTGCACGCTCCAGGGGTTGGTCGAACCGGCATAGCCGGAAGCGTAAGCCAGGCGTTGCATCTGTTCGGCGGCGGCTCGGGCCAGCTCCTGCCGCCCGTGCCCCAGAATCACGTTCCACAGCCCGGACAGAGCGTCCAAATACTCCCGACCATCGGCATCGACCAGCACGGCCCCTCGGCCGGCCACCCAAACGTGGCCCTGCTGCTGCAACGCAGGCTTGTGCAGCGAATGGACCTGATACTGCTGATCCCGGGCAAGCCAGTCGACCCGTTCGGATTCCACCACGGTTGCTCCTGCTCCATCTGGGGGGTGTCGGCTGGGATTCTCGTTGACAGCGGGCCAGAAACGACTACACTTTTCTGTTGATTACTATGTTTAGTAAAAAAGTCATGTTAGGCTGAAGCCATCGGGCCGCTTGTTCCGATCTTGCCTTATAGCGGGAATGTTGCGATTGTGCCACCGCCTGGCAGGATCCTGGGGCGGCGCTGCCTGAGGAAAAAAACACGGAGCCTAACTATCCGCTTCTGTCAACGAGGGTCACGATGAGCCAGCAGCCGATCACCGACCTGGAAACCGCCCGGCGACGCCGGCTGGAACGCCGACGCCAGCGAGCCCAGCGCCCGGTCACTCACGAAGAGATCCTGCGCCGCAATCTGGCCGAGCGGATCAAGCACGAAAAACTGCCTTACCACGTGGACTTGCAACGCCTGGCCCAGACCAGCTACGAGGAAATCCACGAAGACGACATTCTGCGGTTGCACTGGTTCGGCCTGTATCACGACAAGCCGAAAGTGGGCCGCTTCATGATGCGGGTGAAGATTCCAGGCGGGCGACTCACTCCTGAGCAGGCTCGCTGCATCGGACAAGTGGCCGTGGACTTTGGCCGCAACCGCCTGGAGCTGACCACGCGGCAGGACCTTCAGATTCACGACATCCAGCTTCCCGCCGTGCCGGAAATCTTCCGTCGGTTCGACACCGTGGGCTTGACCACCCGCGGGGCGTGCGGGGACGTGTTGCGCAACATCACCTCCTGCCCCGTGGCCGGAATCTCCCGCGAGGAGCTGTTCGACGTCTGGCCGCTGATCCGCGCCGCCCAGGAACGCTTCTCCGGCAAGGACGAGTTCGGCAATCTGCCCCGGAAACACAAGTGGACCATCGGCGCCTGCCCCTGGCATTGCAACGCCCCGGAAATCCACGACGTAGCCCTGCAGGCGGTCATCCAGGACGGCACGCAGGGCTATGCGGTGTGGGTCGGTGGCGGACTTTCCACCGTGCCGCGGGTGGCCCGCAGTTTGGGCGTGTTCGTCACCCACGACGAAGCCCTCGAAGTGCTCGAAGCCGTGCTGCATATCTGGAGCACCGATTTGAAGTACCGGCTCACCCGAGCCAAGGCCCGCTTCAAGTTCCTGGTGGACGACTACGGCGTGGACACGGTGCGGGAAAAGATTCAGCAGCGGATCGGGCGCACGCTCACCCCGCTGCAACAGGAGCCCCGAGCCCGCGGCCGCAACTCCCACCTGGGCGTGCATCCGCAGAAACAACCCGGGCTGAACTACGTGGGCTTTCCGGTCTTTCCCGGCCTCCTCAGCGGCGAGCAGCTCATCCGGATTGCCGATGTGGTGGAACGGGCCGGCGGCGACATCCGCCTGACCCGGGAACAAAATCTGGTGGTGGGCAACGTGCCGGAAGAAAAGACCCAAGAGCTGATCTCCGGCATGGCGCAGGCCGGGGTGTCGCTGGAAGGGAACCCCCTTCGGGGTCAGTCCATCGGCTGCACTGGTGACCCTTACTGCAACTATGCCGTGGGCGACACCAAGCCCAAACTGGTGCAATTGGTCGAAGCCCTCGAACAGCGCTTTGGCAACGACGTGGCCGGACTGCACATTTACCTGGACGGCTGCCCGCACTCCTGCGGCCAGCACTGGGTGGGCGACATTGGCGTGCAGGGCACCACGGCCAAAACGCCCGAGGGCAAAGTGCCGGCCTACGACATCCTGCTCCGCGGCGGTCTGGGGGCCCAACCGGCGATTGGCAAGGCCGTCGTCCGCCGCGTGCCGCACTACGAACTGATTGATACGGTCATCCGTCTAGTGGACCATTACCTGAAACACCGCCAGGAAGGAGAAACCCTCCAGCAGTTCTTCACCCGGCTGGAAGACCAGCAAATCCAGGCGGTGGCCGCCGGCCAGGTGGCCGCATAGCCCTGGAGTTGCCCGAGTTTTGATCCCGCATACGGAACCCTCGGGGACCCGGACGTTCCCCGATTTCCAAGCCGCTCCGTGCCACGGAGGTCGCTGCGATGAGCACCGTCCCTCAACCTGAACCCAAGCCCTCGCCGAAACTTTCCTTGTGGCAGGCTGACAACAACCAGGGAGAACACTCCATGAGCCAAGCCGACCTGAAACGAAGCCACGAACCCCGGGAACTGATGGACGATTATGAAGCGGGCCATTGGGCCACGCACTTCGAAGACCGCGAGCCGGAGGAAGTGCTCGAATGGGCCCTGCAACGCTTCCATCCTCGCATGGCCGTCGTCACCAGCTTGCAGGCCGAAACGCTCGTGCTGCTGGACATGGCTTGGCACATCAACCCGGAGGTGCGGGTCATTACGGTCGATACGGGCCGGTTGCCGCAGGAAACCTACGAGCTGATTGACCGGATTCGGGACAAGTACGGCATCAAGGTGGAAGTGCTGTTCCCCGACACCCGCGTGGTCGAAGCCATGGTCCGCAAGCACGGTCCCAATCTGTTCTACAAGAGCGTGCCGCTGCGGCTGTTGTGCTGCCACATCCGCAAAGTGATTCCCTTGCAGCGGGCGCTGGAAGGACTGGATGCCTGGGTGACCGGGCTGCGACGGGAACAGTGGGCCACCCGGGCCAACATCCGCAAGGTGGAACTGGACCACGACCACGGCGGTATCGTCAAGCTCAACCCCTTGGCCGACTGGACCAAAGAGGACGTGTGGAATTACATCAAGGAGTTCGACGTCCCTTACAACCCCCTCTATGACAAAAACTACACCAGCATCGGCTGCGCCCCCTGCACACGTCCCACCAAACCGGGCGAAGACCCGCGGGCGGGCCGCTGGTGGTGGGAAAGCGGCGCCCCCAAGGAATGCGGCATCCACTGCACCGTGGAAACCGGCAGCTTCGAGCACGAAGTGAAGGCCATCCTGGGCGAAGCCGGCGACATGGTGCACGAAGGCGGCTCCGGCATCTAACGCTTGTCGAAGACCAGAACAGGGGAAACCAGTCGGGCTCTTATCCGGCAAAGCCGTAGCGGCGGTCGATTTCCTGTTGATACTGGTTCGCCTGGCCGGAGAGTACCTCGTCGACCGTCACGCGTCGCCCGGCGGTCGCCGACTCCAAAATGGCAAACGCGCAGGCCAGATCGCGCAGGCCCTCCTGACCGCTGGTTTCCGGCTGAGTTCCCTGCCGAATCGCCTGGAGCCAGTCCAGT
Organism: Planctomycetales bacterium; assembly: GCA_015488215.1. Taxonomy (GTDB): domain Bacteria; phylum Planctomycetota; class Planctomycetia; order Pirellulales; family S012-138; genus S012-138. Next base: position 53,174 of record WFOE01000119.1, read on the forward strand.
TGGTTCAGGGCGAAGCTGTCGCGCAGTCCCAACGGGAACCACCGCTGTTTCAGCTCCTCGGGAGCTTGCGACCAGAACAGCTCATCCAGCGCGGCGGAAGTGCCGTCGGCCAGGGTGACTTCGTTGCCTGTAACGCGCCCGCCGGCTCCGTACCACACGGTGCCCTGGCCCATCCGGGTCGGACCGCCGCGGCCGGCCCAGCTTGCGCACAGATTGCCCACGGCGCCGCTTGTGCTTTCGAAAGCGGCAAAGAACGTATCGTCGGCGTCGCAATCGATCTGCTGCACCACGTTGCCTTGGGCATCGCGAATTACTCGCCGTGGCTCTACCACGGCCGTCTGGCCGCAGATTGCGGTGACCTCGCCGGCCACCTGGCGAATCTGGTCGAAAAAGTGCACGCCCAGGTCCAGGCTCAAGCCGCCCCCTTCCAGTCGCCGGTGCCGCCAAGGGGTTTGGGCCACCACCAGATCCGGCGCCCACCACGTGGCCACGTAGCCCAAGTAGAGCATCTGCAACGGCCCCAGCGGTCCTTGGGGACCGAAAGCCCAAGTGAGGTATCGGGTCTGTTCGTTTTGGCGGAAGTTTTCAAACACGCCGAAGACCAGCCCGCGGCGCTGGGCCTCCTGGCACATCCAGCGGGCGGCCGCCACCGAGACGGCCAGCGGCTTTTGCGTAAGCAGGTGCTTGCCGTATTCAAACGCGGCCTGGGCCACCTGGTGGTGCAGCTCGTGCGTGGTGAAGTCGTTCACTGCGTCGATGGGGGCTTCGGCCATCATGCGACGATAGTCGGTATAGACTTCCACCGGCACGTCGGGCTGGAAGTCCGAAAGATATTCGTCGCCGATGGCCAGGGGGTCGCCCGGGATGTCGCTCACCGGGGGCCGTTGCGGCGGTCCTTCGCCGCGGCGGATGTACATCCGGGCGTCTTCTTCTTTGCGGGCGCAGAGGGCCGCAATCTGGAAGTCCTCCACTCCGGCTTCTCGCAGCAGCCGGTAGCCTCGCAGGTGGGCAGCCAGAATCCGCCCACAGCCGACGATGCCGATGCGAATCATGGGCACGTCCGTTCCAGGGGGATGTTTTCGCAATCGCCAGGTTTCCCAGGGGTAATGCCTTATGTTGGGGTGTGGTTTTCGGGGGGTCAAACGATTTTTTGCTCGGAGAGTGAAAACCACCGCAGCGGCCTTCCTCGCTGCTCTGGCCGCAGGGCATGGCCGTTGATACTATGAAAGTAGAGAACGTCACTCGTACGAGGGCCAACCACCAGCCATGCCAGAAACCGGTCGTTCGCTGGAAATCATCGAGCCGGTGGGATTGCGGGTCCTGGTTCGCAAAGATGAAGAACGCCGCACCACCCGCGGGGGAATCCACCTGCCGGACGAGGCCAAGATCCCGGTCATCACTGGTCGGATCGTCGCCTTGAGTGCCCAGGTGGAAAACGACCCGGACTACCCCCTGAGCAAGTACGACAAGGTGATCCTTGACCCACGGAACAGCATCCCGGTGGATTTCGAGAAGGACAACCGGTTGTTCGTCGTGCCGGTGGAAGACATCGTTGCGGTTTATCGCCGCCCTGAGGCCCCCGCCAGCGAACAGCCCGAGGAAGGCGAAGACCTGGAGTTCTGAACGGGGAGCAATTGGTTCCTGAATAGACCAGCCGACGTTCTCCACCGTCGAGCTGTGGATTCAGGTGGCAGAGGGTGTGCGGGCTTTGGAAACACAGGGGGGATATCTTGTTTGCGCACTGGTACAAAAAGCGACTCTTCGCAAAAAGGCGCCCCTCGTGTTTCGTGTCTGCCTAGCGACTAGTCAACACTGCAAGCGGTGTACCCCTGGAACGGGCGCTGCCGTTACGCAATCGCAAGAGCCCTCTCTTTATGCTCAAGGACCCTATTGGTTGATTGCTTCATAGGCGTTATGCGCGCCGACTACAGCAACTCTTCAATCGGCGTGCCGTAGTTGTTGATGGCCGTGGGACGCCCGGCGTGGTTGACGAAGTGGGTGTCCAGGTCGATTCCCAACGCCTTGTAGATGGTGGCAATCACGTCGGCGGGCTTGAGCGGGCGTTGGACGGGGAATTCGCCCTTGGGGCTCGAGGCGCCGACCACCTGCCCGCCGCGAATCCCTCCACCGGCCAGCATCACCGACATGACGTTGCCCCAGTGGTCGCGTCCCGCGTTGGAGTTGACCCGCGGCGTACGGCCGAACTCGCCCATGACGCAGACCAGCACGTCGTCCAGCATGCCGCGCTGGTCCAGGTCTTCGATGAGTGCGGAGACGGACTGGTCGAACGTCGGCAGGCGGCTCTTCATTCCGGCTTCGATGTTGGAGTGGTGGTCCCAACCGCCGTTGTGCACGCTCACGCAGGTTACACCCGCTTCGACCAGCCGCCGGGCCAGCAACGCGCTTTGGCCGTACACGTGGCGGCCGTAGCGGTCGCGGGTGCGGGGATCTTCCCGGTTGATGTCGAACGCTTCCCGGGCGCGACGGCCGGTGATAATCTCGAACGCCTTCTGGTTGAAGCGGTCCACGCCGTCCATGGTGCCGGTGGTGTCGGCTTCCCGTTGCAGCTTGTCCAGCGAAGCCAGCAGCGTGCGGCGGTCCTGAAGCCGCTCCACGGTCACCCCGCTGGGCAGGTTCAGGTTCCGCACCTGGAAGTTGGGGCTGTTCGGGTCGCTGTTGACATCATAGGGGTTGTATGCCACGCCCAGGTAGGTGGCGCTCAGGTAGCCGGGCCGGATTCCTACGGTCATTGCGTAGGGGACCGCCACAAAGGGGGGCACGCCTGGGGCGTTAGCTCCCTTGATTCGCGAGATAATGGCCGGGAACGAGGGAAACTTGGGCGTGCGGTTGGCCGCCGTGGAGCCCAGATAGCCGGTCAGCATCCAGTGGGCCGCGGCAAAGTGGTCCCCGTTGTTGTGATGCACCGAACGCAGCAGGGCAATGCGGTCCATGACCCGAGCATGGCCCACCAGCAGCTCGTTCAGGTACACGCCGGGGACGCTGGTCCGAGTCACGCCGAACGGCCCGCGGTACTCGGCCGGAGCGTCGGGCTTCGGGTCGTAGGTTTCCATGTGGGTGGGCCCGCCGTCCATCCAGTAAAGGATGACGGATTTCTTCCGCTTGTTCGGTCCCGCTTGTGCCTGGGCTCGCAGCAGGTCGGCCATGGTCAGGCCCAGTACGCTCAAGCCGCCCACTTGCAGAAAATCGCGTCGGGTCACTCCGTCGCAACGCCCGGACCGCACACGGCAGGGGATGGTCAACATGGCCGTTACTCCGAACAAACGGGGAGGGAAGTCGTTCAGGCGGGAAACTCCAGGCGGTCAATCGGCCTAGAAACTCGTATGGTCATTGTTACAGATAAGGCCGCCGCAATGCAAGCGCAAACATATTTTGATGCGTCCGCTTCCCTCTCGCCGCCGAGTCGATGCAAAGTGCTATCTGCCGGTCCTGGGGCCTTACGGGTACCGGGGATTCCACCCCTCGGGCCGCCTGGCTGTTCCGCCCGCACCACTTACCGGGCCAGCAAAGTTTGCCGAAAGGTTACAGTCCCCCGGCTGCGGCTGCCGATAACCAAGGACGATCCGGTCCCAGTGGCGAAGGGCCCATGTGCCTCTTGCGGCGGAATCACCATGTGGTGCGCGCAGTGCATGCAGGATGTGCCAGTGCTCCGGGAAGGCGGCAAGCCCCGGTGTAGCCGCTGCCGGCAAGCGCTGGTGGTCCAGGAGACGCAACCGCATGAGGACCCCGGCCAGGCAGTCGCCCAACAAGAGGGCCAACCGGCCCCCGGTAAGCCCGCTCCCAGCCGAGCCGTGCTGGAACAGGAGCTAGACCTCCTGGAGTGGCAGTTGCTTCAGACCCGCTGCGAGCTGGAAACGATCCAGGCCGTTTTGCATCGGGAACCGGAGGACTGGCGGTGGCTTTGGGCCAGCGAGGGCTATCTGCGTTGGGACCCTTGCAGCGTGGCCGTCCGCGGCCCCCGCCGCAACGAGCCGCCCCGGGGAGAGGAAGCTCCCGCCGGGCAACCTGCTGTGGAAGCTGAAGTACCGGCCGCTTCGGCCTGGGCGCGGTACTTGGGCGAGCTGTTGATTTACGTGGCCGCGATGTTCTTTTCGCTGGGAGCAGTGCTGGGAGCCTGGGCCCACTGGGGAGGCCGCGAACAGTTCTGGCCCATCGCCTGGCCCGCTCTGGCCGGTTCGGCCGCTGGGTTGTTGCTGGGTGTGCTGCTGCGGGCCTGGGCGGGTCCGGCTGCCGCAACGCCGACGCGGCAGACCGACTCGACCGAACCGATTCCCCAATCACGGCGTGTAGGTGGCCATAGGGCCGACTCCCGTTCTCTGCACACCGGCCCGCATTGGTCCCCGGCCGTTCACACGGCGGCGGAACTCCGCTGGCAAAATCCACAGGACGCAACGACCGAATAGGCGAAAGGCCCAAGCCTTTACCTGAATGCCGCTCAGAAATGCGCAATCGCCCAGGACCGCGAATCATTTTATTCCTGGCGGCCCTTCGCCCCCTTCCAGCCACAAACCCACCGCTCCCACCAGCAGGCAGGCGGCTGTTTCGATTCGCAAAGTGCGCCGGCCCAACTGCACCAGTTGCCAGCCGTGTTGCCGGGCCAGTTCCAGCTCGGCGGGAGTGAATCCGCCTTCAGGGCCAACGCTCAGCCAGAAAGCCCCGGCTGCCCGAAGGGCCGTGGTGCGTAACAGCTCACACAGCGGCACTCCCTGGTCCGGTTGAGCCAGCAATTTTATCACCCGCTGGCGGTCCGGCTCGGTTTGCCGGGCAATCCAACGGGAAAAATCACAGCCCGGGCGCACCTCCATCAGCCGCGTGCGGCCGCACTGTTTGGTGGCCTCTTGCACCCAGCGGCTCAGTCGGGCCAGCCCCTTGGCATCCACCCGAACCACACTCCGGGCGGTTTGCAGGGGAACCAGTGCCGTCAGCCCCAGTTGCACCAGGGATTCCACCATTGCTTGTTGCCGGGGGGCCTTGGGCAACGCGGTGCCCAGCAGCACAGGCACCGGGAGTTCGCGGTCCACTCGGCGCCGGGCGAGCAGTTCCAGCTCCACGCTACGGCGGGAGATGGAAGCCACCCGGGCCGTGTATTCCCAGCCCGTGCCGTCCAGCAGCACCACCTCGTCCCCCACCACGGCCCTCAGCACCCGACCAAGATGATGGGCTTCCTGACCTTCGAGCACCACACGGTGCTGGTCCTCCTGGATTGGCTCGGGCACAAAGAAGCGGTGCATGGCTCACGGGACAGCGAGGGCGGGTACGGTCACGGGTGTGATTGTAGCGATTGTTCGGGCAATGCGGCCAGCGGGCGGAAAAACGCTTCCCGCGGCGGGGCTTTTAGGGCTCCCGGCCGATTCCCCGGGGCTAAAGTTGTGAGGACACGTTTTTGCTCCCGAGCGGTCTGCCAGGGCAGGATGCCTCGGGACTCCAGGCCCGTTCCCCCCCTACAGGGCAAGGTGACACGATGCGCTTTCTCTCGTGTAGTTTGGCGGTGCTGGGGCTTTTGGCCCAGGCGGGCTGTCAGACGACCATCCCCTCGGCCCCAATGCAGG
>WFOE01000120.1 GCA_015488215.1 Planctomycetales bacterium
TAATAAACCCAAAGCTATAGTCTTGGTTTACGTAGGGGATTCCCGGCCACAAACACTTTTCCACCACCGGGGCAGAATCCTGGCCCACGTCCAAGAATCCCGGGAAAACGTGGGCGGAAAGAAATCCCGGGGGTGGTCTGCCAGGGGCGAGCTGTTTTCCAGGGGAAGTGCCGATCAACCCCGGGAGAAACCAGCCGCGGGTTCGGTTCCCACGAAATCGGATAAAAAACTCCGATTTTTCGGATACCGCTCCCCCCGGCTGGCAGGGCATGAAATCGGATAAGATTATCCAGAATGGCCAGCAACGCCCCTACGGGCCGCTGGCGTGGCCGCTCGTGCGTTTCGTGCGGCGTGGTGGTGTGATTCCCTTGCCACGTGGAAAATCGCATCAGAGCGCAAGCCAGGCGTTCTCCGGGGGTGGTCCGCTCGGTTCCGCGTGGTTCCGGGGTGGCTGTGGGGGTTAGTGCGTCTTGGTGGCCACGGCTTGCCAGACCAGTTCCACCACGTCTTGTTGGACCTGCTGGCCCAGGGCAGGCCAGAGCCGCACCAGATCGGCCAGGTCGGCCTGCCCGGCCTCTTGCAGCAGCCCGGCCAGGTGGTCCAGCAGCACGCGCAGCTCGGCCTCTTGGGGCGTTGTCGAAGTCGCAACATCGGCCCGTTTTGCAGCGCATGTGCAGCGCGGCTCATGGCCGGATTCCGCAAGTTCTTTGTTCGCAGGTGTTTGCATTATCAAGTTTGACGCCCTCCGGCGTGCTTTTTTCTGCGCCTGTTGCGGCTTCTTGCTACAAGTGGCGGAGCAACAAGGGCTTACGAGCTTCCCTGGCCTGCCAATTCTGTCCCTTTCGGCCCATTTTTGCTAGGTTTTGCAGCGTAGCAGCGTATTTGCAGCGTAACCGGGGTGCATCGTTTCTGGGGTGGAGTCTGCATCCACCAGGAGGTCGGCCACTGTGCCGCCTGTCGTCGGGAGTTTTCTTCTTGCCCTCCCAAGCTCCGGGTAATCTCTTAAGTGGAGGCCGTCGGTTTTTAAGCAGCCCAGATGACGCTGCCGACCGGCGAGCCACTGGCGTCCGTCGGTGAAGGATTTGGGGTCCTGGAGGCGCGAAGGCTTAGGAGCGTGAAGGATTGGGGGCGTGAAGGCGTGGGGGCTTGGGGGGCGTAGAAGGATAAGATTAGGGAAAAACTATCGCTTCCGCTCCGGGCGAGAATCGGCTTGCGCCGTGCGCCTTGCGAGAAGCTTCCACTCCGAGGCAAGAGCAGACGCTAATCCTTGCAATCGACGAGCTACCAGCTTTGGCCGCCAGAGGTGGCCGGGTTGCACCCACTGGGTGCTTCCCCACCCGATGGAAAATGCAAACAACCGCAAGCCGGGAGCGGAGCTGGTGAACAATCGGCCGCAACCAGCCACACCCGAAGATGCACGGGGCGAGCAGGCGTCCCGGTGGCGGGGGCTTGCCCGCGGCTGGGTAGCCGCCCGGTGGTGGCTGTTGGCCGCCGCCGTGTTGCTGGCCGCGGCGGCCTGGCCGCTTGCCGGACAACTGCGGCTGGAGCGTTCGTTGGAGTCGATGTTTCCGCCCGGGGATCCCGTGCTGCAACCCTTCGTGCGGCTCAAGCAACTCTTTGCCGGCAACCAGGCCGTGCTGGCCGTGTACGAAGACCCCGAGCTGTTCTCCGCCGAGGGAATGCGCCGTCTGCGCACGCTTTCCCAGGCCTTGGAACAGGTGCCCGGGGTGGAGGGGGTGATGAGTTTGACCACCACTCCCCTGGGCGAATCGATCCGGCTGGACAACCCGCTTTCGCGTTCGCTGCGGGAACTTTTCACCGGCTACCTGCTGGGCCGGGACCAGCGTACCACGGCCGTCGTCTGTTTGCTCCGGGGGGACCTGTCCCCGGAACAGCAAACCCGGACCCTGGACCAGTTGGAACAGGTCGTTCGCAGGCACGTGCAGCGTGGGATGCTGGTGGGCGAGCCGGTGATGGTCCATCGCGGGTTCCGGCTCGTAGAAAACGAAGGCCGCCGGTTGGGCCGCTGGGTAACCGCGCTGGTGCTGCTGGTGTGTGCCGTTTCCTTTGGCCGCGTGCGTTGGGTGGTGGTGCCGCTGGTCGTGGTGGGCTGGTCGGTGCTTTTGACCCAGGCGGGGCTGGTGCTGCTGGGGCTGCGGCTCAGTATGGTCAGCTCGATGCTGGTGGCCACGCTTTCGGCCACCGGCATGGCCGCCGTGGTCCACGTGGCGGTGCACTTCGAGGGGATGCGGCAAGGGGGGGCTTCGCGGACCGAAGCGCTTCGCGCCTGCGCGCTGGTGCTTGCCTGGCCCGTGGCCTGGACCTGTTTTACCGACGCGGCGGGCTTCGGCTCGTTAGGGATTGCCCCGGTTGAAGCGATTCGCGACTACGGCACGATGATGGCTCTCGGCTCGCTGTGGCTGTTGACCGGAATGGGGCTGCTGTTGCCCGGGCTCGCTTCGGCGGCGCCCGATTTGCTCCCGCTTGGCCGTACCCGACCTCGGCTGTTGCAACGGGGGCTTGCCCGCGTGCTGCAAGTGGTCCGTCGCCGCCCTCGCAGCGTGGCCGCGGCCGTGGTGTTGCTGGCCGTGATGCTGGGAGCCGGGAACGCCTGGGTGGAAGTGGAAACCAACTTCATTCGCAACTTCCGCGCAGACAGCCCGCTGGTCCAGGCCTACCAGGAAGTGGAAACCCGTTTGGGCGGAGCGGGGGTTTGGGACGTGGTGGTCCCTGCCCCCAAGGAACCCAACCCGGCGTTTCTGCGCCGCCTGGAACAGCTCTGCCGCCGCTTGCGCGAGGAAGCCGGCCAGGTTTCCACTGCTGTCGGAACCCAGCCGGGGCTGACCAAAGTGCTCTCGGTAGCCGACCTGCTGAACGCCACGCCGGGAGCGCGCTTGCCGTTTCTCTCTCCTGAGCGGACTACGGCGCTGAAGTGGAAACTGCTCCAGGGGCAGATGCCGCTGGTGGCTCGGGTGTTCTGGGCGACCGATCCCCGGGAGCCCAATTGGCACTTTACCCGGGTGATGCTCCGCTCTCACGAACAACAGCCCGCCCATGTGAAGAAAAAGTTGATCGCCACGGTGCGGCGCATCTGTCGGGAAGAGTTCCCCCCGGGGCCGGATCGCCCTGGCGCCTGGGTCACCGGCTACTACGTGCTGCTTGCCCACCTGATCGATTCGCTGGTGGAGCAGCAGTGGCGCACGCTGTTGCTGGCCCTGGCGGCAGTGGCGTTGATGATGCGGGTGGCCCTGGGCAGTTGGTCCCTGGCAGCCGTGTCGCTGGTGCCCAACGTGCTGCCGGTGCTGGCAGCCACGGGCACGCTAGGCTATCTGGACCTGGTGCCCGGGATGGAAGCCAAATTGAACATGGGCGCGGTGATGATCGCCGCGGTGAGCCTGGGGCTGGGGATCGACGCTTCGATCCATTACCTGACCGCCTACCGTCGGCTGCTCACCCAGGGACTTTTGCCCTCGCAGGCTCTGGAGCAAGTGCAAAGCCAGGTGGGCACGGCCGCCGTGCTGGCCACGGTGGCCATGATGGTAGGCTTTTCCGTGCTGGCCACCAGCGAGTTCGTGCCGCTGGTGTATTTTGGGCTGCTGACCGCGTTGGCCCTGGCCGGGGGGCTGCTGGGCAATCTGGTGCTGCTGCCGGCGTTGCTGGTCGTTCTTCCAGCCCAACAAGAAGCGGACAAAGCAGCGTTTTGACTCCCCCCTGGGCAGCGAATACAATGGACCGGTTAGCCGCGGGGCGCAGCCCCGATTCCCACTCCCCTGGTCCTGGAAACCCCGACGATGAAAAAAGCAGACGTCAAAGCGTTCAAGGAGCAGTTGCTCCAGTTGCGGACTCGACTGCTGGGCGACTACACGGACCTGGCCGAATCGGCCATGAACCGGCACGGAGGGGAGCAGGTGGGCGGAACGGCCATGCCGATCCATATGGCCGACCTGGGCTCGGACAACTACGAGCAGGAGTTCGCCTTCACGTTGCTGCAGAACGAGGAAGCTACGCTGGAAGCAATCGAACGGGCCCTGGAAAAGATTGAAGAAGGCAGCTACGGCACTTGCGACGATTGCGGCCGGAAAATCCCCAAAACCCGGCTGAGAGTGATCCCTTACGCCAGCCGCTGCGTCAAGTGTGCCGAATAGCCGCCAAGGGACCCGGAGCCGCGGGCGCCGGAGAATCCCCGATTTTTGGCAAGAAATCGCTGGATTTCCACGTCGAGGTTTGGGATACTAGCATTTGGGCCGGCAGCCCTGCGGGGCTGTCACATGTCCTCAGAGGGGACAGCTTTTGTCGCAGGAGTAGTTCTGTCATGAAGTGCGCACGTCGTAAGGTGAGCCGTTTTGCTCCGGGTGGTTTCACCCTGGTGGAGTTGCTGGTGGTCATTGCCATCATTGGGATGCTGGTGGGGCTGGTGTTGCCCGCTGTCCAGTCCGCCCGCGAACGAGGACGCAACACCGTTTGCAAGAGCAACATGCGGCAGGTGGCGCTGGCCGTGATCAACTACGAAAACTCCAAGAACAAGTATCCCGGCTATGTCGACCTGTTCCGCTACCAAGACCAGAACTTGTACCGCCGCCCCTTGATGGTGCTGTTGTTGCCGTATCTGGACCGGCGCGACTTGGCCGACGAGTTCGCTCAGCTTGCCGCTCACATTCCGTACGACTCCAGTCTGGGCGGCCCCAATTGGGAAAGCCTATGGCAATTGAAGTATCCCAACCTCGAAGGACTCACTCTGGAAGTGCTCAACTGCCCCAGCGATAGCGTCAATCTCCCCCGGCATACTGCTTATGTTTACAACACGGGCACCGCTCCGAGCTGGCTCGGTGGTCCTTCGGTCCAGAATCCGGCCGACGGGGTTTTTGTGTGGGCCGGAAACTTGAACGGTGTGAACCTTGTAATGACTTCCGACCGCATCTACGATGGTCTTGAAAACACGATCATGATTACCGAAAACATCCAGGCCCGTTGGTGGACCGATGGAAGTGAGATTTTCGTCGGCTGTGTGTGGTGGGACGTGCCTTTGAGCAATGTGAGCTCCGTTTTCTCAATCAACCAGAATAAGACGGACGGTGATCCTCCTTTCAGCGCCACCGGGGATATTCGCTATGCGCGGCCCTCCAGCTACCACCCCGGCGGGGTCAACGTCGCTTACTGCGACGGCCACGTGGCCGAGCTGAACGAGGGGATCGACTACGTGACCTACGCCCACCTGATGACTTCCAAAGGGCGTTCTTGCACGGCCAATCCTAGCGGCGGAACGGTCGGCAACTGGGTCCGCAACAGGGTGCTGAACAAACAAAACTAAACGAGGCAGTCGTTTGTTGATGTTTCAACTCCCCGGCCGTTTGGGGCCGGGGAGTTTTTTGCGCGCCGCTTTTGCTTCGCCCGGGCACATCTGGTAGGAATACGGCGCCGCTTGGAAAAATCCCACCGCTGCAACAATCGCTTTGCTCGTAGTCGCCTATGCCCGCTGAAGCCCCCGCTCGTCCCACCCGCGTTCGCTATCTGGTCCTGGCCGCGGCCACGGCCAGTGCCGTGATGCTCTACCTGGACCGCTATTGCATCTCCTTTGCCGAAACTTACATCCGCGAGGACCTGGGGCTTTCGAACATGGAGATGGGCTGGGTCCTGAGCGCGTTTTTCTGGAGCTACGCGCTGTTTCAGGTTCCCTCGGGCTGGCTGACCGACCGCTTCGGTGCCCGGCGGATGCTCGCCCTGTACGTGCTGCTGTGGTCGCTGTTGACCGGGTTGACCGGACTGGCTGTGGGGTTGTTCTCGCTGCTGGCGGCTCGGCTGGCGTTCGGGCTGGCCCAGGCCGGGGCCTACCCGACCTGTGCGCAGCTTATCAGTCGTTGGATTCCCTTTGCTCACCGGGGCAAGGCTAGCAGCACGGTGGCCTTGGGCGGCCGGGTGGGCGGATTTCTGGCCCCGGTGGTTACGGCCTATTTTGTTGTGGCCTTCGTGCCGGTGGAGGTCCCTTCCCGACTCCGCCCCGAAGAGCTTCCTCGCCCGCGGCAACTGGCTGCCGTCTGGGTCCACCTGGCCCGGGAACCCCAGGCCCCCTTGCCTTCGCCGCTGGAAGGTGCCCGCAGTGCCTCGCAGTGGATTGCTTCGCTCTTTTCGCCTGCGGAACGAGAACAACTGGAACGGATCGCCGCGGGGGAAAGCTCCGCTCCGGCCAAACAACTAGCCGCGCTGCTCAACCGCCTGCTGGGCCAGCCCGGCTGGGCGCTGGAAGCCCTGCGACGAGCCCCCCAGGTGAAGCTGGACCGCTTCGGGCAGCGGCTGGTCCAGCAAGCCCGCTTGCAGCCCGAATCCCTGGACCATGCCGCCTGGGAGCGGCTTAACCGGCTGGTGCTGGAACGGCTCTACCCGGATCACGTGCATAAAATCTACACCCGCGGCTGGCGACCCACGATGGGCGCATTTGCCCTGGCCGGCGTGTTGCTGGCTGCGGCCATGTGGTGGCTGTTGCGCGATAACCCGTCGGTCGATCCCCGCTGCAACGACGCGGAACGCGAGCTGATTGCCGCGGGCCGCCCCCGGCAGTTGCAAACGCCCCAGGGCCCGGCCGCTGCCTTCCCCTGGCGTGCCGTGCTAACCAGCCGCCCGCTGTGGTGCGTTTGTGCCGGGCAGTTCTTTACCAACGTGGGTTGGGTGTTCCTGGTCACCTGGCTTCCGCGCTACTTGCAGGAGGTGCATCGCCTGCCGGCCCACCAGCGAGGCTGGATGGCCGCCGTTCCGTTGGCGGCGGGCTGGGTGGGCATGCTCCTGGGCGGACCGCTGACCGATTCCCTGGTTCGCCGTTTGGGACTCCGCTGGGGCCGGGCGCTGGCCGTGGCCGGAGCCCGCTCTCTGGCCGCCGTGGCTTATCTGGTGCTGTTGCTGGAGCCGAGCGTGTGGACCGCCACGGCCGCGTTTGCCGCCGTGGCCGCTTGCACGGACGCAGGCACCGCTTCGGTCTGGGCGTTCAATCAGGACGTGGGCGGCCGCTACGTGGCTTCGGTGCTGGGCTGGGGCAACATGTGGGGCAACCTGGGTGCGGCCATTTTGCCCCCGCTGTTCGTCTGGATTCTGCAAAATGGTTTTCCCGGGAGCGGCCCGGCCGCCTCGGACCAGGCCCTGCACTGGAACGCCGGCTTTGTCACCTGTGCGGCGGCCTTTTTGCTGGCCGGGGTGGCTGCCCTGGGGATCGACGCCTCGCGCCCCATCGATCAAGATGAACA
>WFOE01000121.1 GCA_015488215.1 Planctomycetales bacterium
CCTCCAAGCCTCCATGCCCCCCGCTTCCCGAGCAACGCCCGGTGGAGTGTGGTACACTTCGACGCAAAGGGAGCAACCGTTCGGGAACCCCTTGCGCATTTGGGATCGCCATGGCCGACCACAAGCAGATTGTTCGCCAGTGGATGCTGCTGCGGCGGTTGTGCCGCAGTCGCCGAGGGTACACGGTGGACCAGTTGGCCGAGCAGTTCCGCGTGAGCGTCAAAACGGTGCGCCGCGACCTGGAACTGCTCCGTTCGGTGGGTTTTCTGCTCCGCTGTCGCCGGGGGGCCCATGGCAAGCAGTGGTGGTCAATCGAACCGCCCCCGGAAGCCAATCTGCTGGGTTTTACGCTGGATGAAGCGATTGTGCTCTATCTGCTGCGCCCCTATCTGGAGGGACTTTCCGGCTCGTTTCTGGGCGAGGCGGCCCGGGAGGCGTTTGCCAAAATCGAAACGATGCTCTCCACCGACACCACGGCCAATTTCCTGCCGCGGCTTTCGGAGCTGTTGCTGACGATTCCGCTGCGTCGCCCGGGCAAGACCGACTGGCAGTTCATGGACGACCTGTGGGAGGCACTGGAAAACCAGCAGGTACTGCTGATGGAGTACCAGTCGCTCGACGCTTCACGGCCGCGGCGGTACCGGGTGCATCCTTACGCTGTGGTGGTCTATCACGGCGCGTGGTACCTGGTGGCCTATTCGGAACACCACGGCGAAAAACGCCATTTCAAGCTGGATCGCATCCACCAGGCATGCTGCACCGACGAGAAGTTCCAACGCGACCCGACTTTCGACATCCGCCGCCACCTGGCCGATTCCTTCGGCGTGATCCAGCCCCAGGGCAAACCGCAAAAGGTGGTGGTCCGCTTTTCGCCTCGGGCGGCCCGCTACGTCCAGGAAACCCAGTGGCATTCCAGCCAGAAAAACCGTCCGCTGGAAGACGGCTCCCTGGAAGTCACGTTCCGCCTGGGCGAGACCGAGCAGTTGAAGCGCTGGGTGCTGGGTTTCGGGCAGCATGCCCAGGTAATCCACCCCCGCAAACTGCGGCAGGAAATCCAGCAGGAACTTGAGGCCACGCTGCGGCAGTATTGAACGGCGACCGGTTTACTTTTTCCCGGTGGAAAGCTTTCCGCCTCGGGCACGCCAGAGCAGTTTTTCAAACTGGCTCCAGGGCCGGGTGTTGAGCACGTGCCGGGCTTCCAGGCCACCGCGCCGCGCTTGCAGCACGCCGTAGCGCATCACGTTCAGCCCCTCGGTGCTGTGGGCGTCGGTCGAAATGACGATTAGCACCCCGTGTTCGCGGGCCAGGGCGCAGTGCATGTCGTCTAGGTCCAGTCGCAGCGGGTTGGCGTTCAGTTCCAGGAACTTGCCGTGTTCGGCGGCCGCTTCGATCACCCGCTGGATGTCCACCGCGTAACGCTCCCGGCGGCCCAGCAGCCGCCCGGTGGGATGCCCAATGGCACAGACGGCCGGATGGGCCAAGGCGTCGACGATGCGGCCGGTGATGCGGTCTTCGGACTGGTTCTGCCCGTAGTGCAAGCTGGCCACGACCCAATCGGCTTGGGCCAGCGTCTGGTCGTCGATGTCCAGCCCGCCGCGTTCCAGAATGTCCACCTCAACGCCCTTGAGGATATGGATCCCGCGAAAACGCTTGCGTAACTGGTCGATCTGTTCCCATTGGGCCAGCAGCTCCTCGGCCTTCAGACCGCCGGCCATGGTGACCCGCTTGGAATGGTCGGTGATGGCGATGTACTTCAGCCCGCGCTGCTTGGCCGCCTGGACCATCTCTTCCAGCGTGGCTTTTCCGTCGGTGGCGTTGGTGTGCATGTGCAGGTCGCCGCGGATGTCTTTCAGTTCCAGCAGCTTGGGCAGCCGGCCCGAGTCGGCCCAGTCGAACTCCCAGCGGGCTTCGCGCAGCTCCGGGGGAATCCAGGGCAGGTCGAGCGTGGCATACACTTCCTCCTCGGTGCGGCCGGCGATGTACTCCGAGCCGCGATAGACGCCGTACTCGTTGATTTTCAGTCCCCGCTGTTTGGCCCGGGAACGCAGCACCACGTTGTGCTGCTTGGAGCCGGTGAAATAAACCAGCGCCGCTCCGAAGGACTGGTGATGCACCACCCGCAAATCCACTTGCAACCCGGAGTGGAGCCGCACGGACATCTTCGTCTCGCCCCGCAGCAGCACCTCGGCCACGGCGTGGTACTGGGCGAAGCGGTCCATCACCGGGTCGGAATCCTCGGCAACGACCAGCACGTCCAGATCGCCCACGGTTTCCTTGCCGCGGCGGTAGCTGCCGGCCACTTCCAGTTGCTCCACGCCGGGCACCTGGGCCAGATGGGCCTTAATCTCCTGGGCGAACTGGTCCGCTTCGGCCCAAAGAATCCGCTTCGAAGCGACCTCGGCCACCTGAAGTCCCCGCAGGATGGCTTCCTCGGTCTTGGCTCCGAAGCCCCGCAGCTTTTGCACCCGATGCTCCTGGCACGCCCGGCGCAGTTGTTCCAGGTTGGTGATGCCCAATTGCTTGTAAAGCGCGGCGGCCTTCCGGGGGCCCAGTCCCGGGATGTGCATCAGTTGCAACACCGACTCGGGCACCTGGGCTCGCAGCTTGTCCAACTGTTCCAGGCGGCCGGTTTCCACCAGGGTTTTGATTTTTTCGGCCAGATCCTTGCCGATGCCGGGCAGTTGGGTCAGATCGGCCCCTTGGGCCACCAGGTGTTCCAGCGATTCGGCCATCTCGCCCACGGTGCGCGCAGCGTTGCGATAGGCGCGGACCCGAAATGGGTTCTCCCCCTGGAACTCCAGGATGTCGGCGATTTCGTCGAACACCGCGGCGATTTCGGCGTTGGTCATCGGCGCAAGTCCTCGTCGGCAAAGCCCCCGGCGGATCGTAGAAATAGCCGCCCTGGCGGCAACCGCAGCCATTGTAAAGCATCCCGGCCCGAAGCGTCAGACGCCGGAGGTGGTTTCCCCCGGGCCGGGACTCAGCACGGTCCGCGGCCTATTGCCGGGGCGAACCGGGTCGGATTTGCAACGCCAGATGGGCTTGCCAAGGCCACCGGCCGCGGCAGGCTTCGGCAGCCAGTTGCAACTGAAGGCAGTTGCGCCGCTGTAACAGGTGCGTTACGTCCAAAGCGGCCTGCTGCGGGTCAAACCGGGCCAGGGGGGTTTCGTTCAGCACCACCTGGCAGAAGGCGGGCCAGCTGGAAAAAACAAGCAGCACCGCATTCTGTGCTTCCAAGCCGGTCGGAGAGTGAAAAAAACGCCGCAGCCAGAGCGACTCCCCCGGGACCGGGCGCCAGGGCGGCTCGGCTTCGCGCAGCGGCAAATGCACCCGGTGCCACCCGCCCTGGGGCGGCGTGTCCGGGCGCGTCGTGGCGTATTCCCAGGGACCCATCAGCCCGATTGTGTGCACGGAATCCGTCACGTTTTTTACTGGGAGCAAGAGGAACGTCCAACTTTCCGGTTCGGCTGGGTCGCACGGGGCATGTGTCGTCAGCCGCCAGGATGGAGCCGCCGCTGGGCTTCCTGGGCCCAGGGGCTATGCGGGGCCAATTGCAGAAAGCGGCGCAGGTGTATCTGAGCTTCGTCGGTCCGGTGTTGTTGTTCCAGCACGCGGGCCAGATGGTAGTGGGCATCGGGCAGGCGGTCTTCCAGTTCCAGCACGCGGCGCAGCTCGGTTTCGGCCTCGGGCCAGCGTTTCAGCTCGGCCAGCAGGCAGCCGAGGTTCAGCCGGGCTTCCAGGTGTTCGGGCTCTAGTTCCAGGGCAATCTGGTAGCGTTCGGTGGCCGCTTCTAGGTGGCCGAGCATGTAGAGCAGCTCGGCCAGGCGGAAGCAGAGTTCCGGGTCGGGACCGCCGTGCCGCAGCGCCTGGCGGTAGCAGGCGACCGCTTCGGCCCAGCGCCCCTGGTCTTCCAGCGATTCGGCTTGTGCAAGCCACGGGACGGCTGGGTCCTGTTCCGCCGTGGGGGCATCTGCTGCCGGCGGCTGGCCCTTTGCGGCTGTAAACGGGAGCACGTGCGGTTTGTCGTGCGACTCGAGCACCGGAGGCACCGCCGGCGGCACCGTAGCGGCAAAATCGAAGTACCGCTGCCCTCGGCTATCCACCAGCCCTTGGCCCTGCCGCAGCAGCAGTTCCCGGCCGCGGACCAGCACTTCCAGTTGCGCAAGCGGACGCCGCCAGCCGGGGAGCAGCTTCTGCCAGGCCAGCAGTTGTTCCTGGATTCGCCGGGGAGGCACGCCCTGGTGCATCCACTGGGCGAGCCGCCGGGCCGAGTGGACCTGCTGGTAGTCGAACAAGGCCAGGCGGCGTACCACCCGCACCGGCTCGATCAGCCCGGCCCGAACCCACCGGCGAATCACCCCCACCGGCACCCGCAACAGGGCGGCCAGAGAAGCGGCGGTGAACAGCCGCTGCACGGCGTGCTGTTGTTCCAGCAGGCCCAAGCGGCGCCATAGCTCGGTTTCCAGAATCGCTTCCACCTGGCCGCGTTCGGCTCGGGCTTGCACTTCCGGGGAGAGCACTCCGGCGGCGTCCTGCGCCTCGTGGCCGAAATCCAGTGGCAGGTCCCCTTCGCCCACGACAATCAGCTTCGCTTCCTCCGGCGGCACCAGCACCGCCCCTTGCCGCTGGAGCAGTCCCACCCACTGCCGGAAAGTAACCGCCGCGGGCCGGCCCACCAGGGCCACGGGCAGCCCGTCAAGCTCGCATTCGGGCACGGAAGGAAGGGGGCCGTTCATACGCTTCCTGGGACAAGCGACAAGGCCGGCGGAGCGGTTTCGCCGGGGGGACATCTGCGCTAGGATACACATTGTAGGCTTCCTCCTGGCCGAGCAAAACAAGCCTGGGCGCGGCCACGCGCCCTCATTGTGAACTTAGGCGCTTCGCCATGAACGCCCCCGCTTCCTCCCCATCGGAACGCCACGGAGCCTTGCGGGCTGCCGAAGCGGCGGCCAACCGCGCCGGCGAAGCCGCCCGGGTGCTGGAAGATATCGCCCGGTTCATGCTCAACGACCCGCATCTGACCCAGCAGCTCAAAGACCTGCGGCACCGGATGCACTCGTTGCGGCAACGCCTGACAGGGGAGGAGGGCGTGCGCATGCGGGACACCCGGGGCGACGTGGGCACCGGACTTTCCACGCCCCAGGAACACCAGCGCCAGGGAACGGAAGCGTTGATCGGGGCCAACGCCTCGCGGTTGCAACAGGCGTTGCGTTCGCTGGAAGAGATGGCCAAGCTGCTCGATCCCCAAGCGGCTCCCCACTGGGAACAACTGCGCTACACGGCCTACACGCTGCACAAGGCGATGCAGGTCACCTGGCAGGCCCAACAGCGGCTCCGAGCGGCGCGGGTGTACGTGTTGCTGGACGGGCGAGAAACGGCGGATGCGATGGAACGTCTGGCCGCCGCGCTGGTGGAAGCCGGGGCCGACGGCTCCGCCGCATTACGGCCGGAACGGGAACGCTGTTTATCTTCAACGACCGCCCAGACCTGGCTCTGCTGTGCCAGGCCGACGGGGTGCACGTGGGCCAGGAAGAACTGAGCGTGGCCCAGGTGCGGCACGTGGTAGGGCCGAAGCCGCTGGTGGGAGTATCGACCCATTCGCTGACCCAGGCTCAACAGGCGGTGCTGGACGGGGCCGATTACATCGGCGTGGGCCCTGTGTTTCCTTCGCAAACCAAACAGTTCGACCGTTTCGTGGGTCCAGAGCTGCTTCGCCAGGTAGCCCAAAGCGTGAACCTGCCCCGGTTCGCCATCGGCGGCATCAACCGGGAGAACCTGCCGCTGGTGATCGCCGCCGGGTTTGATCGCGTGGCCCTAAGTCAAGCCGTGCTAGGAGCGGACGATCCGGCCGCGGAAGTCCGCTGGTTCAAACACCAACTGGAACAGGCGGCTGCGGCCGCCGGGGAGCAAGCCGCCGGTGGTTAGCGCACGCCGGGAAAACCCAGCCACTGCCACACCATCGCTCCCACGTTGTAGGCCAGATGCAGGAGCACGGCCGCGGTGAGCCAAGGGAGGAAGCGTTCCACCTGGGGAATCTCGCCCCGCTGCAGGGCTCCCCGCCAGAGCCGCACCAGCCCCAGGCTGCTGAGAAACGTACAGACGGTGTGCAGCCCCACACAAACCGTCCATCGCCAAGCAACCAGCCAGGGCTCGGGATTTGGGATGTAAACGCGCAGGTAGAGCACGTTTTCGATGGCCGCAAACGCCGCCCCGCTGGCCAGCATCGTCAGCACAATCTGCCAGGCGGAAAGAAACCACCAGGGCCGCCTACGCACCACCCAAAGCGGCAGGGCGGCTTTCATGACTTCTTCCACCACCGGGGCCAGAAACACCCCCAACAGGGCCAGGGTGCCCGTGTAGCCGGCGCTTAAGAACGTGCCGGCCACAGCCAAGGGGCCAGCGGCCACGGCCACGGCGGCGCTGACCAGCAGGCTTTTCCACAGCGGAAAACCCGCCCGTTGGGCCTGCACCCAGGCACCGTAGCTTACGGCCCCTTCGGGCACTGGCTGCCCTTGGGCCAGGATGGCTGGTTCGTCCCAAACCGACTGTTCCGGGTCCCAACTGGTACCCCGGGGCCAGAACGGCTCCGGCGGCTGGGGCGAATGGGGACCGGAGGTCTGGGACACTCCATCAGCTCCTTGTCAGGGATTCCGCCTGGCTTTGCGGCTGCCAGCCTGGCACTGTCGTTTCCTGCCGGGCCATGTAAGCAGTGCCGAAAGCGAGCACGGCCGACATGGGCATGCGCGATTGCTGGGTGTTACCGCCGACATCGGCCGATTCGATTCGCAAATTGCACACGGCGTTGTAGCCCAGGGCCCGAGCCTGCTCCAGCACGCGCAAAACGGCCTCGCGGCGGGCCCGGTCCACCACCCGCTGGTAGCTTCCCACCCGGCCGCCGAACAGCAGTTTCCAGGAAGCCAGGAAGGCTTTGAAGTAATCGCAGCCGATGACCACTTCGCCGACAATCATCTGCGGTGGCGGAGTTCCGGGCTCATGCTGTGGAAAGGTGCGCAGATCGGTAACCAGCATCGAGCCTAGCAGCGCTTCGCGCTGGGCCAGAGCGTGCAAGTGGCGCCGCTCGATCCAGCTTCCCACAAAAAGTGCCAGAACCAGCGGCGTGAGAACGGTTACCGCAGTGCAAACCAGGCCAATCAGTTCCATGGTTCAAGTTGCTTTCGAGCACGCCAACGGCGGTTCGACTAGGGGCTACGGCGAGCCCCGGACTTCAGTCCGGGGAGAAACCGGAGAAAAACGCTTGAGCGTTCTTGTCCTCCGGGGACTGAAGTCCCCGGCTCGCCGGTTGCAAGAATTGGCGCTTACTCTTTCGGTGCGGAAGCACCCCCTCCAAGCCCCCATGCTTCCACGCCACCAAAGCCGGCGGCTTGCCGGGGAGCTGCACCATCGCATCTGGTTCCCAAGTCAATTGCTCTTCACTTACAGGGGCTGGGCCTCGCTTGCGGCGGGCGTTTCCGGTTCCACCACCACGGCCGTGCCGTACACGTACAATTCGGCTGCACCTTGGGTGACGGCGCTAGTGCTGAAACGGACGTTGACCACGGCGTTGGCTCCCAGTTGCTGGGCCTGGGCGATCATGCGTTGCATGGCCTCGCGGCGGGATTCGGTCAGCAGTTCGGTGTAACCGCGCAGTTCGCCACCGACCAGGTTTTTCAGCCCCGCGGCGATGTCCCGGCCCAGGTGCTTGGCCCGCACGGTGTTCCCCTGTACCAGTCCGCGCAAGGCCACGATGCGATAGCCGGGAATCGTTTCCGTATTCACCACCAGCATGAGGGCGTTCTCCCCTCTGGAGAGAGCCTGCTATACCTTTCCCACCACCAGGGCGATGTTCTGGCCCCCGAAACCGAAACTATTGCTCAGGGCGTAGTCGATCTGGGCTTCGCGGGCCTGGTTGGGCACGTAGTCCAGGTCGCAGTCCGGGTCGGGTTCTTCGTAGTTGATCGTCGGCGGCAGCGCTCCATGCCGCAGGGCCAGCACGCAGATAATCAGCTCGGTGGCTCCGGCCGCGGCAATCAGGTGGCCCATCATGCTCTTGGTGCTGGAGACCGGCACACGGTAGGCGTGGTCGCCGAACACTTTTTTGATGGCCAGCGTTTCCACGCGGTCGTTCACAGGCGTGCTGGTACCGTGGGCGTTGATATAGCCTATCTGCTCGGGAGCCACTCCGGCGTCTTCCAGGGCCATTTTCATGCAAGCAGCCGCGCCGCGTCCTTCCGGATGCGAATCGGTTACGCGGAACGCGTCGGCCGTGGAGCCGTAGCCGACCACTTCGGCCCAGATGCGCGCCCCCCGGGCCCGGGCGTGCTCCAGGTCTTCCAGAATGACCATCGAGGCCCCTTCGCCCAGCACGAACCCGTCCCGTTTGCGGTCAAACGGCCGGCTGGCTTTGGTGGGCTCGTCGTTGCGAGTGGAAAGGGCCGTCAGCAGATTGAACCCGGTTACGCCAAACGGGTGGATCATGCTGTGGGCCCCGCCGGCAATCATCACGTCGGCTTCGCCGTGGCGGATTAGCTCCACGGCTTCGCCCACTGCCTGGCTGCTGGCCGCACAGGCGGTAAGGCAGTTGACGTTCGGCCCCTGGGCGTTGAACAGCGTGGCGATATGGGCCGGGGGCATGTGGGGTTCCTGTTCCAGTTCCAGCACCGGGTCCAGCAGCTCCAGGCCCAAGCGTGTGAACTTGGTGACGTCGAAGCGGCCCTCCTCGTCCAGCGAGGAGACAATCATCTGGCTAAAACGCTCGAAGTCCTGATGTCCTTCGCCGCTGCCGAGATAAACACCCATGCGGGTCGGGTCCACCCGGTCCAGGTCCAGTCCCGAGTCGAGCATGGCCCGATGCGCCGCCCCCAGGGCGAACTGGGTGTGCCGTGCCTGGCGGCTCCAGTGTCCGGGAGCCGGGGGGACGTCGTCCACCGAAAAGTCTTTCACTTCGGCGGCGATCTGGGTGGGAAAGTCGGTCGCGTCGAAGATGGTAATCCGCCCCACGCCGGAGACGCCACTCAGGAGCTTTTCCCACACTTCCTCCAGCGAGTGCCCCAGCGGGGTTACCCAGCCCATGCCGGTAATCACAACGCGTCGTCGCATACGAATCGGGTCCTCGGCAGCCCGCGGTTCGGGAACGTTTGCAGGATCAGGGAGCGATTTCCACTATGGTTCTCCCAGTCGAGAAATCAACCATAGCAGAGGGTTTCCGACCTGGCCAGAGCGACCTGCGAAGCAGCAATGCCCCCCAGGTCGGGAGCGTCTGTCCTCCGTACAAACAGCTCTCTACGCAAACAGTTAAGAAGCAGAGAACAAGAATTGGCATTGTCTGTCGGGCCAATGGGGAAGCTGCCAGAGTGGAGGCAGGTCTGGCCACGAAGGGGCTTTTGCAACCCGGGTCCCTTGTGTACACTTGCGGCGACTTTTGCTTTCCCCCGGCGGCCTGTGCCGCTATCGGTGCAGCGGAAAAGGGAGCGAAGCGTCCGCCGCAGGGTCCATTCCGGTTGGACCTTCGCCCCACTTCGTGCCGATGGATAGGTGGAATAACCGACGAGTGTTCAGTCCCTTGAAGCGAAGGAACTGCTAATGGCCACGGCGACCAAAAAGAGTTCGCGGACGCGCAAACCTTCGGCCGGCAAGATGATCTACTACTTCGGCCAAGGCCGCACCGACGGCCGCGGCGACATGAAAGAGCTGCTTGGCGGCAAAGGGGCCAACCTGGCCGAAATGAACTCCCTGGGACTGCCGGTGCCGCCGGGCTTTACCATCACCACCAAGGTGTGTGCCCTGTACTACGAACTGGGCCGGCGGCTGCCCGAAGGGCTGATGGACCAGGTGCGGCGCCACATCCGCCTGATCGAAAAGGAACAGGGCAAGCGTTTCGGCGATGAAAAGAACCCGCTGCTGGTTTCGGTCCGTTCCGGCGCGGCCATCTCCATGCCCGGGATGATGGAAACGATTCTGAACCTGGGGCTGACCGACGTTTCGGTCCAGGGGCTGGCTGCCGCCACCGGCAACGAACGTTTCGCTTACGACGCCTACCGGCGGCTGATCAACATGTTCGGTTCGGTGGTCATGGGCATCGAACACGACGTGTTCGAGGAAGCCTTCGCCGAGGTGCGGGCCAAGTACAACGCCCAAGTCGATACGGAAGTGCCCGCCGAAGGGATCAAGGAACTGGTGGAAAAGTACAAGGCGATCTATCGCCGCCACGTGGGCAAGCCGTTCCCGCAGGACCCGTTCCAGCAGCTCGAAGCGGCCATCCAGGCCGTGTTCGACAGTTGGATGCAGGACAAGGCGGTGGCCTACCGGCGGATTGAGAAGATCACCGGGCTGCTGGGCACGGCCGTGAACGTGCAGACGATGGTCTTCGGCAACATGGGGGACGACAGCGGCACCGGCGTGGGATTCACCCGCAACCCCAGCACCGGGGAGAACAAACTCTACGGCGAGTTTCTGATCAATGCCCAGGGCGAGGACGTGGTGGCCGGCATCCGCACGCCGCTGCCGGTTTCCGAAATGCGCCGCTGGAACCGCCAGGCGTATCAGCAATTGCTCCAGATTAAAGAAACTCTGGAGAACCACTACCGGGACATGCAGGATATCGAGTTCACCATCGAGCGGGGTAAGCTCTACATGTTGCAGACCCGCACCGGCAAGCGGACCGCTCAGGCCGCGGTGCGGATCGCCTGCGAGATGGTGGACGAAGGGCTCATCGACGAAAAGACGGCCGTGCTGCGGGTTCCGCCCGGGGACCTGGTGCAGTTGCTGCTGCCCAGCTTCGACCCGGCAGCGAAAAAGAAAGCCGATCTGCTCACCACGGGGCTGCCCGCTTCGCCCGGCGCGGCCGTGGGCAAACTGGCCTTCACGGCCGACGAAGCGGTCAAACGGGCCGCCGCCGGCGAAGACGTCATTCTGGTGCGCAAAGAAACCAGCCCCGAGGACGTGGAAGGGATGCACTCGGCCGTGGGTATTCTCACTTCCACCGGCGGCATGACCAGCCATGCGGCCGTGGTGGCCCGCGGCTGGGGACGCTGTTGCGTGGTGGGGGCCGGGGAGATTCAAATCGACGAGCGCCGCCGCCAGATTACCGTCCGCGGCAAAAAGCTCACCTATAAGGACACCATCTCCATCGACGGTTCCACCGGTGAGGTGATGGCCGGGGCCGTGCCCACCCGCACCCCCAAGCTCTCCGGCCACTTCGCCCGGTTGATGAAATGGGCCGATAAGTTCCGCACCATGGGCGTGCGTGCCAACGCCGACACGCCCGAAGACGCCAAGCGGGCCCGCGACTTCGGAGCCCAGGGCATCGGCCTGTGCCGCACCGAGCACATGTTCTTCGAAGGCGACCGCATCGACGCGATGCGGGAGATGATCCTGGCCGAAACCGAAGACCAGCGCCGCAAGGCCCTGGCCAAGTTGCTGCCGTACCAGCGGGAGGATTTCCAGAAAATCCTCACGGCCATGAAGGGCTATCCGGTCACTATCCGGTTGCTCGACCCGCCACTGCACGAGTTCCTGCCCCACGATGCCAAGACCCAGGCCGAGCTGGCCCGGAAGCTCGGGCTCAAACCCGCCCAGATCAAAGCCCGCGTGCAGCAACTGCACGAGGCCAACCCGATGCTGGGCCATCGCGGCTGCCGCTTGGCAATCACCTACCCGGAAATCCTGGAAATGCAGGTGCAGGCCATCGTCGAAGCCACCATCGCCTGCCGCAAGCGCCGGGTGGACGCCATGCCGGAAATCATGATCCCGCTGGTGGGCACCGCCCGCGAGCTGGAGTTCCTGCGCCAGAAGGCCGAAGAAACCATCCAGCGCGTGGCCAAGGAGAAGAAGTACCAGGGGAAGCTGGACATCCCAATTGGCACCATGATCGAAATTCCCCGAGCAGCGCTGACGGCCGACGAAGTGGCCGAGTATGCCGACTTCTTCAGCTTCGGCACCAACGACCTGACGCAGCTTACCTTCGGCTACAGCCGGGACGACGTGAACACGTTCCTGCCCGATTACCTGGCCAAAGGCATCCTGACCGTGGACCCGTTCCAGACGCTCGACACCCGGGGCGTGGGCCAACTGGTCCGGATGGGTGTGGAACGGGGGCGTTCGACCCGAGCGGACCTGAAGTGCGGCATCTGCGGCGAACACGGCGGCGATCCGGCTTCCATCGACTTCTGCCAGACGGCTCATCTGGACTACGTCTCCTGCTCGCCGTTCCGGGTGCCGGGAGCCATCCTGGCCGCGGCCCAGGCGGCCATCCGCCACGGCTGACGGGACGGAGGCGTGAAGGACTGGGGGCTTGCGCTGTGCGCCTTGCGCCCAGGTGCTTCCGCTCC
>WFOE01000122.1 GCA_015488215.1 Planctomycetales bacterium
GGACGGGGGCGTGGGGAGGATGGGGGGAGAGCTTCCGCTTCGCAGGTCTTGAGTCGTGGGTCTTGGGTCTTGAGCAAGGTGCTCCCGCACCGGGCGGGAATCCGTGCGGATTCTTGTGCTCGATAAGTCTCCAGCGGAGCGGCTACGGTTGCTGGCGATCCGGTCAGCTCAGCACGGGGCAGATAACCTGGCCGCGGCTGATTTCGTGTTCGCGTCCCAGGGGATCGCGGACCCTCGCCCGCGGATTAAAGCCCAGCAGGTGAAACACCGTGGCGGCGATGTCCTCGGGCCGGACGATTCCGGTTACGGGATAGGCCCCGATTGCGTCGCTCTGGCCGTAGACGGCTCCGCCCTGCACGCCGCCGCCTGCCATCACCACGGAGAAGACGTGCCCCCAGTGATTCCGCCCTCCGTTGCGATAGATTCGCGGCGTGCGGCCGAACTCGGCCATGCAGAGCACCAGCGTTTCGTCCAGCAGTCCGCGGCTTTCCAGATCGTCCAGCAATGCCGAAAACGCCTGGTCCAGCGGAGGACAGAGAACGGTTTTGAGCCGCTTGGTTTCCCTGGCGTGCGTGTCCCACACCGGCGCGTCGGGCGGTTCGTCCGGCCCGCGATACCAGTTCACGTGAACGTACTGCACGCCCGCTTCGACCAGCCGTCGGGCCAGCAGCACGCTCTGGCCGAACTGGTTCCGCCCGTAGCGGTCGCGCACCGAGTCGGGTTCGCGGTTCAGGTCCACCGCCTGGCGGGCCTTGGGGCTGAAGAGGATTTCCATGCCGCGGCTGCGCAGGTCGGCAAACTGCTGCACGGCCGGGTGGCGCTCCCAGCGGCGCAGTTGGCTTTCCAGTTGCCGGATCAGGCGGCGCCGGGAGCCGAGCCGATCCAGCGACACGTCGGCTTGCAAGCGGAACTGCGGCACGCGGTAATCTTTGTCGGCCGGACGGCAACGGAAGTACCACGGTTCGGCCCGATGACCAAGCCACCCGGCCGTCTGGCCCGGCCAGACGGAACCATCGGTGTTGAAGATATGCAGCGGCAACCGGACCGCCGCCGGCAGCAGGCTCTGCCCGCCTCGAAAATGCTGCACCACCGCGCCCAGGTTAGGCCAGTCGTTCGGAGGGCCGGGGTTGGCGTTTTCCATGTTCTTCGGCGCATGCGGCACGCCGGTGAGCATGTAATAGCCGCTGGAAGAATGGGCATTGTCCCCGGTAACCACCGCCCGAAGCAGCGCCAGATGATGGGCTCGCCGGGCCAGTTGCGGCAGCAGCTCGCAGATTTGCAGTCCCGGCACGGTGGTAGCCACGGGCTTGAACTCCCCGCGGACTTCGGCCGGGGCTTGCGGCTTGGGGTCCCAGGTGGAATGTTGCGGTGGGCCGCCCATCAGAAACAGCACAATGCAGTGTTTGACCCGGGGCGACTGGCTCCGTTTGGCCCAGGCGGCCGGCTGCGCACCGGGCAACAACCCGGCGCCCAAGGTGGCCAGCGAACCGGCTTGCAGCACCGCGCGGCGCGTCACTCCCTGGCAGAGGCGCACTCCGTAGCGATCTTCGATGGTAAGCATCGGGCCTGTTCCAGCTCGGGGCGGAAACAACATCCCACAACCGCCGTGGATTATAACCGCTTGCTTCATCCATCGGCAAATCCAGCCCGGGCGGGCAAACGGGTTTGGAGGCTGCGGTCCGCCGCAGAAGAAAAGCGCAAAGCACGCAGTCCCGGCAAGCCAGGCGATTTTCGGCGGAGCGAAAAGCTGGCTCCGGACCGATAAAAGTGTTATGATGGGTGGCGACCAAGCGGCCCAAAAGCTGGCAATCCGTCGCCGGTGGCCGTCCTTCCGTTAATGCCTTCCTCGTCCGGAATCCCTCCTTTGGATCGGAACAGGAGATGCCTGCGATGACGCAAGTCCCCCGACTGCCCCGCCGGATGGTCCTCAAAGGGCTGGGTGCCGCCGTGGCGTTGCCGTGGCTGGAAGCGATGATGCCTTCCCCGCTCAGCGCGGCCGCCCGAAGCGCCAAGCCCCCGGTGCGGATGGCCTTCGTGTTCGTTCCCAACGGGGTGATTCTGCCCCAGTGGAAGCTTTCCTACGAGGGGGCGCTGAAGGAGCTTTCGCCCACGCTCCAGCCACTGGAGCCGGTCAAAGAGCACCTGCTGGTGCTGACGAATCTGATGCACGACAACGCCCGGGCCAAAGGCGACGGACCCGGCGACCATGCCCGCTGCTCGGCCGCGTTCCTGACCGGAGCCCACCCGTACAAGACCTCCGGGGCGGATATCCGCAACGGCATTTCGGTCGATCAGTTTGCCGCCCAGCGGATAGGCAACAAGACGCGGTTTCCGTCGCTTGAGCTGGGCTGCGACGCCAGCCGGATGACGGGCAACTGCGATTCCGGCTACAGTTGTGCCTATGTGTCGAACATCTCCTGGAAATCCCCCACGCAGCCTGCGGCCAAAGAGGTCAACCCGCGGGCGGTGTTCGAGCGGCTGTTCGGTTCCCCGGCCAAGGGGGCCCAGGCCCGCCGCCGATTGGAGTACCGGCTGAGCGTGTTGGACTTCGTGGCTGAACAGGCCCGGGACCTGCGCCGCCGCGTAGGCAGCAAGGACCGGCAAAAGCTGGACGAATACTTCACCAGCATCCGCGAAATTGAACAACGCCTAGCCCGAAGCGAAAAGCAAAAACTGGACCAATTCGGCC
>WFOE01000123.1 GCA_015488215.1 Planctomycetales bacterium
GATATGGTTGGTCGAGTTTTGGTCTTCTGCGGTGTACTGGCCCTGCTGCCCCAGTTGCTGTTCGCCCAAGGCGGCGGAGGTGGCGGGGGCGGCGGTCCCGGAGGTGGCGGTCCCGGAGGTGGTGGCCCCGGAGGTGGTGGTGGCGGTGGTTTCCCGATCGGCGGCGTACAGACCGCCGGGGTGCAGGTCGATGCCCAGGGAGTGTTGCGCCGCGTGGTGGTGCGCGACCCGGGCGGGCGCCTGCTGCGGCAGCGGCTGCAAGCCGCCCAGGCCCAACTGGACCCGGAAGTGGCCCAGCCGAGCCGCCTGCGGAAAATCTCGCTCAACCGCCTGGAGCGAGTCATCGCCCAGCATCTGGAACAAGGCAAGCCTCTGCCGGCGGAAGTGAAGTATCTGGCCGGGCTGACCCGCATCGAGTACGTCTTCTTCTATCCCGAAAGCGGCGACATCGTCCTGGCCGGACCGGCCGAAGGCTGGATGGAAGACCCGGTGGGTCGCGTGCGGGGGATTCACTCGGGCCGGCCGACCATCCTGCTGGAAGACCTGGTGGCGGCTCTGCGGGCGTTCGCCCCAGGCCGGCAAAACCAGCGGCTGGTGGTGGGCTGTTCTATCGATCCCACCCAGGAGGGGCTGGCGCGGCTCCAGCGGTACTTGAACAGCCTGGGGCGTTATGTCCGTCCCGGCTCGGGCCGGCAGATCGCCGAGGGCATCCGCCGTTCCTTGGGCTGGCATAACATTCGGGTGCTGGGTCTTTCGCCGCGTACCCACCTGGCCCAGGTGCTCGTGGAAGCCGACTACCGCATGAAGCTCATCGGCATCGGTCTGGAACGCCCGCCGGTGCGGATTGTCAGCTACGTGGAACGAGCCACCCGTGGCGGGGGTTCCCGCAACGCGCTGCAACGCTGGTTCTTCGTGCCGGATTACCAGTGCGTCCGCGTCAGCGAAGACGGCCTGGCCATGCAACTGGTGGGCCAGGGGGTGAAGCTGGTCAACGAAAGCGAGGTGGTGCTGCCCGACGGGCGACGCATGTCCAACGCCCGGCCGGATCGGGCCAGCGTGGGCTTTGTGAAGGACTTCACCAAGAAGTTCCCGCAACTGGCCGCCCGCGAGCCGGTGTTTGCCCAGCTCCGCACCGCCATCGACCTGTTGATTGCCATGGCCTTCATCCAGCAGCAGGACTACTACGGCAAGTCGGGCTGGCAGGCGGAACTGTTCCGCGACGAAGAACGCTTGCCCATCGAAACCCATCCGGCCCCGCAACGCGTGGAAACGGCCGTCAACGTCATCTGGAAAGGCAGCCGCCTCTACACGCCCCTGGGCGGTGGAGTGCAAATCCAGCCTTACCTGGCCCTGGCTCCCGAGTACCGCCTGCCGGACGAAAAAGGCCAGGTAGCTCGCCGCCGGGCCGAACTGTCCCAACTGCCGCCGCAGCGCTGGTGGTGGGATTAGTCCGCGGCGGTTCTCCCCTGCCGCAAAGCCCTTGCCTTTCAACAACAACCGCGACCGAGCCGCTCCGGCTCGGTTTTTTCTTTCCGGCCGGGCTGGCCCCGCGCCGTCCATCCGGGGGGAAGTCGCCTGCCAGGACTGCTCTTGACCCCGCTAGCACCTGCCCGGTATGAAACACGCTCGCTCTCAGGCTATCTGCCCGGGGAAGCCAGCAAGGTTGCCCATTCCACACACAGGGAAAGGAGTCCCGGCGCGATGACTCAACAGGTTCTGGTGACCGGCGCGGCCGGCTACATCGGTTCCATTCTGTGCGAACACCTGCTTCAGGCCGGCTACCGCGTGCTGGCCATGGACAACCTGCTCTACGGCCAGCAGAGTCTGAACCACCTGTGCGCCCAGGAGCGGTTCGATTTCGTCCGCGGCGACGTCCGCGACCAGGAGCTGATGCGCCGCCTGCTGGCCGGGGCCGACGTGGTCATCCCGCTGGCAGCCATCGTCGGGGCCGACGCCTGCGACGCCGACCCTTGGGAAGCCCAACAAGTGAACCTGGAAGCAATCCGCCTGCTGATGCGGCTGCGCAGTCCCCGGCAACTGGTCATCTACCCCAATACCAACAGCGGCTACGGCACCACGACCGGCGAGACGTACTGCACGGAAGAATCGCCGCTGAATCCCATTTCGCTCTACGGGCGAACCAAGGTCCAGGGCGAGCAGGAAGTGCTAGCCGGGGAGAACACGATCACACTGCGGCTGGCCACGGTCTTTGGCATGTCGCCACGGATGCGGCTCGATCTGCTGGTCAACCACTTTGTGTTTGCGGCCGTCTCCGGCGGGCAGATTTGCATTTTCGAGAAAGACTTCAAGCGGAACTACGTCCACGTGCGCGACGTGGCCGACTGCATGATTCACTGCATCGAACACGCCGAGCAGATGGTCGGTCGCCCATACAACCTGGGCCTGGACCAGGCCAATTTGTCCAAGGCGGAACTGGCCGCCAAGATTAAGCAATACGTGCCCAGCTTCTATTACCACTTTGCCGAAGTCGGCTCCGACCCGGACAAACGCAACTACATCGTTTCCAACCAGCGGCTGCGCGAAGCGGGCTTCGAGGCCCGGCGCAGCCTGGACCAGGGGATTCGGGAACTCATCAAAGGCTATCGCATGCTGCCGCGTCTGGCCTGGAAAAACTCGCCGGAGGTGAAAGCCGCTTGATTTTCGCGCAGCGGCAATCATGGTCGCTCTTTTCCCCCGCGCGATGTGTTCCCCGAACCGCAACCGCAACAAACCGCCCCCTGTCGAACCCAACCAGGTGAGTGTGCCATGAACGACGTTTCCGCCCTGGCTGCAAGCGGGCTTTCCGGACAAGTGACGGCCGTCATTCTGGCCGGAGGGCTGGGAACGCGACTGCGTCCCGTGGTGCAGGACCGCCCCAAGGTACTGGCCCCGGTGGCCGGAAGGCCGTTTGTTTATTATCTGCTGGATCAGTTGATCGAAGCGGGCATCACCCGGGCGGTACTTTGCACCGGCTATCAGGCCCAGCAGGTGGAACAAACCCTGGGGCCCCGCTACGGCACGGTGGAGCTCCAATACTCCCGGGAACAGCAGCCGCTGGGGACCGCCGGAGCCGTGCGGCTGGCGGCCCGGCAGGTCCGCACGCCGCTTGCGCTGGTGCTCAACGGCGACAGCTTTTGCGGCGGTTCGCTGGGGCACTTTCTGCACTGGCATCGGCGTTGCCGGTTTGCCGGTTCGCTGCTGTTGGTGTATCAGGAACAGACCGACCGCTTCGGCCGCGTGGCCCTGGGCAGCGACAACACAATCCTGGCCTTCGAGGAAAAACGCAGCGGGTTGGGCCCCGGACTCATCAACGCCGGGGTGTATTTGCTGAGCCAGGAACTGCTGGAACAGATTCCCTCGCAGGTGCCCCTTTCGCTGGAACGGGACGTGTTCCCCCGCTGGGCGGCCCAGGGACGCCTGGGTGGGTATCCGACCCGGGCTCCGTTCCTCGATATCGGCGTACCCGAAGCTTTCCATGAAGCCCAGGAGTTTTTCGGTTCCTGGGACCTGCCTGCGTTGAGCTGACCGTGGCCCTTTTCCCTCCTGCGGCAAGGATGCCTCGAATGAATCACCTGGAACCCCGGCAGCGTTTGCCCTTTCCTGGTCCTTCGGTTCCGGCTGCGAACCGCCCCTGGGTGGTGTTGGATCGGGACGGCACGCTGGTACGCGAGTGCCACTATCTGTGTAATCCGGAGCAACTTGAGCTGCTGCCCGGGGTGGTGCCCGGACTGCGGATGCTGCTCCAACACGGCGTGCCGGTGGCGGTGGTAACGAACCAATCGGCCGTGGGACGCGGACTGCTGGATCACGCCCAGTTGGGACGAATCCACGCCCGACTGGATTGGCTGTTGCAGCAGCACGGCGTGCGCGTGCACGGAATCTACTACTGCCCTCACCGGCCCGAAGACCGCTGCCGCTGCCGCAAGCCGGCCCCGGGACTGCTGGAAGAAGCCGCCGGCGACCTGGGACTGAATCCGGCCCGGGCGATTGTCGTGGGCGATAAACCCTGCGACGTGGAACTGGCCCTTGCGGTGGGCGCCATCGGCGTGCTGGTGCGGACCGGCTACGGCGCACAGTACGAACAATCCGGCTACGACAAGGCCCATCTGGTGGCCGACAATCTGCATCAGGTGGCCCGCTGGTTCCTTGCCCGCACGCTTTTGCGGTCAAAAGCCGCCTGAAAAGCACCCGCCGGAAGCTCCTCCCCTCAGGGCGATTCCCACCCAGCCCCAGCTTGCCGCGGCAAGTACCCAACCCGGCCGGCTTGATTACAATGGTAGGGTCACCGCCCGAGGGAGTCTCGGGTCCAGCAAGCCCTGTTGCGGAAAAGCCCTGGTCGAGGAGTCTGCCGATGCCTGGTGTGTATTACGTTCCTGGGAACGGTCCCGCCCCTTACAACCTGCCCGGCCGCACCCCCGCCGGCGAAAATGTTTCCGGCGGCGAGCCGCTCAGCCGCAAGGAGTTCCTGCGTCGCGCCCTGTTCTGGAGCGCGGCGGGAGCCACCTGGCTGAGCCTGCCCGGCTCCGGCACGGCCGCCCCCGAAAAAGAGTGGACCGTGGCGCTGCTGGCCGACACGCACGTGCCGGAAGACCCCGGCGAGGAATACCGCGGCTTTCGGCCCACGGAGAATCTGAAACAGGTGGTCCCGCAAATTTGCCAGTCTGCGGCCCAGGCGGCGTTTCTGCTGGGCGATGCGGCCCGGCTGGCAGGCCTGCCCGGCGACTATCGCATGCTGAAAAAGCTGCTGGGACCGGTGAGTGAAAAGATGCCGGTGGTGATCGGACTGGGCAACCACGACAACCGGCGGAACTTCTTTGCCCAGTTCCCACCGGCTCCCGAAGCCGGCGAGCAATCGGTTTCGGGCAAGCACGTCGTGGTGGTCGAACACCAACTGTTGCGGGTGGTCATGCTCGATTCGCTGCTTTATGTGAACAAAGTGGCCGGGCTGCTGGGCAAAGCCCAGCGGGAATGGCTTGCCCGCTGGCTCCCCAGTGCCACCGACCGGCCCGTGGTGCTGATGGTCCACCACACCCTGGGCGACGGGGACGGCGATCTGCTGGACGTGGACCGCTTGATGCGGATCGTGGAACCGCACCCGCAGGTCAAAGCCATCTTCTACGGTCATTCGCACACCTATCGCGTTACGCAGCGCAATCGACTGCAATTGGTGAACCTGCCGGCCTGCGGCTATAACTTCAGCGACAGCGAGCCGGTCGGCTGGACACTGGCCCGGTTCGACGCCCGCGGGGTGAACCTGACCCTCCATGCCGTAGGCGGCAACAAGGCCCAGGACGGCAAGACACGCCGCGTGGACTGGCTGCGGTAGGGGCCTCGGCAATTCGGCCCGGAGCTTTCGGCTTGGGCTTGGAGTTCGCCGCCGGCGCGATACCATTCTTACAGGCTGCCAGAGAATTTCCGGCCGCAATCGACCCGCTTGAGGATTGGAGCAACGCCGGAGGACTTGTAACACGCTCTCTGGTGCTTCCAGCGCGCCGGTGGCCGCTGGAGGCCGAGGCGTTTCGGGCACGCCGGCTCCAGGTGGCCCGGCAGCAGGTTTCTCAAGCAAGGATACGGCATGGCACGGCTGCGGTTGAACTCGCCCCAGGACGCGGTGGCGTATCTCTACGCCCAGATCAACTACGAACGTAGCAATTCAGTCCCGTATCGCAGCCGCCAGTTCCGCTTTGCCCGGCTCGAAGCGCTGCTACAAGCCCTGGGCAATCCCCACCATCACGTGCCGGCCGTCCATGTGGCCGGAACCAAGGGCAAAGGGTCCACCTGCGCCATGCTGGATGCCGTGCTTTCGCGGGCCGGGCTGCGGGTGGGGCGGTTCACCTCGCCCCACTTGAACGACCTCGGCGAACGCTTGGTAGTGGCCGGTCGTCCCTGTCCTCCGCAGCGGTTGCTGGAACTAGTGCGCCAGGTGGCCCCGGTGGCCGAACACCTGAAACGGCATCCGTTGCCGCAGCAGCCGGGCGGGCCGACGTTTTTCGAGCTGATGACCGCCCTGGGCTTTCTCCACTTCCACCAAGAAGAAGTGGACTTGGCCGTGGTGGAAGTGGGACTGGGCGGGCGGCTGGATTCGACCAACGTCTGCCGCCCTCGGCTGTGTATCATCACTTCGATCAGCTTCGACCACATGGCCTGTTTGGGCAATACGCTGCCGGAGATCGCGGCCGAAAAAGCGGGCATCATCAAGCCCGGCGTGCCCGTGCTCAGCGGCGTGCAACAGCCCGAGGCGGCCAAGGTCATCCGCCGCCGAGCGGCCGAGTTGTCCGCTCCGCTTTGGGAGCTGGGTCGCCACTTCTGCGGCGATCCGCTCGGCAGCCACCTGGGCG
The DNA here is from genome assembly GCA_015488215.1 of Planctomycetales bacterium. GTDB lineage: Bacteria > Planctomycetota > Planctomycetia > Pirellulales > S012-138 > S012-138. The sequence goes on from WFOE01000123.1 coordinate 6,339, forward strand.
AAAACGCTTGGAGGACCCTCATGCGCTTCCGCGGCCTGGCTCCTCCCTGGCAGGAGCTGGAGTTCCAGGCTCGGCTCCCCCTGGTGGGAAACCATCAGGTCCAGAACGCTTCGTTGGCTGCAGCGGCTGCCTGGCTGCTGCGCCGGCAGGGCGAAGCGGTTTCCGTTCCGGCGATCATCCACGGGCTGGAAAACGTGCAATGGCCGGCCCGGATGGAGCTGATTTCTGTCCGGCCCCTGGTCGTGCTGGATGCGGCGCACAATGTGGCTTCGGCCCAGGCGCTTGCCGACACCCTGGCCCCGCTTGCCCCGGCCGGGAAACGCTGGCTGCTGTTTGCTACCAGCGCCGACAAGGACATCGACGGCATGGCGCGTGTGCTGGCCGGGGCTTTCGACCGCGTGATGGTGACCCGATTCGGCAGCAATCCCCGGGCAGCCGACCCGGCCCGCGTGGCACATTCGTTTACCGAGGCCGGAGGGACGGTAGAACAAATCGAGCCGGCCCCGCAGGCGCTGCGGTACGCCTTGGAACAACTCGGGGCGGAGGACCTGCTTTGCGTGTGCGGTTCGTTGTTTCTGGCCGCCGAGCTGCGTCCCCGCCTGCTGGCCTGGGCTGCGGCACGCCGCCGGGTGGCCGAGCCCTGCAACCCCACTCCCACGCTTTGATCTTTGCCGCTTGGGAAACCAAACTGGGGACAAAGCTCCTTCGGTATCAGCAAGGGGATCAGCCATCGCGTTCCGCAGGCCGGGAGGACCCGTGTCATGAAAACCCTGCTTGCCGCCGTCGCCGGTTGCACTCTGCTTGTGCTCACCTGGCAACTGTTGCCCGTGGAGGCCCAACCGACCGAAGACACCACCTCCGTGTCCGAGCTGGAGCTCCGGATGCGCGAGTTTTTCCAGCGGCTGACCGACCAGCGAAGTGCCGAAGCCTTCCAGCAACTGCTGCGCGATAACCCCGAGCTGCAAAAGCGCGCCCAGACCATGATCCAGCGCACCGCCGAACTGCAACGGCAACAGGGCCGCTTGCTCAATTCGCGCCGCTTGGCTGCGCGTTCACTGGGACCGAACGTGGTGGTGCTTCAGTACCTGGCCGAATACGAACGCTTGCCGGTGGTGTGGTACGTAACCTTCTATCGCCGTCCGCAGAACGGAACGGGGGAAGAAGACCAGTGGGCGGTCGTTCAACTGCGGCTGGAAACCGATCTGCAACGGGCGGCTTTCCAGGGCAGATAGAGAAACTCTCTTCCATCGAGACTGCGCCGGATCAGTCGCGCGGCGGCTGGAACTCTCGGGCCCGGTGGCGCAGCTCCGCTGCGGTTTCGCGCAGCAGGTCCGCCAGGTGGTATCGGGCGGTCCACTCCAGCTCGTTGGCTGCCTCTTCCAGATGCCTGGCCGCTTCGCGCAGGGTGCGGACGACCAACTCGTGCTCAGGCGAAAGCTCCTGCGGCGGCGCGGGGGGCGGGGGAAGCTCGGCCGGGGGAGCCTCCTCCGGCGGCCCGGCTTGCGGTTCCGGACGTGGAGTAACCGCCACCGGAGAAGCCGGAACCGGTTCCGCCTGGGGGGCGGCTTGCCGGGCTTGCAGAGTCCGGATGGTCTGCGCCAGCTCGCGGCTGAGGGCTTCCACTTGCTGCGGATCCCCGGTGGGATCGAACACGCTGCCGCGAAGCACGCTGTTGCGGAATTGATCCGTAAGCGAAAGAATCACTTCGACCGGACCGGGCCCCAGCACGTGCATCGGCCGCTCTGGCGTCTGGGGGGCCGCTGCTGGGGGCTTGGCAGACTTTTCAGCCGCGGGGGGCGCCGGCTGCGCGGTTTGCGTTTCCGCTTCCCGTTCGGCCAGCAGTTCCCGGGCAAGTTCCAATTCGTCCTGTTCCGGCTGCGGCGGCACTACCGGCACCTGCTCCACGGCAGCCGGTGCCGTTTTCCGGCTTTGTGCCCGCGGGGTGTTATGCTCCGCCAGCACTTTCCGCCGCCGGGAAGAAACGGGACGCACCGACATCGCCGTGCGAGGGCCCCTGGCCCGCACCCGACGAACGAAACGACCGCCTCGGGCCAGCACGGGACGCGAGGCCTCGTGGCTTTCACCGCCGGAGGTCCAACGCGCCGAAGGTTCATCCCCAACCCGGAGTTCCAGGGGGGCCGCTGCTGGGGACGCAGGTTCCTCGGCCTGGGAAAAAGTGGCTTGTTCCGGCTCTGGCCCGACCGTGTAGTAGGCCCAAGCCACCACGCTCACGACGAACGCTCCGCACAGGATCAATACGCGCATCGTTCTGCTTCCTTAGTTTCAAACGAAGCGGCTTGCAGCCCGAACCACCGGCCCTGCACGCCGGAAAAGGACCGGCTTCTTCTGATTGGCGGAGGCGGATTATAGAATGGCCACCCGAGAGGACAAACATCACTTCAGCCCCACCGAAAGGTGCCAGCAATGAATGCAGCTCGTGTTGCCCAGTGCTACTGTGCGGGGATTCTCGTGGCCGACCACTTGTGCACGCCTATTGACCATTTGCCCCGGGCCGGAGAGTTGGTGCTGGCCCAGCGGCTGCCGCTGGAAATAGGCGGCTGCGCGGCCAACGCGGCCATCGGTCTGGCTCGGCTGGGAATCGACGTGGCCGTGGTGGGCCAGGTGGGGCAGGACCCATTCGGCCGCTTCGTGGTCGAACAGCTCCAGCAACACGGAGTGCAAACGCAGCACGTGCGGACCGCCGCCGAGCCGACCTCCGGCACGCTGATTATCAACGTCCAGGGCGAAGACCGCCGGTTCATCCACTCAATCGGGGCCAACGGCACGCTGCGGGCCGAAGTGCTCGATTTTCCCGAACTGGAGCAGGCCCGGGTGTTGTTCATCGGCGGCTACCGGCTCATGCCGCAATTGGTGGCCGAGGAACTGGGCCCCCAGCTGGAGCGGCTGCGGCAACAGGGAGTGCGGGTGGTGCTGGATGTGGTCATCCCGGACGAACAAGACCACTGGTCCCAGGTGGCTCCGCTGCTGCCGCTGGTGGATGTGTTCCTGCCCAATCGGGACGAAGCCCAGGCGCTGACCGGACGAGAAGACCCGGTGGAACAGGCCCGCAGGCTACAACGCCAGGGAGCCGGCACGGTGGTCATCACCTGCGGCGACCAGGGGGCGGTCCTCTGCACGGCCGAAACGTGCGTCCGCCTGGGCACGTTTCCGGTGGAGTACGTGGGAGGGACCGGCTCCGGCGACGCGTTTACCGCCGGCTACATCTACGGGATGCTCCAGGGGAAGGACCCAATCCAGTGCGCTGTGTTGGGCAGCGCGATGGGAGCCAGTTGCGTGCGCGGGGTCGGTGCCACCGAAACCCTGTTCGACCGGCAGGAGTTGGAACAATTCGTGCAGCAACACCCGCTGGAGATTACGCCCGTGTAAGTGGCCACACGGCGGCCGCTTGAGCGGCGATGCAGTGGCACGCTGTTCCTGGCGCACTCGAAGACAGTTGCTTCGGCACCTAATAAGTAAGCAGAAGCCGATCTCGGACTTCCTCGCCCTCCAGAGAGTTCCCCTTCATTTGAAAACGGCGCAGCATGGAGCGGCCGCAGTCGAGAAATATTTCCCGTTCGAACAATCCGGGCGGTATGTCGATGCGGCAAGTTTTCTTGCCGGAGCGTTTCATGCCGTCGATGCTCATGGCCACGTAAACTCCGCGCCGTTTGCAACGGGCAACGGCTTCAAAAAGATCCTTCAGCGAAAACTGCTGAGCCCCGTAAAGGATGGACTGAGAATCCTGGTAGGGAGGATCGCAGTAGATCAGATCCCCCGGTTGGGCCATTTCCATGGTTTCCCGGAAGTCTTGTAGCAAAAACTCGGTGTGGCGGACCCGTTGGCTCCAGAGGTGAACCCGACGGGCAAACTCCTCCGGGGAAATGGGCATGTGAGCACCGCAAGGGGTGGACATCGCCCCGTCCGCTTTGCGGAATCGCACGACGCCTCCGTAGCACGCCCGGCACAGAAACAACAGGTCGGCTCCGTTGGGCGACTGGTTGTAGGACTGCAGGACCTTCTGGTAGGCCTCTTTCTTGCCCAGGTGGGAAATCAGCTCCCACCGTTCCCGGTACCAGCGAACAAGTGTTTCAGGAGAGCGTTTCAGCGTAAACCAGATTTCCATCAGGGGCGGAAAGATGTCTGCCCCAACGCCCCGGCCAGGGGCCAGCGTCCCTAGCACGGCCCCGCTGCCCAGAAAAGGTTCCCAATAGGTGCGAAATTGCGAAGGGAACAATTCCACAATCCGGGCGGCCACCCGCTGCTTGTTGCCTACCCATTTGAGCAACTGGCGAGAAAGCGGCGTAACCGCCGCCGTCTGGCCACCCGCGAATGGCAAACGGTACTGCATCGTCGTCCATGTCCTCGACACGTTCCTTGTCCGCCCAGTCGAAAGGGAGTGTATCAGAAGCAAAGGTGCCCGTCAACATCCTAATTTGGGTTTGACCGTCATCTATGCTCCAATTCCCGCATGGCCAAAACAATCCATACCCGCGAATATCGTCTCTTGATCCAACTGCTCCGGCAACTGCGAATCCAGGCCGGCCTGCGCCAAAAGGAACTAGCCGACATGCTCGGCAAGCCCCAGTCCTATGTAAGCAAGTACGAAAGCGGAGAACGCCGCCTGGACGTGGTCGAGTTGCGGCAGATTTGCCAGGCCCTGGGAATGACCTTGCCCGAAGTAATCCAGCGTTGGGAGGACTGGCTTGCGTGAAACCGAATCCACGTTTCCTGCACCGGCCTGCTAGTTTCTGGGCCTACGTGCGCCTGCTGAGCGAACGGATTGGATACACCCAACGAGGCACGAAGCAAGTGCTGGTACCCACCTGGCCGCAAATCCACGAAGTGCTTCACCAACACGGTCTCGACCCAACCGAGTTGCTGGCGGCCCCAAACCGCCCCACTCCCGTAGGCAGGGAACTACTGGCGTACTTTTCCTACCGGGCCAGGGCGTTGAACAATCACGTGAAAAAAAACTTAATGACTGCCGAACAGGCGGCCAAAGAGTTCGCCGCGCTACGTAAAAGATTCCAACCGCAATGCCCGCTCCCTTTGAACAAACAAAAAGCGGCCAAGCGGAAGCCGGCCTACTTGACCGGCCTGGTCAACATGTTGATCGAAGAGGGTATTCAAGGGGGGCGCTGCGACTACGATCCCAGGCAGTTGCCGCTGTTTACCCAAAAGAAAAAACCCCGGTATGTGCTTTCGCGTCGTGTGGATGGCGCCTTTCCGGGAGTGGTGAACCCAATCGCCGTTTGGGAAATCAAGGAATACTACTACACGACCACTTTCGGCAGCCGCGTGGCCGATGCGGTCTATGAAACAACGCTGGACGGAACAGAACTTCGGGAAATCCGCCGGGAAACAGGTCGTCCCATCTTTCACTATCTTTTTATCGATGCCTACCAGACCTGGTGGGAAGATGGAAAGTCGTACTTGTGCCGGCTTGTCGATTTGTTGCACATGGGATATTTGGACGAAGTCATCGTGGGTCGGGAAGTGCTGCGTCGTCTTCCGGTGCTGGTGAAGAAATGGGTCTCGGTGGCGAGAAAGCACTCGGATTCCTGAAAATGAGCGGCTCCGTTTCAGGGCTGCTCAAGCAATTGCTCGACGTGCCGTCGCAGTTGTTCCAGTTCCCGGCGGAAGCAGCCCGAGAGGATTGGAAACCGGCACCAGGTTTTCGGGTCCAGATTTTCGTCGTCCAGGTGGAAGCTGGGGGCGTAGCGTTCCCGCTTCCACTGGTTGCGGCACCAGAGGGTGAAGAACCGTTCGACCCATTGGGCCAACTGCCGCAGAGGGTATTGGGGGTACTGTAGCCGCAGCAGCTCGAAACATTCCACCGGGCCGCGTTTGTCGCGAATGGCCATCCGCTCCACCGCGTCCAGCACTTCGTAGGGCATCAGATCGGCTTCGTCGGTCTGGTGCCGCTCCGGGGGGCGCAGCTCGGCTGTGGGCTGCTGGGCGTTGACCAGGGCCAGGCCTGGGTAGGGGCGTCCGCCTTCGGGCCCTTGGGTTTCCAGCCAGCGGAGCCAGCGGCGCAAGAACGCCTTGTCGATTCCCGCGATGGGGCAGAGCCCTCCGGCCGTATCGCCGTCCATGGTGGCGTAGCCCACGGCCGCCTCAGACCGATTGCTGGTGGAAAGCAGCAAGGCTCCCAGCACATTGGCCAGCAGCCACACGCCGGGAGCTCGGGCGCGGGCCTGGATGTTCTGCAGCGCTAGATCGTCCCGTTCCCAGGTGAGTTCCCGCTCCAGAGCCTGCGAAACGCGGTCGATGTACTCCTGCACCATCGGCTCCACGTCCCAGTGCAGAAAGCGGGCATGGGCTTCCCGGGCGGCGGCTTGGGCCGCCTGGAATGTGGTACGGCTGCTGTTTCGGGTGGATTGATAGACGCAGGTGAGCAGCCGACGGGTAAGCTCCGCTGCGTTTTGAGCCTGGTCCAGTTGCGGGATGTAGTCCAGGCGGCGAAGCACTTCTTCCAACCCCAGCTCGGCCACGGCCCCTTCGACCATGAGCGAAACCAGGCAGGCGGTGGCCGCCGAGTCGGCTCCGCCGGAAAGTGAAACGACAAATCCCCGGGAACGACTCTTCCGCAGATAGTCCCACAAACCCAGGCGGACCGCCCGGGTGAACTCTTCCTCTTTCCGGTGCGGGCCGCTTTCCCACGCAGCCGCCGCGGGGCCTTCCGGTTCCGGGGCTTGCCGGGGGAACTGGAACGGCACTCTGACGCAGCCGCGGTCCTGTCCAGCCACGTCCGGCTGGTAGCTGGCCATGCGGGCGCGGTTCATCCGCGTCAGTTCCACGTCCACCACGGCGGTAGTGACGCGCCAGGGCTGGAACGAAAAACGCGGCCCATAGGCCAGCATCCGCCCGCCGGAGGCGATCATCGCGTCCCCGTCGTAGATAGCCCGGCCCGCTTCATTCCCCAGCAGATTGCCATACACATAACTGACGCCGAAGGCCCGCGACCCTTCCAGCACGAACCGGCGGCGGATTTCCGTTTTGCCGAAGGCGAAGTGGCTGGCGCTGGGGTTGAGGATCAGGTCCACCCCCTTGAGGGCCAACTGGCTGCCCGGGCGATTGGCCACCCAGGCGTCTTCGCAGATTTCAAAGCCGATCCGCACTCCGCCGCAGTCGAAGAACAGATCGCCCATCGGGTAGCTCTGCCCGCCACGGCGCAGTTCCACCTGGTGCCGCCCCGGCCAGGGCTTGAACCAGCGCGGCTCGTAGTGGATGCCGTCCCCGGCCAGAAAACGCTTGGGCACCAGTCCCGCCAGACGGCCATCGACGAGCAATGCCGCCGCATTGAACAAGGCGTTGTTGAACATCACCGGCAGGCCCACCGAGACGATCATCCCCTGCGTCTCGGGCAGCAGCGATTCCAGTACTTCCCAGGCCATCCGTTGTACGGCCGGGGAGTGGAACGCGTCCTCGCAGCCGTAGCCGGTGATACACAGTTCCGGCAGGCAAAGTACGCTGGCGTCCTGGTCGCGCGCCGCCTGGATAGCTCCCACGATGTGGGCGCGGTTGGCGTCCCAGTCCATGGGAGTCTGGTTCAACACTCCGGCGGCTACTTTTACCAGGAACATGCCACGGTGCCCGATTTCGAACCTTGCCGCTTTCACCACCGCGCCGGAAGAAATCCCGGCAAGAAGCGGCAGCGCAAACCGCACGAACAACGCCCGTTTGTCATACGCTTGCAGCCGGTAAAGGGCGCAAGTGCCTTTGCCCGGCCGGCGGTTCCCCTTGTACAAAAGCCATCGTAACAGAGGCCCTTGGGGAAGTCATCCGGGCCGCTAGTGGCGTTCTTGGCCGGTGCCGCGTGGCCTGCTCGGCCAGCGGAGCCTAGCCCCGAACTTTACGGCGAGCCTCTGACTTTCAGTCCGGGGAGAGCCGGTTGCAAAAAACGCTTATTCCCGCATCGGTGCGGAAGCACCCAGTCGCCGACGGCCGTGCCGTCCTCCGCCGACTGAAGTCGGCGGCTCGCCGGTTGCGAGAATTGACGTTTATTCTCGCGTTGGTGCGGAAGCACCGGCGCAAAGCGCAAAGCGCACGGCGCAAGCCGCAAGACCTTGCCAAGCAGCGGCTCGCCGATTGCCAATTCGCGATTGCCGACAGCGAGCTGTCGAGTACGAATTCCGAGTACGAATTCCGAGTACGAGTACAAGCACGAGTACGAGCGTTGTTTGTCGGCTGGAGCGGAAGTTCCAGGCGCAAGGCGCAGGTCGCAAGCCGCAAGCCTCTTCCTGCCTGGAGCAGAAGCTCCCCCCATCCCCCCAAGCC
>WFOE01000124.1 GCA_015488215.1 Planctomycetales bacterium
CCCTGGTGCAGGATGGCGATCCGATCGCACACGTCCTGCACGTCGGTCAGCAGGTGGCTGCTCATCAGGATGGTTTTCCCGTGTTCGTCCCGCAGCCGCAAAATCAGGTCTTTCATCTCGCGGGTGCCGATAGGGTCCAGGCCCGTAGTCGGCTCGTCCAGCAGGATGAGGTCCGGGTCGTTGATTAAGGCCTGGGCCAGTCCGATTCGGCGAGCCATCCCCTTGGAGTATTCCCGCAGTTGGCGCCGTCGGGCCCAGCCGAGCCCCACCAGCTCAATCAGCTCATTGACCCGCTGGCGCCGCTCCCGGGCGGGGATGTTAAAGAGTTGGGCGTAAAACGAAAGCGTCTCTTCGGCGTTGAGAAAGCGGTAGAGGTAGGATTCTTCGGGCAGAAAGCCAATCCGCTGGTTTTTACGCACGTCGGTGGAGGACATGCCGAAGACGCGCACTTCCCCCTCGGTGGGGAACAACAGCCCCAGGATCAGCTTCATGGTGGTGGTTTTGCCCGAGCCGTTGGGGCCCAACAGGCCGAAAATCTCGCCCCGATGGATTTCCAGGTCGAGCCCTTTCAGCGCCCGAACCTTCTGACGTCCCCAAAAGTCGCGATAAACCTTTTGCAGATTGCGAATTTCGACGATGACTTCGCTGCCGGCTGTTTGGACCAAGGTGCACCTCCGAACCACGACAGTGGCGGACAAAAAGGACTGGAGCCCCAGGCAGCACCCGGGGCCAAACGCTTAGGACAGGACCGGCCTCGACAGAAGACGCGATTTCTCGCGTTTGCTAGGAAACGGCGAGGAACATGGTTCGCGCGTCGCCTCTGACAACTCTCTGCTCCAGTTTCAACTATAATCTCCAGCCGCAACCAACTTCAAGAAGCCCTTTTTCCCGGGGCGTATCCTATCCGGCCCGTACTGCTTTCCCCCGGCCAGGGGCAGCGGTCCCCGGGGCATCCGGCTCAGTTTACTTCCGGCAGCCCACGGCGATTTTGACCGACAAAAGGGGCAAAACCGGCAACTTGGTCCGGCTTTTCGCCATCGGCCCGAAGCGGTATATTGCAGGGAAAATTGCCTCCTTGGGCTGCCGCATCCAAGCAGTGGCCGCCTCTGCCGGTGCCAAACCAAGGGCATCCGAAAGCGTAGCGAGTTGTTCTTTCCTCCACCTTTCAGAACAAACGCTCCAAGCAATGAGCCAACCGCAACAACCGGATCCGTGGGATTTGATCCTGCAACAAGTTGGCGCCGTTCCCCCCAGCCAGCCCCAACAGCCCCAGGCAAAGCCTGAGAACCAACCGCAGGCCGAATCCGCGGCAAACGCCGAAGAAAAAAGTGCCGAAGACAAAGACGCCGAAGAAAAAGTCGCCGCGAGCGAAGCGACCACTGCACCTTCTGCCGACCGAGAACCAGCCGAGCCAAACGCTCCCAAGACGGTAGCTACCCGGGATGGAGTCAAAGACCGGGCCAAAAGCAAGGAAGAACAGGAAAGCAAGCCCTCGCGGCGAAGCGAAACGATCAAGAACAACTGGGCCCGGCTTGCCCAGGAGTTGGGCATTCCCGTGCCGGACGAAACCGCAGACCAGGACGAGGAACAGGCCGAAGCAGAGCCGGCGGCAGCAACCGAAGAAGGCACTTTGACAGCGGAGCCCGGAACCACCGCCGAACCAGCCGATGTGGGCGAGGAAGCCTTCCCAGAGGAAGAGGGCTTTGACGAACCGGCCCCGGAAACCGAGGAAACCCCGTCGCGCCGAGGGCGACGCCGGGGACGCCGTGGGCGCTCGCGGCGTCGCGGGCGAGCGGAGGAAGATGTGTCCGAAGAATCCCGGGGACAGCCCCGTTCGCGGCGGAAAACCGAATCCCAACCGCGTCGACAGCCTCGCCAGCCGGAGCCGCAGACCTCCGACCAGCAACCAGCCACCGGCACCAACGGGCAAGGCGCCCCTGCGCAATCTTCTGCCAAAGAAACGGCAACGGCAGGGGAGCAGGGGGATTCCGAAAAAAGCGAATCCGCATCGGCCGAGCAGAAACCGTCCAAACGCCCGCGGAATGTCCCCTCCTGGGAAGAGGCGGTGGGAATGATTATCCAGTGGAATCTGGAACACCGTACCACCCAACGCAGCGGCCGCTCGCGACGCCGCTGAGCCGGTTGCACCGCCGGGAATGAACAGTCCTTCGCGCCCAATCTATCTGGACTACCACGCCACCGCCCCGGTCGATCCTCGCGTGGTGGAGGCGATGCTCCCTTGGTTCACCGAGCGGTTCGGCAACGCCGGTAGCGTCAACCATCCCTGGGGTTACGAAGCCGCCGAAGCGGTGGCCCAAGCCCGAGCCTCGATTGCCGCGGCTCTGGGGGCGACGGCTCGGGAAGTGATCTTCACCAGCGGGGCCACCGAATCAAACAACCTGGCCATTCTGGGGCTGGCTCGCCGCACGCCTCCGCAACGACAGCATGTGGTCCTGCCTCGTACCGAACATCCTTCGGTACTGGACCCGGTGCGATACTTGCAGCGGCAAGGCTGGCGGGTCAGTTGGGTGCCGGTGCGCCAACACGGCTGCCCGGATGCCGGGGTGATCGAATTGGACCACTTGGAACAGTGCCTCAAGCAGCATCCCGCGGCTCTGGTCTGTGTGATGCTGGCCAATAACGAAATTGGCGCAATCCAGCCGTTGCGGCAGATTGCCCAATTGGCCCATCGGTACGGAGCCGTCGTGCACTGCGATGCGACGCAAGCCGTGGGCCGCGTGCCTGTGCACGTGGACGAGCTGGACGTGGACCTGATGAGTTTTTCCGCCCACAAGTTTTACGGTCCCAAGGGTGTAGGCGGGCTTTATCTTCGGCGTCGGCATCCCCCCCTGCGGTTGGAACCCTTGCTCTATGGCGGAGGACACGAAAATCGGCTTCGCTCCGGGACGTTGAACGTGCCGGGAATTGTGGGCATGGCCCGGGCTTTGGAGCTGGCCGTGGCCGAACAGCCCGAAGAGCAACAACGCCTCGCCCGGCTTCGCGATGAACTTTTCGACCGGTTCCAGCAGCAGCTCGGCTCGGGCGTGGTGTTGCATGGTCCGGCCCTGGACCGCCGCGAACTCCGACTGGCTAATAACCTGAACTGCGGTTTTCCCGGCGTGGACGGCGATGCGTTGCTGACCGGGCTGGCCTCGCAGGTGGCCGTTTCCTCCGGCAGCGCTTGCTCTACGGCCGAGCCGGAACCCAGCCACGTATTGCGGGCACTAGGAATCCCGGAACAGCAAGCCCGGGCCAGCTTGCGATTCGGGCTGGGGCGATTCACCACCGAGGAAGAGATTCACCAGGCGGCTGAAGCGGTCGTGCGCCTGGTCAAACGGCTTGCTCCTTAAGGGCCGGCTCCTCCTCAGCGGCAACAAAGCTCAGCAACCAGCGTTGCGGCCAATGGCGGCGAAGTTCCAGCACCCGGGCTCCGGCCGCTTGGGCCATGCGGGTTACTTCCGCCGGAGTGAACGCGGCCCGAACCGATTGCGGTGCGTCCTCGCGCACCAGCAAGTTTCGGCTCAGGCGACCGACGGTCCAAGCCATCACGTAGCCCAAGCAGGTGCGGTTCAGATCATCCACCAGGGCAACGTGCCGGGCCGCACGGGCCATTTGTCCCAGCAGTTGCTGGGCCGTCTGGTCTTCCAGATGGTGCAGGAACAAAGTGCAGGTAACCGCGTCCCAACCGCCGGGGAGTGAGGACTCCGTTACATCGTGCCGGAACAGTTCCAGCTTCAGTTGGGCTTGCCGGGCGCGGATGCGGCTCATCTCCAGCGCCCTGGGACTGAAATCGCACCCGGCCAGAAACCAGGACCACCCTCGGGCTCGGGCCCAGGTGCCCAGTTGCACCAGCACGTCGCCTCCTCCGCAAGCCACGTCCAGCAGGCGTAGATGGGGTAGCTGGTCCGCAGGAACCCAACGCAGCAGCGCTCGCCATAGCACGGCGGCGGTCCGGCTGAGCCGGTTGACGCTTTCCAGCGCGGCCAGCGCCTGGCGGTGCAACGTAGGGTCCACGTCCGGCTGGTCCATCAGCTCCGGTTCCAGGTGGCGCGTGTTCAGGAAGCGGCAAAACATGGGGATTTCCTAGGACGGGGAACCGGCACGCCCTGCCGACCGGTATACCGGCTGCAGAAAAACTGGCCCGAGGACAAGCCACACCGGGCCTGCGTTTTGGCGGACTGAGGCGAGCTTGCTCCCCGGCAGCGACGGGGGACCTACTATCCCTGCAACCGGCACAATCCGGCAGAAAGCGGCCGGTTTGGCTCTTCCGGCGGCTCGCGACCAGGGGGTGCCCGGATTCTAACCTAAGATTTGAAGGGAACCGATACGCTTTGTGAAGTGCGTGGGTGCTCAACGGAGGAAAACCAATATGGAATCGACGCCTGCTTCCACCCAGGTGAACCAACGGCGGTGGCTCCGGTTTCCGCCGCAAGTGAGTCAGGTAGAACTGCTTTGGGCCGAGGAAGTGGTCGAGGCCCGGGTGCTGGACGAATCGTTCCAGGGACTGGGGGTGAAGTTGGCCGCCGGAGTACCGGCGCCGGAAGTCGGGCAGGTCATCTCCGTCCACTACAACGGTGGAACCATGCCGGCGGTGGTGCGGAATCAAGAAACGCAAGAGGACGGCTCCACCCGACTGGGTCTGGAATGGTGGAAAAGTACCACTCCGGCCGAAACGCCCCGGAAGGAACGCACCCCGGCGGCCTACGGCGAAGCGGAGCTGTGGAGCCACTTCGTGGAGCAGATTCCCCAGCACGTGTACCTGCTGGCCTATCTGTTTGCTCATCAGCGTTGGGATGAGCTTCGGGTACGCTGCCAGCAAATAAAGAACGACGTGCAACTGCTCGAACAGCGCGAACTGCTCCTGTGCCTGGACCACCTGGACGATACGCTCGCAGAGCTGCAAAACGGCGATGCGACCAACCCGGCCCAACGCGCAGCCGTCCAGGCCGCAATGGAGCAGGTCGTGCTCAGCTTCGGCAAACTGCTGGGCGAACGGGTCGCACAAGACTGAAGGGGCGGCGGTTCGTTTTCAACCGCAGCGCAAGAGGCCCTGTTTTCCGGTAAGCCGCCGATTTGGAGGTCTTGCGTCTTGGGTCTTGTGTCTTGAGCAGGAGCTTCCGCTCCTGGGCAGGAATCGGCTTGCGACTTGCGCCGTGCGCCTTGCGCACGGTGCTTCCGCACCAGTGCGAAAACGAGCGTTTATTCTCGCAATTAGCGAGCCGCCGACTTCAGTCGGCGGAGGCGGCTCCCGCCGCAGCCACGGGGAGCTTCCGAGCCGGAGCAGGTGCCTCTTACCGCAGCAGTTTCCAGCGAGCCTGGCGGAGTTGGGCCTTGGGGTGTCCGGCCCGAAGCTCGTACCACACCGTAAGCAACGAGCCGTCGTCCAGTTCCACGGTGCTCGGATAGCCCAGGTCGCCACCCGTGCCCTGGCCGTAGATGATGAGCGGTTCGGACCAGGTGTGGCCCTGGTCGCGGGAAATCCGCGCCTGCACGCCGAACGGCTTGCGGCGGTGGCCGTAACTCATCAACAGCGTGCCGTCGCGAAGCCGCATCAGGTGGGAAGGCAATCCCCAGACGCCGATGGCCCGCGGCTTGCTCCACGTGCGGCCTCCGTCGGCCGATTCGCACTGGAGCGTTTCGCGGGCGTTTTTTGGATTGTGGTTGCGGATGTGGCAGACAATCCGCCCGTCGGTAGTTTCCACCGCGTGCAGCTCGTGGTAGTTGCGAGCCCGGTCGCCTTCCCGGGGCGGGATGACCGCTTCGCGGCGCCAGGTACGGCCGTCGTCTTCGGAGATGCACACCTCGACCCGATCCCCGTGCCGCCACAGATCCTTGCCCGCGTAGAGCAAACGCCCGTCGCTCAACTGGATGGGGCCGTGGGGGCTGTTGACCTGGCAGTCGTAACGGGCGCTCCAAGTTACTCCGCCGTCGGTGGAACGGATCATCCACACGCCCAGTTCTTTTTTGCGTTGTTCCGGGCCGATGCGGTCCCGGGCGGCGCTCCAGCGGAGATAGGTTTCCCGGGTGAAGCGAGCCCGGGCCATCAGGTCTTCGAACGCCAGCGACGTGAACGTGGTTACTAGCAACGTGCCTTTGGCTGTTTCCAACACGCCGGAGTCGCGGTCGTCAATCGGGCTGTCCAGCAGCACCCGCGGCCAGCTCCAGCTCTGGCCCTGATCCTTGGAACGCATCAGCTCCACGCGGCCGAAGGGGCACACGTGGGCTTCGCGCCCCCCGGAATAGACCAGCAACAGCTCTCCGTTCTTGCGCCGGGTGAGCGTAGGCCAGCCGTGGTAGTTGTGCCGCTGGTGGCTGATGGTGTCTATCTGCTCCACCTGAAGGTCCACCTTGCCAGCGGCTCGTCCGGGACGAGGAAAACTGAAATACCCCACCGCAGCAAGCGAACTCAACACAAAACCACGACGCGACCAGGCTCGGTTCATGGGAAGTTCCTTCATTGGAGAAGACCAGGCGTGAACCACACCCGGACAGGAGCATGCCCGGGTCGGCGGCTTGTCGTTGGTGTGCTCATGCTTGTCTCCGCACGATGGCGGCGACTCGCTGGTGCTCTCTACCGTATTTCTCCCATCAGGCAAATGCAACAAAATAAGGGTCGCCGTTTCCGATGCCGGCCACATGGCAGGCAAGCCCCCGTGCTAACTCCCTTCCGGAAAGACCTTGCCCATGACCATCCGCTATGCCCACGTGAACATCGTGGCCCGGGACTGGAAAGCCCTGGCCGAGTTTTACAAACAGGTGTTCGATTGCCACGAGGTGCCCCCGGCCCGGGACCACCACGGTCCTTGGGTCGAGCGTCTGACCGGCGTGCCCGGGGCCCGAGTCCGCGGCATCCACCTGCGCGTGCCCGGCTGGGGAGAGGAGGGCCCGACGATTGAAATCTTCCAGTACGATCCGCCCGGCCCGGCCGGCGAAAAGCCGATCCACCGCCAGGGGCTGGCCCACCTGGCCTTCGTGGTTCCCGACCTGGAGCGTTCCCGGCAGCAGATTCTTTCCCTGGGCGGAGGCCAATTGGGCACGGTGGAGACGATTCAGATACCCGACTGGGGCACGCTCACCCTGGTCTATATGACCGATCCGGAAGGGAACATCGTCGAGCTTCAGCAGTGGAGCTGATCCGGCGAGGCGGGTTCCGCGGGCAATTCCACCGGCGGCGGTCCGGCTGCCCGTTCCTGCTGCCGGTTGAGCCGGGCCAGGTGTTCCAGCAGCTCGGCCACCGTGCCCTGGGCCACCGCCTGCACGACCTTGTCGATCCAAGGGGCCGGCGTACCGGCGTCGGGAACCGCCTGCGGGCGGCTAAGCTCGACCACCACGGCTCCCGTTTGTCGCCGCAAGCGTGCTGCCGACCAGGGCAGCCGTTTCCAAACCATCAGTTGGAAGGGCCGTCTCAGGCTGGGGACGAGTCCCGTGGTGAAACTGGTCCGCATCCGTAACGACTGCGGCAGGCAGCTCCACAATCCGCGAGCCAACACGTGGGGGGAAACTTCCTCCGCACGGATTACCACGCGGCGTCCGGCTTCCAGGGTGGCCAGTACCCTGGGAAGCCAGGCCACGGGGTTCGTCTGCCGCAGCGGCAGCAGCAGTTCCAGTTCCACCCAGGTGGGCCGCAGTGGCAGCTTGATTTCCGGTAGCGTTTCCGGCAGCGGTAAGCAGGGAGCCACCACCTGTTTGCCCAGGACCGCTTGCAGCAGGGCGAACGGATGGGCCCCGGCCTTCTCGAACTGGGAACGCTCTGCCAGCAGAAAATGCGTGAATACGGCGGCGCCCCGGCCGCTGTATTCCTGGCCCGCGTAACCGCTCCAGGAAACCACGGCGTGCTGGTCCAGCAGAAAAAAGTTCAGCCCGGCCCCATGCGGCGGCGGTTCCACCAGCGAATCGTGCGTGGGAGCCCAAGGGTGCAGTTGCTGCCGAAGCGAGGGAGTAACCCCTGGGCTCCAGGCCAGGAACTGGTAGCCCTGGCCCCGGCTGGTGGCGGCCGAGGAGAACACCGCCTGGTGCACGACAAGCTCAGGCACTTCCGAACCGCTGCGCGAGGATGGCTCCACCGACATGACGCAGGGATTCCCTCGTTACGGGAACAACAGCAACGTGGCTGCCGACTAAGAGCCGGCCGATACTTTACTTTCTTGTACTTTCTTGAATACACGAAGCGGATGACTCTACTCGGCGTTTTGGCGAGCCTCGGACTTCACGGCGAGCCCCGGACTTTAGTCCGGGAAGGTCCGACCGAAAAGCGTTTCCTGTGTTTTTGCTCCGCCAGCTAAAGCTGGCGGCTCGGCGTTCCGTGCTCCGCCGACTGAAGTCGGCGGCTCGCCGTTTCCAAGAATCGGCGTTTATTCTTGCCCGGTGCGGACGCTCCCGTGCAGGCCGCAAGCCTCTCCCCCGGCTAGCCTACCTTTCGCCCGTAAAGCTGGCGCAACAGCCACAGGAACGGATCCACCAGCCCTCGCGGTTCCACCCGCAGCGGCAGATGGACTTCCTGGCGGTACTGGTCCCGATAGACCACGCAGTTGCCGACTACGCTGGCGGCGAAAAACGCATGTTTCTTGAACCACTGGCGGCAAAAGCGCACCAGGCCCGAGGCGTGTTCTTCGGCAAAGCGTTCCGGATCGACGAACGCCGCGTCGCACTGGTCGGCCTTGCTCAGCACGATGGCCACGGGCCGCGAGGGCCAGCCGTGCTTTGCATCGTCCACCAGCTCGACCAGGTAGGAGAGCAGCTTCATGGTGAAGTGGTCCTGGTCGGCGCTTCCGGCGTAAAGGCGTGTCGCGTCGATAAAGACCAGCGTGCCTGCGCAACGGGTCAGAAACGAGCTGATTACCTGGTAAGTGCGGGGGTGCTCCACTTCTTCCAGCAGGGCTTCGCCGGCCATGTCGGGCATAATCAGTTCCAGCGGCTTGGTGTAGCGGCGGCAGCGGATCTGGCAATGGACCCAGTTCCAGCGGTCTGGCTCGCTGGGGGTTTTGTCCGGGAAACGCCCCTGCTGCAAAGCCTGGATGGTGGTTTGCTGCAAGTTGATGGAAAACGCCCCCCGGGTGAGCACCTGAAGCTGTTCGCTCTGCCGCGAGAGCATATCGATAAGCGTGCCCAGATAGACCGTTTTGCCCACCCCGGCTGCGCCGATGGCAGCCACCAGACGCGGCGGGGCCTTCTGATTGGCCGCCTGGTGGGCCAGGGCCAGCGGGGCCAGGCACTGGGCACAGAACTCGTCCGTGTGCTTGTTCGGATGCTCGCAAATGTAGCAGGGCAGCGCGTTGATGTACGACGCCAGCCGCAGGGATTCCAGCTCCACCGAACCGCGACCCGTCATGGCGACACCTCCTTGGCGCAAGCGGAAGCAGCCACCAACTGGCCCGGACCGCCGACCTTGGGTTCCACCAGCGCCGCGGCCACCGCGCAGCGAAAGCCCACGTTGTGCTTGCGGTCCAAGGGGGACTGGCCGCTTTGGAATTGGGCCGTGGCCTGGTTATCGAAGTAGGTATCGTAGGCTCCGCCGCGGATTTGCTTCAGGGCGGGTAGCTCCCCGCAGGCATCGGGGGGAACGAAGTCGTCCAGCGTCCATTCCCACACATTGCCGATGAGCTGGTAGAGTCCGCTGCCCCGGGGCGAGGGTTCGATGGCTCGGGCCGGCAGCAACCTCCGCTGGCCCGGCTGCCACACGTTGGCCCGCTCCCGTTGGAACGCGTCTCCCCAAGGGTATCGCCGCTGGCAAAGCGTGGCTGCTCCGACAGCCACGGGCCGGGCGGCGGCCAGTTCCCATTGGGCGGCCGTAGGCAGGGTCTTTCCGGCCCAACGGGCGTAGGCCAACGCCTCGTACCAGCAAACGCCTACCACCGGCAGCTCTTCTTCGCCGGGGAAGAAACGCCCGTTTTTCCAGAACCGCGGGCCGGGCGCCCCGGTGGAATCCACAAAGTCCGGCACCAGTGAGGCGATTTCCGGGTTCCACAGTCCCGGGTCCTCGTAGCCGCCGTCCTGGACAAAGGCCAGGTATTCCTCGTTGGTTACCACCCAGCCATCCAGGTAAAACCGGTCCACCTGTTCCCAAACGATGGTGGCCTCTTCCGGTGGCTGCTCCTCATCCAGCGGCAGGGTGATGTTGCCGCTGCGGCCCGGAACCACCACTCCCGGACCCAGGCGAACCATCCGCTGCCGGACGGCTTGAACGGCTTCGTCCACTAATTCCGGCGGCAGATCGGCCCGCAGTTGCGGATGCAACAGCACGGCCGCCCGACCTTGCCGGAGCATCTGCCGGATGAACTGTTCTTCGTCGTCAGGTTCCGCCGCGTCTTGGTTGCTGGGAACATGTACCGCGGGGATGCCGGGTTGGCACCGGCCGGAACGGCGCCCCGTTCGGAACCGGCTGCCCAGGTAGCCCAGTGCCAGGGCGGCTGCCACCGCCCAGCCCCATTGCCCGCTGGCATAGCCCAAGGCCGCGGCGGTCCCTCCGGCCAAAAGCCAGGGGAACAGCTCGCTTGGGCGAGGCAACCGATTTGGGAGCAAATGGGCCAGAGCCATCGGGAGGAAGTTCTCGCGTGTTCAGGAACTCGGGGCTGGAAACCGTGTGGCTCACTTCTTTTTTTTGCGCGAGGCGGTCTTTTTAATCTTCTTGAGCTTGGCGGCCACATTCTGGGCCACTTCCGGCTGCGGAGACGGAGCGGCCCGCAGGTCCGTCGGCTTGTCGGGCAACTGGCCCGGGTCGCCTGTCTGCCCGGAAAGAAAAGCCTGAACGGCCTGTTGCTGGATCAGCTCGCGCAGGGCTTGCAGTTCGCGCATCCAGCTTTGGCGTTCCTCTTCTCCCTGGCGGCGTTCCTGGCGGATGGCTTCTTCGGCTTCTTGCAGTTGTTCCAGCAGGCGTTCGTTCTGGCGGCGCAGGGCTTTGAGTTCCTGTTGCAGTTCCTCGATGGCGGAACTTTCGGCCGCGGTGGCTTCCTGCTGTTGTTGCTTTTGGAGCGTCTGATACCGGGCCACCAGTTCGACCGCGGCCGCCAGAGGCGAATCGGCCTGAATGCCCGCTTCGCGTAGGCACTGTTCCACCGCTTCGAGCTGTTCCTGCAACTCCACTACGCGGGCGGTTTGTTGGACCAGTTCGTCCTGGGACTGCTGAACGAGCTGTTCCAGTTGTTCGCATCGCTGGCCCAACGCCTGCCAGGAGCCACTTTGGCCGAACAGGCGGTCCAGCACCTGGTGCAGTTCGTCCAGGCGGTGCTGGAGCGATTGCTGGTAATCGGCCGCGCATTGCCGCCATTGGCCCAGCAGCCGGGAAATTTCGAGCTGAGCTTTACTCACTGCCAGGGTGTCCACCGCACTCTCCTCGATGCTGTCTGTCGGCAAGGGAAAGCCCTGTGCGAAAACGACCACTGTTCCCTTCCGCGGCGCTGCCGCCGGGTCGGGTCGTATCGTCTGTGTCGATTTGCAGGGTTCCTCACAACCCTAGGTTACGAATCCTGGCGGAGCAAACCGCCCGGTAAGACAAAACCTGGACGACCCACTTGGGGGATTCCGATAACACGGCTAGGCACTGCACGCGCGCCGGGAGGGTCTCTTTTTTTTTTCGCCAGGGAGGGTAGCCATGCGATTGCGATGGTGGTTTTTTTGCTTGGGCTGGCTGTTGGTGGTCGCGGCGCCGCTACCGGCGCAAGAAACACCCGGAGGCAACGTGCCGGCAGCGTCCTATGTTGCCCAATCCGAAGAATCTGCCCCCCGGGCCGAACCGGCTCAGGCGATTCCCGCGGCGGCCGAAACGGCCACCGAAGCCGACGCGGCAGAGGGTTGCTGCCCGGATGCCTGTTCCAAACATGTGGCCGAATTGAACAAGAAAGCCGCCGGGGCGTACAAAAACCCGTTCTACAAGAACGATTTCTCCTACCTGCTCGATCCCCATTACCAAGACTGGCACCTGGGCGAACGGCTCAAGCGGCTTTCGACTCCTCTGGGGGGTGTGCTGGACCTCGGCGGCCAGTACCGGATGCGGTTTCACAACGAGCAGAACATGCGGGGACTGGGGCCCACGGGCCGCGACGACACATTTCTGCTGCACCGCACGCGGCTTTATGCCAACTGGGAACTCTCGCCCGACTTTCGCGTGTACGTGGAATATCTGGACGCGGTGAGCAACTACGAACAGTTCGCCCCGAGGCCTATTGAGGAAAACCGCTCCGACTTCATCAATATGTTCGCCGAAGGCACGGTGTGGGAAAACGCCGCCGGTCGCCTGCGGGCCCGGGTAGGAAGGCAGGAATACCTGTACGGAACGCAGCGCCTGGTGTCGCCGCTGGACTGGTCCAACACCCGGCGGAAGTTCGACGGGTTCTCGCTCCTGTGGCAGGGTGAGCTTTGGGACATCGACGGGTTCTGGACCCGCCCCGTCCCGCCGGATGCCCGAAACTTTGACAACCCGAACAACTCCCAGCAGTTCTTCGGCGTCTATTCCGCTTACAAGGGGTTCAGCAACGCGGCGCTGGAGTTCTATTACCTGAACTTCAGCGAAGACGCCGGAGCCGTGGACTTCTACTTCAACACCCTCGGCAGCCGCCTGGCCGTGGACGAAGGCTGTTGGCACCTCGAGGCCGAAGCGGCTTACCAGTTCGGCGAATACGGAACGGCCACGCACTCGGCCGGATTCTACACCATCGGGCTGGGACGCGACCTGGCCCTCATCCCCCGAAAGCCGCAACTGTGGGTTTACTTCGACTGGGCCTCGGGCGACTCCATCCAGGGCAACGGGTTCCATCACCTGTTCCCCTTGGGGCACTACTACCTGGGCTTCATGGACCTGTTCGGGCGGCGGAACATCCAGACGGTCAACGTCCTGTATAAACACAACCTGACCAAAAAATGGCGGCTGCTGCTGTGGTGGTACGCCTTCTGGCTACAACGCGGCGACGACGTCCCCTACAGCGTGACCATGACCCCGCTGGTGACCACCCCCGGAGGGAGCAAGTACTTGGGCCAGGAACTGGACCTGATCGTCGGCTACCGCATCAGCCCGCGGATGGACGTGCTGTTGGGCTACTCGTACTTCTGGGCGGGGGATTTCTGGTTCACCAACCCCTCGGCCACCTATCGCGGCGATGCCCACTTTACCTACATCCAGTGGGTGACGAACTTCTAGGCACCCAAGCCAATACTCTTTCAGCACACCCGGAGACAATTCTGGTCAACGCTTCGGCTCTCCCCTTCAGTTCGGGGAGAGCCGAAGAAAACACTTGCGGTTGTTTTTTTCCTCCGGGAGCGAACGCTCCCGGCTCGCCGAGTGCGAGAATCAACGCCTGTTGTCGCATTGGTGCGGAAGCTCCCAGTGGCCGCGGCACTGCCGCCTCCGGGAGCTGAGGCTCCCGATTCGCCGTTGGTGCGTTTGGTTACATCCTGCGTCCGGCGAGCCCTGGACTTCAGTCCGGGGAGGTTATTCGCAGCCGCTTCTCTTGCGCCTTTCTCCGCCGACTGAAGTCGGCGGCTCGCCCTCCAAGCCTCCAAGCCTCCGCACCCTCACGCCCCCCGGAACTGGCGGCTGACCAACCCGCTGGCCTTGCTCAAACAAACCTGCCCAACAAACAAATACGAATGGCCACCGCTTAGCGGTTTCCGCCAGCCGGGACGTGGCAACTGCGGCACTTCACTTCTTTGGCCAACGGGGGAAGCGAAGTGTGTTTCATCTTCGGGGCTCCCTTGACCCCTGTTTCGTGACAGGTGAGGCAGTCGTTGCGCGTCCAGTGGCGCTGGTGATATTCCTTGTCCGAAAGCGTGGGCGGGAACGCTCCGGCGGCGAACTCGTCGCCGGCTCCCGGGGCCTGCTCGCAGGCGGGCACACTCATCAGCAACGCCAGCACCAGCAAGGGCAATCCGAGGGCAAACGCACGCATGGTCGGCTCCTGCTTCGATTCGGCTCAGGCTTTTTCCAGCTTCACGGCGCAGATTTTGAACTCCGGCTGTTTTGAGCCGGGATCGTAGGCGTCGATCGTCACCCGGTTAATCAAGCTGGCGTCGTCTTCCCAGTGGAAGGGGACGAAGACCATGCCCGGTCGGGGAGTGGGGACCACCCGGGCCTTGATCACCGCCTCCCCCCGGCGCGACGTGATGCGCACCAGGTCCCCTTGCGCGATGCCCAGACGTTGGGCGTCCTGGGGATGGATTTCGACAAACGCCTCGGGCTGGGCTCGGGCCAGTTCGGCGACGCGGCGGGTCATCGTGCCGGTGTGCCAGTGTTCCAGCACCCGGCCGGTGGAAAGAATGAACGGGTACTCTTCGTCGGTCGGCTCGGCCGGTCCTCGGGCGGGACGCAGCCAGATGACGGCCCGTTTGTCCTTCTGGGCATAGAACCGCACCTGGCCGGGCTTGGCTTCCGGATCGGCATAGGGCCCCTGGTCCAGCAGCGGGTCTTCGCCCTTGACGAATCGGCGTGCGGTGCCGGGATGGTCTTCGCTGGGACACGGCCACCGCAGCCCGCGCTCTTTCCGCAGCCGCTCCCGGGTCATGCCGGTAAAGTCGTAGGCGGTGCCGCGGGAAGCTTCCCGCATTTCGTTCCACACGTCCTCGGGAGTGCGGAACTTGTCCGAGATGTAGCCTTTGGGCACCACCCCGTGCTTTTCCAGCCGCGCGGCCAGGTCCAGCAGGATGTCGAAGTCCGGTCGGGCTTTGCCCGGCGGGTCGATCAGCTTTTCGGTCAGTTGGTAACGCCGCTCGGACATGCCGAACACCCCTTCCTTTTCGGACCACATGGCTGCCGGCAGCACCACGTCGGCCAGTTCGGTGGTGCGGGTGGGGAAGATGTCGGCCACGACGATGAACGGCTTCCCCTCGCGCTGCTTGCCCATCGCCTCGCGGTACGGCGTCAGGTTGGGCAAGGAGTGGCCCGGGTTGGTCGTCAGGATGAGCATGCACTTGATTTTGTTCTCGCCCAGGGCACGGAACATCTCGATGGTGTTCAGACCGGGCTTGGGCGGGATTCTGCCCTCCGGTGCGCCCCAGAGCTTTTCCATCTGGCGGCGGTGTTCGGGGTTGGTTACCACGCGACCGTAGGGCAGGATGTGGCTCAGCGATCCGGTATCGCGCACGCCGCCGCAAGCGTTGGGCTGGCCGGTAAGCGAAAACGGCGTGGCGCCCGGCTTGCCAATCTGCCCGGTGAGCAAGTGCAGGTTGTGCACCAGGTTGTTGGCAAACACGCCCGCGACACGCTGGTTCAGCCCCATGGTCCAGAAGGACATGGTCGGCCCTTCGGCGAACAGTTGGGCCGCCAGGCGGATTTCGGAAGCCTTCACACCGGAAGATTCGGCCACTTTTTCCGGGGCGAACTGCTCCAGGAACTTCACGTAGTCTTCGAACGAAACCTGCTGCGGCTTGCCGTCCACCACGGTTTTGAACGCGACGTTTTCGCGGATGAACTGCTCGTCGTGCCACTGGTTTTTGATGATTTCGTGGGCCATGGCGTGCAGCACGGCCAGATCGTAGCCGGGCACAGGCGAAAGGTACACGTCGGCCACGGTGCGCACGGGGCTGCGCCGCGGATCGAGCACAATCACCTTGGCTTTGCGCCCCTTTTGGCGGTTGTAAAGAATCTGGTCGAAGATGACCGGGTGACATTCGGCGGTGTTGGAACCGATAAGGAAGAACACCCCGGCGTGTTCGATGTCGTCGTAGCAGCCCATCGGCTCGTCCTTGCCGTAGGTGGTCACATAGCCCCCGACGGCGCTGGCCATGCACAGCCGCGGATTGCCCTCGACGTTGTTGGTTCCAATCCCTCCTTTGAACAGCCGGTTGGCCAGGTAGCTTTCCTCGGACAAGCACTGCCCCGAGCCGTAATAGGCCACGCTATCCGGCCCGTGTTCTTTGATGGCTTGGGCGAATCGCTCGGCCACCAGTGTCATCGCCTCGTCCCAGGTGGCTTCGACCAGTTTGCCGTTTTTGCGGATAAGCGGGGTGGTGAGCCGGTCCGGCGAATGGACCACCTTGGGCAGGAACAAGGCCTTGACGCAGACCAGCCCCTTGGTGGTCGGGTGCTTGGGGTCGCCGCGGAGGGCCACCAGGCGGCCGTCGCGCACGGCCAGTTGCACTCCGCAGCCGGTGCCGCAAAAGCGGCAGACGGACTTGTGCCAGGTGAGTCCTTGCAGGTCCAGGTCGGCGTCGCGGGCCGAATCGCTGCGGCAGCCGGCCACGCCCGCCACGGCCGAAACGGCCATGGCTTGCACGAAGCGGCGTCGGGAAAGCTTCATCCCTGGTTGCTCCTGTGGTGGTGGGAAGCTCAAACGTCCAGAAACTCCGGCAACTGGGACTCGTCGCACTGGAAAACCGGCCAGCAGGCCAGCACGCCGGGACAGGAGGCCACCTGCTGCTGGATTAGCTCGGCCGCCTGGTCGGCCGTCGCGGCGGCCAGCACCAGTCCCAACTGACCGGGGCCTTGTTCCCAAACGGTGCATGCCCCGGGCAACCGCTCAAGCCGAGCCTGTAGCGGCCCTTCGCACCCCGGCTCCACTCGAACCAGCACGCCCACGATGATCGCAGCCGGGGGCTGTCCGGCGTCGGCACAGGGGTCCATTGAGCCCGTCTCTTTCGTCAATGGAGGAACCGATGAGGGACTGTTCCGCCGCGGCCCTCGTGCCGTCGCGGCGCGCCTAAGTCCACAGGATACAGGGGTGCAAAAACAGGACCAAACGGCAATCCGAAGCGGTTTAATTGGGCAGGTGACAATTTGCTTCTGAGCAGCTCTGGTGGCAGCTCGCCGGCGAGGTGCCGACTTCGGTGGAGGGATGGAGGCTTGGAGGGG